>CAZAQB010000051.1:0-21598 GCA_964487155.1 uncultured Ectothiorhodospiraceae bacterium
GACCCCACCGCCCGATGGCAGGTTTCTTCGCAACCTGCCCTACGGCGGGCTTCGGTCGGTCTCGGGAGGCTCCCCAACCCTCTGCTCCGGCGGCTCCGATTTTGTAGATACCCTCTCAGCACTCAGCACTCAGCACTCAGCACTCGGCACCCAGCACCTTCGGGATACGGTGGTCTCACGATCTTTCGGAGCGCTACACCCGGCGCATCTCCACCGACAGCTCCGGCGGCCGGGCCAGGGTCTGGTAGATCACGCAGAAGCGCTCGGAGAGCTGCACCAGCTTCTCCAGGGTCTGGTCGTCGGCGTCGCTGTCCAGCTCGAAGCGCAGGTGGATGCGGCTCATGCCCACCGGCACGCTCTTGTCGATGCCCAGGGTGCCCCGGGCGTCCCACTCGCCCTCGGCCACCACCCGGGCGTCGCGCAGCTCCACGCCCATCGCGGTGGCGACGCTGTTCAGCGTGACCCCGGCACAGGCCGCCAGGGCCTGTAGCAGCAGGTCGGCGGAGCAGGCCTGGGAGCCGTCGCCGCCAGCCGCCGGGTGCAGCCCGGCGGTGATCTCGCCGGCCCAACCGGGGAGGGTGCAGGCGATGTCGTCTCGGGACAGCCGGGCCTCGGCGTGGGCTGGCACCCGGGCCGTTTCAGCTTCTTCGCGATAGCGGTCCTTGAGCGGGCGCTGGCGTTCGCGCAGTTGGTTGGCATCCATAGGGGGTTCTCATGCTCTGGGTTCTGGAGGTGCTCGCAGCGGATTGCTTCCCTGCCTCGCCGTGCCGGCGGGTCATGGCGCGCAAGCCGCTGCGCTCGGCCGCATTGGCTGGGGGCGCGCCTCCCGCGTTGCCGGTGCGCCCGCCGCGATTCTTCATCCGGCATTGCCACGTGCCTGCTCCGATGGCTGCAGAAGGCGTCGGCTATGGCCCGAATCGATAGCGCAGGGCAATGCCGCCGTAGACGTTGCGCTCCGGGCCAGGCTCGAGGAAGCGGGGATTGCCGGAGCCCGGCACAAACGGGTTGAGCCGCACGTTGTTGGCGTACTCCTCGTCGAACAGGTTGTTGACCCCCAGGTAGGGGTCCACCCGCCAGCGGCCGTAGTCCCCCTGGTAGCCGAGGCGGAGGTTGGTCACCGTGTAACCGTCCGCCTGGAAACGGTTGGCGTCGTCTGCGAACTGCTCGCCGACGTAGATGGCATCTATGCCGGCGTAGAGGTTGTTGGCGGCGCGGTAGAACACCTCGCCGCGCAGTACGTGCTCGGGTATGCCGGGGATGGTGTTGCCGTCGAACACGTCGCCGTCCACCACGAAGTCATCGAACTCGAAGTCGGAGTAGGTGTAGGCGAGAGAGGTCCGCAGCCCCTCCACCGGGCGCCAGTCCAGGGCCAGCTCGATGCCGTTGCGGGTGGACTCGCCGGCGTTGCGGAAGAAATCCTGGCCACCCTGCTCCAGGGTGAACGGGATCAGTTCGTCCTTCACCTTGATGCGGAAGCCCACCAGTTCGTAGCGCAGCTGCCGCGCCACCACACCCTTGATGCCCAGCTCGTAGTTGGTGGCGGTCTGGGGCTCCAGGTCGGGGTTGAATCCGCCCCCGGCCGGGTTGGCGAACTCGGTGGTGGTGGGGGTCTCGAAGGCGGTGGAGATATTGGCGTAGACGTTGGCCTGCGGTCCGAAGGTGTACAGGGCGCCGCCCCGGGGGCTGACTTCGTCCAGGGTGCGCTCACCGGAATCGTCGCCGTCCGAGAGGAAGTCATCCGCGGCCCGGAACTTCACCCGGTCGTAGCGCAGTCCGGCTGAGAGCTGCAGCCGGGGGGTGAGCCAGAACTCGTCCTGGGCGAACACGCCGATGCTGGTGACCTTCTCGGTCTGCTCCTGAGTCTGGTCGACGATCTCACCCCCGAGGGTGTCGAATCGTTGCCGGTCGTCGGCCTGACGGCCCGCGTCCAGGCCGACAATCAGCCGGTTGCGTCGCTCCAGCACGTCACCGCTGTAGGCGTAGGAGGCGCCGCCGCCGACGAAGAAGCGCTCGAAGGCCACCGCCTCCTGGATCGGAAGCTTGTTCTCGAAGTCGCGCCACAGGTAGTGGTTGCGCACCTGGATCTCATGATCGGCTCCCATCGGCCGTCGATAGACGAAGCCCACACGCTGCTGCTCCACGGACTCCCCGGCGTCGTCGCGCAGATTGTTGGCAGCGGCCTGGGCCGGATCCTCCTCGAACTGCTGCTCGTTGAGTGCGCCCGGGTCTTCAGTTACCGGTGAGTCCACTACATTGGCCACGGCGGTCAGGGTTCCTCTGCCCGGCAGGTCCACCTCGAAGCGTCCGTTCACGAGGTTGCGCTCCGTGCGGCTGTGGTCGCGGAAGCCGCCATAGGTCAGTCGCGAGCCGCTCACCAGGAAGTTCAGCGGGCCCGCCTGGCCGCCGGTCTTGACGGTGTACTCCTGCAGGTCGAACTCGCCGGCCTGGAAGCTGCTCTCGGCGAAGGGTATCTCCGGGCCGCGCTCGCTCTCGATCAGGATCACGCCGCCGGAGGCGTTGCCGTACAGGGACGAGGCCGGTCCGCGGATCACCTCGATGCGCTCGGCCGAGTTCAGGTCGATGCTGTCCACGCCGCCCTGGCCGTCCGGCAGGGTGAGGGGGATGCCGTCGACCAGGATCTTGACGCCGCGGATGCCGAAGTCTGCCCGGGCGCCGAAGCCGCGGATGGAGACCCGCAGATCCTGGGCGAAGTTGTAGCGGTTCTGCATGAACACGCCGGGGACGGCGGACAGTGATTCGTCCAGGCCCAGGCCCTGGCGGCCCAGCTGGATGTCCTCCTTGGTCACTACGCTGACCGCAGCCGGAACCTGCAGGGCCGGCGCCGGCAGCCGCGGCGCGGATACGGTGATGTCTCCCAGGCGGTAGGTGCCCTCCTGCTGGGCCGTGGCTGCTGCCGGGGCAATGAGAATGGCGGCGACCGCCAGACTGCAAACGCTGTGTCCGCGTCTCATTCATCTCCTCCCACTTCGTTGTCTTTATCTCGCGCGGGCGAGTGTTGCCGCTCCCGGCTAGCGGTTTGGGTTTGCTCGTCGTTCGCGCCCACCGAGGTGTTCTGCCCCATGCCGGAAGGTGCCGAATGCCTGTCCGCGGTCGATCCTGCATGGCCTCTTATAAAGGGCATCGCTGGAGGCATGTTGCGGTAAAGGCGTTTCTCGCTGATACAGGCACAGGTACCTGATCATGTCTCTGTCTCGGCCGGACCAGGAATCGCGGCGAGGGCGCCGCTCCCACAGGAGTTGTTCCCCGGCGCCTGCCCGAGGCCCCCTGTGGGAGGCCCGCCCTCGGGGCGATTGGGCGCCGGGCAATGTCGCCGGGCCTCGATCAGCCGACCAGCTGAGACAGGGGCATAATCACCTACGGGTAACTACTGTGCCTGCTCCGCTCCGGACCGCCTCCGAGGAAGCCTAGACGACCGGGGGCGGCGTGCGTAGGAGCGTGTCACGAACGCAGGCGGACCCGGGCCAGGCGGTGTTCAGGCCGGCTCGCGGGGTCCCCGCGGAGGCGGGCCGGCCTGCTCCAGTGCCGCGGCCTCGGCGTCGGTGAACAGCCGTGAGCGGGTCAGGAACCGCAGCCCCTCCGGCGCTTCCAGGGAGAAACCGCTGCCGCGGCCTTGCACCACATCGATCAGCAGGTGGGTGTGCTCCCAGTACTCGAACTGGGCGGCGCCCATGTAGAAGGGCTGGCCGCAGATGTCCCCCAGGTAGACGTCCCGGGCGCCGATCTGGAACTCGCCGCGCGGGTAGCACATGGGGGCGCTGCCGTCGCAGCAGCCGCCGGACTGGTGGAACAGCAGCGGGCCGTGGATTTCCTGCAAACGGCGGATCAGCTCGTCCGCCGCCTCGGTGGAACTGACGCGGGATACCGCCATGGTGCGAAGTCTCCGAACGTTTTGGGCCGGCGCGGCACTTCGCCCGCGCCGGGCCACCCGTCACTCCTCACGAGTCACCTGTCACCGGCAACTTTCCCAATAACCGGACCCGGCAGTCACCGGGTCCGGCTGCGGCTGGGGCTCCTCAGAAGAAGCCCAGCGGCTTGGGGTCGTAGCTCACCAGCAGGTTCTTGGTCTGCTGGTAGTGCTCCAGCATCATCAGGTGGTTCTCGCGGCCGAATCCGGACTGCTTGTAACCGCCGAAGGCCGCGTGGGCGGGGTACTGGTGGTAGCAGTTGGTCCATACCCGGCCGGCCTGGATGCCCCGGCCCATGCGGTAGGCCTGGGTGCCGTCCCGGCTCCAGACACCCGCGCCGAGGCCGTAGAGGGTGTCGTTGGCGATGGCGAGCGCCTCGTCGGCATCACCGAAAGAGGTCACCGACACCACCGGGCCGAAGATCTCCTCCTGGAAGACGCGCATCCGGTTGTGGCCCTCGAAGATGGTGGGCTGCACGTAGTAGCCGCCGGCCAGCCCGCCCTCGGCCTCGAACTGCTCGCCGCCGGTGAGCACCTTGGCCCCTTCCTGCTTGCCGATGTCGATGTAGGAGAGGATCTTCTCCAGCTGGTCCTTGGAGGCCTGGGCACCGATCATGGTGGACGGGTCCAGCGGGTTGCCCTGCTTGACCTTGCGGGTGCGCTCCACGGCCGCCTCCAGGAACTCGCCGTAGAACTGCTTCTGGATCAGCGCCCGCGACGGGCAGGTGCAGACCTCGCCCTGGTTCAGGGCGAACATGGCGAAGCCTTCCAGGCTCTTCTGGCGGAAGTCGTCGTCGGCCGCGAAGCAGTCGGCGAAGAACACGTTGGGCGACTTGCCGCCCAGCTCCAGGGTCACCGGAATCAGGTTCTCCGAGGCGTACTGCATGATCAGCCGGCCGGTGGTGGTCTCGCCGGTGAAGGCCACCTTGGAGATGCGCGGGCTCGCGGCGAGCGGCTTGCCGGCCTCCACGCCGAAGCCGTTGACCACGTTCAACACGCCGGCGGGCAGCAGGTCGCCGATCAGCTCCATGAGCACCAGGATGCTGGCCGGAGTCTGCTCGGCGGGCTTCATCACCACGCAGTTGCCGGCGGCGAGCGCCGGGGCGAGCTTCCATACCGCCATCAGGATGGGGAAGTTCCAGGGGATGATCTGGCCCACCACGCCGAGGGGCTCGTGGAAGTGGTAGGCGATGGTGTTGTGGTCGATC
This sequence comes from uncultured Ectothiorhodospiraceae bacterium, assembly GCA_964487155.1. GTDB lineage: Bacteria > Pseudomonadota > Gammaproteobacteria > Nitrococcales > Nitrococcaceae > CAZAQB01. The sequence goes on from CAZAQB010000051.1 coordinate 5,134, forward strand.
TCGCTGACGCCGCCCTCCTGGGCGCGGATGGCACCCGCGAAATAGCGGAAGTGGTCGATGGCGAGCGGGATGTCAGCGGCCAGGGTCTCGCGTACCGGCTTGCCGTTGTCCCAGGTCTCCGCCACCGCGATCTGCTCCAGGTTGGCCTCCATCCGGTCGGCGATGCGGTTCAGGATGTTGGCCCGCTCGGTGGCCGAGGCCCGGCCCCAGGCGTCTTTGGCGGCGTGGGCGGCGTCCAGCGCCTTGTCGATATCCTCGGCGGTGGAGCGGGGGATCTCGCAGAACGGTTGGCCGTTCACCGGGCTGACGTTCTCGAAATACAGGCCCTTGGTGGGCGCGAGCCACTCGCCGCCGATGAAATTGGCGTAACGGCTCTTGAACTGGACCTTGGATCCTTCCTGTCCGGGCTGTGCGTAGGTCATGGGGTGATCTCCTCCCAGAAGATGAAAACGTTCGCTGTGTGGGCTTGCGCAGGGCGTGCAGCCGCCGCCGCGTGCCCAGCGGTTCCAGCAAAGGCCATGCCAGGCCAGGGCTGGCGCCGTAAACGCGCATTGAGCATGCAGCTTTTGCAGGAAGCGTCCCCGGCCCGGAGTGACAATCCGTCACGATGGCGTGACAGCAGCGCCATTTACGGAACGCGTCTCATCCGCCTTTTCGTCCCAGGCCGCTGGTGCGGCCCTTGCAAGCTGCCATCGACAGGGCGGCGAACCACAAGCCGCCGTTGCGGGTCTGCTGTGCGAGGGCTGGCCGGCTGCCCCCGGCGCTGCGCCAGGGGCCCTCACAGCGGGAGAAACTCCCGAGCACGCTGCCGCCTCGGGCAGCCGCGAGCGGGCGTGCCACAATGGCTGGAAGCCGGCCGTGCCAGTCGCCCGGGCGACGGCGAGCAGCGTTTACCTTGAGAGCCGGCAGGCGTGCGAGGAGGAACTCATGATGTTCAAGTTCGGCCCTGGGCGTTCCGTGCGCCTGGCGGGCAAGTTGCTGGCGCTGTGCCTGATCCTGGGTTCGGCCAGTACGACGGCGGAACTGCCTGAGGTGCGGGTGGGGGCCCTGCAGTTCGGCACCGTGGGCTGGGAGCTGGATGTGATCCAGCACCACAGCCTGGACCGGGCGGCCGGCATCCGCCTGACGGTGCACCCGGTGGGATCCAAGAACGCCGCCGCGGTTGCCCTGCAGAGTGGCGCGGTGGAGGCTATCGTTTCCGACTGGATCTGGGTGTCCCGGCAGCGCGGCAGCGGCCGTCCCTACGTGTTCCATCCCTGGTCCATGGCGGTGGGCGCGGTGATGGTGGCGCCGGATTCCGGGATACAGCGCCTGGAGGACCTCGGGGGACGCTCCATCGGTGTCGCCGGCGGGCCGGTGGACAAGAGCTGGCTGCTGCTGCGGGCCCTGTACCGGGAGCGCCACGGAGAGGACCTGGCGGCTGCCGCCGAGCCGGCCTTCGGCGCGCCGCCGCTGCTCAACCGCCTGGCGCTGCGCGGCGACCTGCCGGCGGTGATCAACTTCTGGCACTACGCGGCCCGCCTGGAGACCGCCGGCTTCCGGCCCCTGATCGGCGTCGAGGACGTGCTCGCCGAGCTGGGGGTGACCGAGCCCCTGCCCCTGCTGGGCTGGGTGTTTTCGGAGGAGTGGGCGCGCAACCACCCCCAGCTGGCCTACGGGCTCATCGAGGCCTCCCGAGCCGCCAAGCAGCTGCTGGCGGAGTCGGACGCGGAGTGGCAGCGGTTGCGCGCCGTCACCAAGGCCGAGGATGACGCCACCCTGGATGCCCTGCGCCGCCGATTCCGGGAGGGCATCCCGCCGATGATGGGGGCGGGGCAGGTGGCTGCGGCCGAGCAGGTGTACCGCATCCTGGCCGGCGAGGGAGGGACCGAGCTCACCGGCGGCCAGCCCGAACTTGCCCCCGGCACCTTCTGGCAGCCCGAGCGCGCCGCGCAGACGTGGCAGCAGTAGCCTCCTCGCGCACCGAGCCCTCGGCCTGGCTGCGCTGGCTCTCGCTGGCGGCGCTGGTCGGGGTCTGGCAGCTCGCCAGCCTGTGGGCGGACCCGGCGGACCTGCCGGCGCCGGCGCGGGTGATGGGGGTGCTGGCCGCGGAGATCGCCAGCGGCGAGCTGCCCTATCACCTGGCGGTGACGCTGCTGCGGGTGGCGGTGGCGTTTGCGCTGGCGATGCTGCTGGGCAGCATCTTCGGCATGCTCATGGGCCGCTACCGCAGCCTGGACCTGCTGGGCGATGGCCCCCTGGTGCTGGGTCTCAACGTGCCGGCGCTGATCATCATCATGCTCTGCTATCTGTGGCTGGGGCTCACCGAACTGGCCGCGGTGCTGGCGGTGGTGGTGAACAAGATCCCCACCGTGGCGGTGACCGTGCGCGAGGGTGCCCGCGCCGTCGACCAGGACCTGCTGGATGTGGCGCGGGCCTACCGGCTGGGCGCCTGGCGGCGGCTGTGGCGGGTGTACCTGCCCCAGTTGCAGCCCTACCTGCTGGCCGCCGCCCGGTCCGGGCTGTCGCTGATCTGGAAGATCGTGCTGGTGGTGGAACTGCTGGGGCGCAGCAGTGGCGTGGGCTTCAAGCTCGGCACCTTCTTCCAGTTCTTCGACATCGCCAGCATCCTGGCCTATACGCTGGCCTTCGCCGCGGTGGTGTTCGCCGTGGAGGCCTGGTTGATGCGGCCCCTGGAGCGGCACCTCGCCCGGTGGCGGCGGTGATGGCGGGGCTCGACATCCACATCCGCCGCAAGGCGTTTGACGAGGCGCCGGTGCTGCAGGATCTGCACCTGCAGGTGGGCGGCGGCGAGATCCTGGCCCTGGTGGGGCCCTCCGGGGTCGGCAAGACCACCGCGCTGCGGCTGCTGGCGGGGCTGGATGACTTCGACGGCGAGATCAGCCGCTCGGACGGGCGGGCGGGAGCGCCCGAGGAGGTGGGTCTGGTATTCCAGGAGCCGCGGCTGATGCCCTGGCTGAGCGTCGCCGACAACCTGCGCCTGGTGCTGCCGGCGGGTTCCGGGTCGGAGGCCCGGATCCGCGAGTTGCTGGATGCCGTGGGCCTGGGCGAACGGGCCCAGGCCTGGCCCAACCAGCTCTCCGGCGGCATGCAGCGGCGGGTGGCCCTGGCCCGGGCCTTTGCCATCCGCCCGGAACTGCTGCTGCTGGACGAGCCCTTCGTGTCCCTCGACCGTCCCACCGCCGAGACCCTGCACCAGCTGCTGCTGGAGCTGTGGCGGACGCGGCGCTGCACGGTGATCCTGGTGACTCACGACCTGGAGGAGGCCATGGCCCTGGCCGATCGCATCTGTTTCCTGTCGGCTCCGCCGGCCCGGGTGCTGGTGGAGCTCCCCCTGCCCATGCCCCGGGACGCCATTGACGCCCGCCGCCGGGCCTTCGGTGAGCTGGCCGCGCGCCACCCGGAACTGCTCTCCGGGCGCCTGGCGCCCGCGCCCGCGGACACCGGCGAGCCCTCCGCCCGGCCGGCCCGGGGGCGTTCATGACCGGGGGCGAGGCGGTGCTGCAAGTGGAGGGCGTCAGCAAGTCCTACGGCTCGCTGAAGGCCCTGGACGACTTCCAGCTGCGGCTGAATGCCGGCGAGTTCGTGGTCCTGCTGGGCCCCAACGGCGCCGGCAAGACCACCCTGTTCCAGATGCTGAGCGGGCTGTTCGTGCCGGACGCCGGGCGCATCCGGGTCGCGGGCCGGGACATGAGCCGGGAGGCGGTGCAGGCGCTGGCCGCCATCGGCGTGGTGTTCCAGCAGCCGGCCCTGGATCTGGACCTCACGGTGCGCGCCAACCTCAAGTTCCACGCCCGGCTGCACGGCCTCGGCGCCGCCGCCGGCCCGCGCATCGACGAGGAGCTCGGCCGGGCGGGCCTGGCGGACAAGGCCGGCGCGCCGGCCCGGGTGCTCTCCGGCGGCAACCGCCGCCGGGTGGAGCTGGCCCGGGCCCTGCTGCACCGGCCCCGGGTGCTGCTCATGGACGAGGCCACGGTGGGCCTGGATCCGGCCTCCCGCAGCCAGATGCTGGAGCACGTGGCGGGCCTGTGCCGGGAGCGTGGCGTGGCCGTGCTGTGGGCCACCCACCTCATCGACGAGGCCGAGCTGGCCGACCGGGTGGTGATTCTGAATCGCGGCATCAAGCGCCACGAAGGGCGCCCCGAAGTGCTGTTGCAGGACGCCGGCGACGCGACCCTGGCGGACCTGCTGGTTGCATTGAGTCGCGAAAACGATACCCAGGAGGAGAAACGCGCATGACCTTGAGAACCCTGATTTCCGCTGCCCTGCTGACCCTGATGCTGGCCCTGCCCCTGGCGGCGGCGGCCGAGGGACGGCTGTACGTGAGCAGCGAGGACGACGACGTGGTGGTGGTGTTCGACGCCGACAGCCTGGAGCGCCTGGCGGAGATCCCCACCTCGGAGCGCCCGCGGGCGCTGAAGTTGAGCGCCGACGGCAGCCGGCTCTACGCAGCCTCGGGGGACGCCGACGCCATCGATGTGATCGACACCGAAAAGCTGGAGGTCATCCGCCAGCTGGACGTGGGTGAAGATCCGGAGATGTTCGACATCGACCCCATGGGCCGCTACCTCTACGCTTCCAACGAGGATGACGGCCTGCTCACCATCTACGACCTGGTGGAGGACAGGATCGCCGCCCAGGTGGCGGTGGGTGAGGAGCCCGAGGGTGTGCTGGTGTCGCCGGACGGCAGCCGCGCCTACGTCACCTCGGAAGTGGCCAACATGGTCCATGTGGTGGACACCGCCAGCCGCGATCTGGTGGCCAACGTGCTGGTGGACAACCGGCCGCGGCGCTTCGCCGTGCCCGACGGCCGCGCGGAACTGTGGGTGACCAACGAGCTCTCCGGCACGGTGAGCATCATCGACACCGAGAGTTACGAGGTGATCGGGGGAATTTCCTTCGAGCCCGAAGGCTTCCGTCCCGATGACGTCACCCCGGTGGGACTGGCCATGACCGCCGACGGGGCCACCGCCTACGTCACCCTGGGACGGGCCAACCATGTAGCGGTGGTGGACGTGGCGAGCCGCGAGATCACCGACTACGTGCTGGTCGGCCGCCGCGCCTGGGGTGTGGCCCTGAGCCGCGACGAGAGCCGGCTGTATGTGGCCAACGGCGGCAGCGACGACATGTCGGTGGTGGACACCGCCAGTCTGCGAGTGCTTCGCTCGGTGCCGGTGGCCCGCAAGCCCCACAGCATCGTGGTGGACTGAGGAGGCATCATGGGTCGGCTGATACTGGCCGCAGTGGTGATCACCTGGCTGGCGCCGCTGGCGCCGGCCGGGGCTGCCGAGACCCTCACCGTGGCCTATCTGGAGCTGCGCGACGACTCCCGCTACGACGTGGGCCGCATGGAGGCGCGGGCCCACGGGCAGCCCTGGGGGCGGCCTTACGCCGGCGCCGAGGTGGCGGTCCGGGAGGTGCGCTTTCCGCTGCGCACCCGGGATGTGACGCTGGCCTTCGAGCGCCGGGAGGCGGCCGCCATGGGCGCCCTGCTGGAGCAGGCCCGGGAACTGGCGGGGCAGCAGGTGCGGCTGTTCATGCTGGACCTGCCGGCCCCGGCGGTGACCCGGGTGGCGGCGCTGCCGGAGCTCGCCGATGCCCTGGTGTTCAACATCAGCGCCGAGGCCCAGCCCCTGCGCGGCGAGGCCTGCGCCGCCAACCTGTTCCACCTCATCCCGAGCCTCGCCATGCGCATGGATGCCCTCGCCCAGTACCTGGTGGAGCGGCGCTGGCAGAAGCTGCTGCTGCTGCAGGGTCCGGAAAGCGCCGATCAAGCCCTCGGGGACGGCTTCCGGACCGCCGCCGAGCGCTATGGCCTGCGCATCGCCGAGCAGCGCCCATTCGTCTCCGGCCAGGATCCCCGGGCGCGGGAGGCCAACAACCTGGACCTGCTGACCCGCGGCAGCGGCTTCGACGCCATCTTCGTGGCCGACGCCGACGCCGAGTTCGCCCAGCGCCTGCCCTATGCCACCCGGGCGCCGCGCCCGGTGGTCGGGTCCGCAGGGCTGGTGCCGGAGGTCTGGCACTGGAACTGGAACAACCACGGCGCGCGGCAGCTCAACAAGCGCTTCGAGAAGCATGCCGAGCGGCGCATGACCAGCTGGGACTGGGCCGCCTGGATCGGCGTCAAGGCCCTGGCCGAGGCCATCATCCGCACCGGTGAGACCGGCACCGAGCGGCTTCGCGCCTACCTGCGCGGTGACGAGCTGGTGCTGGACGGCTTCCAGGGCTACCGGCTGTCGTTCCGGCCCTGGAACCAGCAGCTGCGCACGCCCATGTTCCTCGGCACCCCCAACTGGGTGGCGGTCCGGGCTCCGCTGGAGGGGTTCCTGCACCCGCGCATGGATCTCGACAGCCTGGGGCGGGATGCGCCGGAGACCCGCTGCGAGCTGGAGGCCGGATCGTGAGCCCGGCCCACGGCCTGCAGGCGGTGGGCGCGGTGGCCTCCCGGGAGGTCACCAAGTTCGTCCACCAGAAGGGCCGGCTGTTCTCCGCCCTGGTGCGGCCCACCCTGTGGCTGCTGGTGTTCGCCGCCGGCTTCCAGAACGTGTTCGGGGTGTCGATCATCCCGCCCTACCAGACCTACATCCCCTACCAGGTCTACATCGTCCCCGGGCTGCTGGGCATGGTGCTGCTGTTCAACGGCATGCAGTCGTCGCTCGCCATGGTCTACGACCGCGAGATGGGGCTGATGCGGCTGCTGCTCACCGCGCCGCTGCCGCGCTGGTTCCTGCTGCTGGCGAAGCTGCTGGCAGGCGCCTTCCTGTCGGTGCTGCAGGCCTACGCGTTCCTCGCCGTGTGCCTGCTGTTCGGGGTGGACCTGCCCCTCTGGGGCCTGCTGCGGGCGCTGCCGGCGCTGGTGCTGGCGGCCCTGATGCTGGGCGCCCTGGGGCTGCTGCTGTCGGTGTACGTGAAGCAGCTGGAGAACTTCGCCGGCACCATGAACTTCGTCATCTTCCCCATGTTCTTCATCTCGCCGGCGCTGTATCCCCTCTGGCGGCTGCAGGAGGCCGGCGCCGAGGTGGTCTACCAGCTGGCCCGCTTCAACCCCTTCACCCATGCCGTGGAGATGGTGCGCTTCGCCATGTACGGCCAGTTCAACGCCCTCGCCACGGCGGTGGTGTGCGCCTGGCTGCTGGTGTGCTTCGCCGCCTCGGTGCACGGCTACGACCCCCAGCGCGGCCTGATCCGGGCCCGCAAAGCGCCGGGCTGACAGCGCCGCGGGCGGGGTTGTCCCGGGCGGCATCGCCGCCGCCGCGCCGATTCCGGCCTCGCAGGCTTCGCCTGTCCGTTGGCGCCGGGTTTCGTCCCCGCACGACGAGTTCCTTCGCCCGCTTACAAGGGTGAATTGAGCGACGGCACCCGTAGCCCCACGTTGCGGAGAAACGTGGGGGACAGCGTTGCAAATGCCCACGCAGACATCCCCGAGCTCCCGCCCGACCCAGGCCGAGGCGGACCGCCGAATCGCCGGATGCGCTTCGCTTATCCGGCCTACACCCTTCGCCGCGGCCCCGGGGCGCGGCCGGGCCCGCGTAGGCCGGATAAGGCGCGCAGCGCCGCATCCGGCGTCTCCGCCGCGCCGAGTCTCCCGTGCCGGGCCCGTATCTGCGCCGCGGCTGCGCTGATCGCGCGGCGGGCTCGATGAACCGCCGAATCGCTACCCCGGGCCGGCCGGGCATACCCAGCCCCGGTCGAGGGCGCCCTCCAGCACATTGACGACCGCCGCTTCGATCTCCGGCGCGGCGTGTCGGCCGCACAGGTCCTGCACGATCTGGCGCACCGGCCGGTGGCCGTCACAGCGGCTCAGCACCTCCGCGGCCCGGCGGCTCAATGGCACGGCGCCGGCCGGGTAGAGCAGCAGGTAGTAGTGACGCGAGGCTTCCCACTGGAGCCGGCAGGCGGGTGACAGGCGTAGCACAGTGCAACGATCCAGATGATCCATGGTGCGGGTCCGTTGGTGTTGAACTTCCCTGGCGAGGGGCCGCCATGGCCCAGCAGCATTCATGCCAGATGCCAGGTTCGGCTCTGCCGCGGTTGGGGTGCTGGCGGCTGTTGCGGCGCTGGTACGGGGAGTGACGAAACGTCTCCCCGGCGGGGCGTGGATGCGCCCCGCCGGGGAGGGTCCGTTGGCGAGGGAAACCGCCAGGTGGAGGGCGAGGGCTTACTGGCCGGTGGAGATGCCGTACTTGCGCATCTTGCGGTACAGGGTGTTGCGGCTCACCCCCAGGCTGGCGGCCGTGTTGGTGATGTTCCAGCGGTGGCGTTCGAGCTCCCGGAGCAGGGTCTCGTGCTCGGCGGTCTCCAGCGGGCTGCCCTCCGCCTCGGGGCCGGACTCGGGCTGTGCCTGATGGGGCGATTGGGCGGGCGCGCTGCCCGGGGCGAGCGGGCGCACCCTCTCGTTGACGATCTCCTGGGGCAGGTCGGCGAGCCGGATGATGCCGTCGTCGCACAGCGCCAGGGCGGTGCGCAGGCAGTTGCGCAGCTGGCGGATGTTGCCTGGCCAGGGGTGGTTGAGCAGCCGCTGGAAGGCGTCGTAGTCGATGCCCACATCCTCGGCCAGGTCGTTCTCGGCGGCCAGCGCCGAGCGGATCAGGCTCTCCTTGTCGCCCCGCGCCCGCAACGGCGGCAGGGTCAGGGTGATGCCGTTCAGCCGGTAGTAGAGATCTTCCCGGAAGATGCCTTCGTCCACCAGGCGGATGAGGTCGCGGTGGGTGGCGCTGATGACATGCAGCTCCACCGGCACCGCCACCTCGCTGCCCAGCGGCAGCACCTCCTTCTGCTCCAGCACCCGCAGCAACCGGGTCTGCAGCTCGGGGGGCATGTCGCCGATCTCGTCCAGGAACAGCGTGCCGCCGCTGGACTGCAGCACCTTGCCGCGCATGCCGTCGCGGCGGGCCCCCGTGAAGGCGCCGTGGCGGTAGCCGAACAGCTCGCTTTCGATCAGCGACTCGGGGATGGACGCGCAGTTGACCGCCACGAACGGCTTGTCGCGGCGCGCGCTGGCGTTATGGATGGCGGCGGCCAGGGCCTCCTTGCCGCTGCCGGTCTCGCCGCACAGCAGGATGGGCACGTTGCGGTCCATCACCCGGCCGGCGCAGCGCACGTTGTAGGCCATCTGCGGGTCGCCGGCGCTGGCCAGGGACTCCAGCGAGGGCGTGGCGTCGCGCGGAGCGGGGGAGGGGCGGATGATCTGCCCCTTCGCCGCGGGAATGGAGGCACCCGCTGGCCGGCGCTCCGGCGCCCGCAGGGTGGCAAAGTAGCGCTTGCCCTGGCGCAGTTCGCGGATCGGCCATACCGAGTGGCCCTGGCCGATGGCTGCCTCGTGGAGCAGGCTCGGCGAGATGTCCAGCACCTCGTTCACCGGCCGGCCCACCACCTCGTTGCTGGCGGTGACGCCCAGCTGCACCAGGGCGCTGGCGTTGGCCGCCAGCAGGGTGCCGGCGGCGTCGCAGGCCAGCATGCCTTCGTTGAGCAGGCCCACGAACTCGGGCCGCACATGGAAGCGCAGCACCCACTGGTCGCGGAAGCTGCGCAGGAAGTTGGAATTCTCGATCACCCGGGCGGACATTTTAACCAGCGCCACCGTGTGGGTCTGGCTCTCCCGGGTGTCCCTGGAACTGACCGAGGAGGCGTCCAGCACGCCGATCAGCCCGCCGTGGGGATCGCGTACCGGCGCCGCGGAGCAGGACAGGGCGGCGTTGCAGCTCAGGAAGTGCTCGTCGCGATGGATGGTGACCGGGCGGCGCTCGGCCAGGCAGGTGCCGATGCCATTTGTGCCGGCCTGCCGCTCGCTCCAGTCGGCCCCGGGCCACAGGCCCACGTCCGCGAAGCGCCGCGCCTGGTCGGGGTCGCCCACCCGGTTGATGACGTAGCCCTCGGCGTCGGTGAGGATCACCGCGTAGCCGGAGCCGGAGATCTGGTGGTAGAGGTTCTCCATCTCCGCCTGGGCGACGTGGAACAGCTCCCCCATCTGGTCCCGGCGCTCACGCAGGCGCGGGCTTTCCATGACCACCTCGACATGGCCGTGGCCCGGGTCGAGGCTGTAGTCCAGCAGGCAGCGCCGCCAGGAATCGGCGATGCGCCGCTGGTCGCGCTGCTCAGGCAGATCATCCGGGCGTTGGGTCCAGCGGTCCACTGAGGCGACGACACGGCTGGCATGCAGGTACGTGGCTGCGGGCACTAGGCTCTCCTCCAATCTCTCATTTTCCGCCCCTTGCCGCTCTGCTGGCAGCTTGGGTTGGCGCCCCGTCAGCCGTCGGTAAACCCGGCTCGTCAGAGCTATTCTGGATACGCCAGAGGGTAGGGGGTGGCTCTCGAGGAGCGCCCGAACCCACTGGAATGGTCGGAGTAGCACTCCCCGTCCGGGTATGTCAAATCCGCTCGCGATGGTTGTCACGGGGGCGGGTGACACTGTGTCACGGTGCTGACGCACGGAATTCCGGCCGCTGCGCCGGTGCAGCCGGGAGCGGCCGGTTCCGGAAGGTGGCATGGGGTTTGCAAATCCGGCTGGACGGCAATGGCTGCCGCGCAATGCCAACAGAAAGATTCCGAGGAGGAAACATCCCATGCACAGCACTCGAACCCATTCCCGCTGGCGGCCCGCTGCCGGGACTTTGGTCGCCGCACTGGTCTTGATGCTGGGGGCGTCCGGCACGGCCACGGCGGCGAAGCCGGTAAGCAGTTCCGCCATCCTCCAGGACCAGGCCAGCACCGGCGACGTGCTGGGCTGGGGCATGGGTCCCCGCGGCCAGCGCTACAGCCCGCTCGCCAAGATCAACAAGGACAACGTCAAGAACCTGGTGCCGGCCTGGGCGTTTTCCTTCGGCGGCGAGAAGCAGCGCGGCCAGGAGGCCCAGCCCCTGGTGCACGACGGCAAGATCTTCGTCACGGCGTCCTACTCGCGCATCTTCGCGGTGGATGCCCGCACCGGCGAGGAGCTCTGGGAGTGGGAGGCCCGCCTGCCCAGCGGCATCATGCCCTGCTGTGACGTGGTCAACCGCGGTGCCGCCCTGTACGGCAACCTGGTGATCTTCGGCACCCTGGACGCCAAGCTGGTGGCCCTGGACCAGGACACCGGCAAGGTGGTCTGGACCGAGCGGCTGGGGGACTACCGCGCCGGCTACTCCTATACGGCGGCGCCGCTGATCGTGAACGGTCTGGTGATCACCGGCAATTCCGGCGGCGAGTTCGGCATCCTCGGGCGGGTGGACGCCCGGGACGCCGAGACCGGCAAGATGGTGTGGACCCGGCCGGTGATCGAGGGCCACATGGGCTACCGCTGGGAGGGTGAGAAAAAGATCGAGAACGGCGTCACCGGCACCACCAACGCCACCTGGCCCGGCGACATGTGGAAGCAGGGCGGCGGCGCCACCTGGCAGGGTGCCACCTACGATCCGGACACCGGGCTGATCTTCATGGGCACCGGCAACCCGGCGCCCTGGAACTCCTGGCTGCGCCCGGGGGACAACCTCTACTCCGCGTCCCGTCTGGCCCTTGATCCGCGCACCGGCAACATCGTCTGGCACTACCAGACCACCCCCAACGACGGCTGGGACTTTGACGGCGTCAACGAGGTAGTGGCCTTCGACATGCAGAAGGGCGGCCGCACGGTGAAGGCCGCGGCCACCGCGGACCGCAACGGTTTCTTCTATGTGCTCGACCGCACCAACGGCGACCTGCTGGACGCCTTCCCGTTCGTCAACGAAATCACCTGGGCCAAGGAAATCGACCTGGAGACGGGCCGGCCGGTGTGGGGTGAGACCCGCCCCGGCAACCCGGCCGAGACTGAGGGTGAGCGCGGTGAGGCGGTGTTCACCGTACCCAGCTTCCTGGGCGGCAAGAACTGGATGCCCATGGCCTACAGCCCGGACACCGGCCTGTTCTACGTGCCGGCCAACGAATGGGGCATGGACATGTGGAACGAGCCGGTGAGCTACAAGAAGGGCGCCGCCTACCTCGGTGCGGGCTTCAACATCAAGCCGCTGAACGAGGACTACATCGGTGCCCTGCGGGCCGTGGACCCCGGCACCGGCGAGATCGTCTGGGAGTACCAGAACCGGGCACCGCTGTGGGGTGGCGTGATGACCACGGCCGGCGGGCTGGTGTTCACCGGCACGCCGGAGGGCTTTCTGAAGGCCTTCGACGCCGACACCGGCGAGGAGCTCTGGAAGTTCCAGACCGGCTCCGGCGTGGTGGGTAATCCCGTCACCTGGGAGATGGACGGCGAGCAGTACATCGCCGTGCCCTCCGGCTGGGGCGGCGCCGTACCCCTGTGGGGCGGCGAGGTGGCCAAGTACGTGAAGTACCTGAACCAGGGCGGCAGCCTCTGGGTGTTCAAGCTGCCGAGCGGCAGCTGACGTAGAAGCCACGGAGCCAGCCGGGGGTCGCCACGCGGCCCCCGGTCTCCGAAACACTTGGTGATGGGCGCCGCGCCGCGGCGTGCCAGCGGGAGGAGCAGAAGATGTCTCGAAGTCGAATTGTGGCGGCCGGCCTGCTGGCGGGCCTGTGGGCCGGTCTGGCCTTCGGCCACGGGGACGTGACGCCCCAGGCAGTGGACACCACCGGCCTCAAGGAGCTGTCCGGCGAGTGGCTGCTGGAAAACCCCTACGGCCCGGACAACGAGCGGGCGGTGGAGATCGGGGCCCGCGCCTACAATCAGAACTGCGCCCGCTGTCACGGGCTGGATGCCGTCTCCGGCGGCATCGCCCCCGACCTGCGCTACCTGCCTGCCGGCTGGGAGGGTGACGAGTGGTTCGTTGACCGGGTGCGCAACGGCGTGGTGCGCAATGGCATGACCTACATGCCGCAGTTCGACGAAGTGCTCAGCCAGGAGGCCCTGTGGGCCATCCGCAGCTACCTGGAGGCCAACCATGTGGAAGAGTAGCGCCATCGCAGCCCTGCTGGCGGCCCTGGTCGCGGGCCCGATGCCGGCCGTGGCCGAGTCGCTGGATGCGGTGCGCGAAAAGGGCGCCCTGCGGGTGGCCGTGTACCGGGATTTCCAGCCGTTCTCATTCCGCGGCGAGTCCGGCCGCTACACCGGCGCCGACGTGGAACTGGCGCGGGCCATTGCCGGCGAATTGGGCGTGAGCCTGGAGCTGATGCTGCTCACCCCCGACGAGAACATGGAAGACGACCTGCGCAACGCGGTCTGGAAGGGCCACTACATCGGCGGCGGCACCGCCGACATGATGATGCACGTGCCTACCGACCCCGCCTTCGCCGAGGACAACGATCAGGTCCACATTTTCGGCGGCTACTTCCGCGAAGAGATCGCCATCGCCCACAACACCGCTCAGCTGCCCAGCGTCGCCTCGGCCATCGACCTGGCGGACGCCCGGGTCGGCGTGGAGTTGGACTCCATCTCGGCCTATTTCCTGAGCTCCGGCTACAAGGGGCGGCTGCGGGCCAATGCCATGCGCTACCCGGACACGGAGGCCGCCGTGCGCGGCATGCTGGCCAACGAGGTGGCCGCGGTCATGGGGCCCCGGGCCCAGATCGAGGGGGCCCTGGCCCGCGCCGGCGCGGGCGCCGAGTATCCCATCAAGCCCATGCCCCTGGCCGGCCTGTACCGGAGTGTCTGGGAGGTGGGCATGGCGGTGCGCCGGGACAGCCCCGCCCTGCGCGACGAGGTGGCCTCGGCCCTGTCCGCGTTGCGGGCCCGCGGCGAGGTCGAGCGCATCTTCAGCCACCAGGGCCTGACCTACGTCAGCCCGCGTTCCGCCCTGGCAAGCGTGGTCCGCGCCGCACGCTAGCGGCGCGGACTGGGTTTTCCCGCCGATCCGTTGGCCACAGATGAACACGGATGGACACAATTCACCTGCGGCGCACCCGCCCAGGGTGCGCGAGCCCAACCCGATCCCCGTCAGCGTTCATCCGTGTTCATCTGTGGCTGAATAGCCGAAGCCCGCCGTAGGGCACGTTGCGAAGAAACGTGCCATCGGGCGGTGGATCGGACGCCGGCCCCGGTTCTGGCATTCCAGGCCACCGCGCGGGGGCATACGGCAAAGCTCGCCCCCCACGTTTCTCCGCAACGTGGGGCTACGGCTGGCGGCCGGCTGTTGCGGCATTACCACGGCTGTCTCCTGGGTGTCACATGGGCGCCTGTGGCCGTGGCACACTTCGTACCCAATTGGTACACCTCCCGCCTGCCGGGGCTCCCGCGCCTCCTCGGCCATTCAAAAATTTCAATTCGGAAGAAGACTTAGGCGCCGACGCCGAGTCCGGCACCAGTCTTGCATTACCGGGCCTGCGCCGCACCCAAGGCGCGGTATTCAGCGACCCGGGATGGTCCCGGTGATCGCCACAAGAATCACTCGGAGGAGGAAACCCATGAACAATATGCGCACCGCCATGCTGGCGGCGGGCTCGGCCCTGTGTCTCGGTTCCACCGCCGCCTCGGCCATTGAGCTGAGCAGCGGGGGCTGGACGCTGAACATCAACGGCAACGTCAACGTTCACTATATCAACAACAACTGCGACGACGGCACCACGGTGGCCAACGATCAGGTGCTGGGCGGCGTGACCTGTCCGCTGTTCGGCATCGAGGGGGGGGTGGGCACTGTCAATGGAGCCGGCGGTGGTGATGACCGGGTGTCCGGCGTCACCACGGGTCTGTTGCCAGGCGCCCTGGTGTTCAATCTGGAAACCACCCAGAGCGACTGGAGCGGCCGGGAATGGGATCTGAACGCCGTGTTCGGCTTCTACCCGGGCATCACCAGCAACAACAACCCTAACCTGGACATCGGCGCAACCCAGGGCCTGCAGTCGGCCGCCATCGACACCCGTCAGGTCTACCTGCAGTTCGCCAACGACGAGCTGGGCAAGGTGCGGGCCGGCCGGGATTTCGGCCTGTTCGGCTACGACGCCATCATCAACGACATGACCCTGCCCGGCGTGGGCGTGCAGGGGTTCGCCGCTCCCACCCCCAACAACACTACCCTGGGCGGGATCGGCTTCGGCTACATCTACGTGGATACCCTGTCCCAGATCACCTACATGAGCCCTTCGTTCCAGGGGGTCAGCTTCAAGGCCGGCATCTTCCAGCCCCTGGACGCCATCAACTTCACCGGCGTCAGCGCGAGTTCTGCCGGCAGCAACAAGAGCCAGCCGGGCTTCCACGGCCAGCTGCGTTACGACATCGACATGGCGCCGGTGAGCGGCTTCCTGTCGGTGAACGGGATTACCCAGGAGCACACTGGGCTGGTGGGTGCCGGAATCGCGGACGAAGAGGATGAGCGCTCCTGGGGTATCGACATCAACGCCAAGATCGATGTCATGGACTTCAGCTTTCTGGGCTCCTACTACACCGCCGAGGGCATGGGCACCACGGCGCTGTTCTTCGACGCCTTCGACGCCAATGGCGAGGCCCGGGACTCCGACGGCTTCATGCTCCAGGGCACCTACACCTACGGGCGCACCAAGTTCGGCTTCAACTACGGCGTCAGCCGGCTGGATCGCAACGACGTCGACCCCCGCACCCTGGTGGACGAGAACCGCAAGTGGACGGCGGGCATCTACCACAAGTTCACCGACAATCTGATGTTCCTCGCAGAGTATTCGGATGCCACCTCCGAGAATCACGACGGCGACGAGTTCTCCGGCGAGAACATCAATGTCGGTGCCTTCCTGAGTTTCTGAGCACGGGCGCCCGGTGTGTGAAGCGGGGCCGCCTTCGGGCGGCCCTTTTTGTTTTGCCGCGAAATGCACGCGAAATGATCAAATAGCCACAGATGAACACGGATGAACATAATTATGGGTTGGTGCGAGGCTCCGGCGCGTCTTTTGGGCAACGGGCTGACGCTGCGGACCCTCAAAGCTCTCCCGCAACCAACATGCTTTGGCAGAGAACCGGGCAGGTGTTGGGCCTCGCCTGGCCGCTGCCTGGCAACCGACAGTGCTCTTGGTGGGGCCCGGTGTCGGCTGCCGGGAGCAGCCGACCTACGGCGCCTGAACGCTCTCCGAGTGAGCTCCGCGGAGACGCCGGATGCGGCGCTGCGCGCCTTATCCGGCCTACGCGGGTTCCGATCCGGCGGCGGGGTAGGGGCGTAGGCCGGATAAGCGCAGCGCATCCGGCGTCTTTGGTTGCGGCCGGGTGCACATGCACCCCACCTGGCGCCTGCCGAAGCCCGCCGTAGGGCACGTTGCGATGAAACGTGCCATCGGGCGGTGGCGCGGCTGGCCACGCTGGAGTCAGGCAGGGGGCTGGGCTCTGGACGGGGTGGCCCGTGATGCGGCGACCCCAACGTCTCCATCGCAGGGTGGGGCTAGGGCGGGCGCGTCCGGGGCCGTGCCAAGACGCAGAGCACCGGCGGCGCCGCGGCCCGTGCGCGGCTGCCAAGCCACCGTTCATCCGTGTTCATCTGTGGCCATCTTCCGCTCCGTCATCCCGCGTCCATTTCGCGTGCATTTCGCGGCCGGACATGGGCGCCGGGATGCCGGATGCGGCGCTGCGCGCCTTATCCGGCCT
>CAZAQB010000052.1:0-21480 GCA_964487155.1 uncultured Ectothiorhodospiraceae bacterium
TGCCGGCTCTGAGGGGCCAACGCGGCGGCGAGGAATTAATCAGCGCCTCCTTAACCCTACGGCAGGCCTCGGCCACCGCCGCCAGCCGCGGCCCCCTGCCCCTCTCAGTCCTCAGTCCTCAGTCCTCAGTCCTTCCCCCGGCGCGGCTCCACCACCACCCGGGTGCCGGAGAGCCGGTCCTGGACGGTAAGCCCGTCCCGGTCCACCAGCATCCAGAACACGCCAAGCCCGGCGGGAACCCAGGCCAGCAGCGCCGCCAGGAACCGCGCCACGGACTGGCTGGGGGAGATGTTGCGGGCGCTGGCGGCATCCACCACCCGCAGCCGCCAGGACTGCATGCCCAGGGTGCGGCCGTGGCCGGACCAGAAGCCGCAGAAGAACAGCATGGCAACGCTCAGCAGGTAGCCCTGGAACGGCAGGTAGCCGGCCGGCGGCGCGGCGCCGCCGCTTGCCAGCAGCCACAGGGCAGTGGCCAGCATCCACAGGGCGAGCAGGATGAGGGCGTCGTAGACGGCCGCCAGAAGCCGGCGCAGCAGACCCGCGGGGCGTGTCGTTACAGGATGGGCGTACCTGGACACGAAGCGCTGACGGGCCTGGCGAAGGGTGGTTCCACAGTGCTGCTTAATGGCGCTCCCACGGGGATTTGAACCCCGGTTACCGCCTTGAGAGGGCGGCGTCCTAACCGCTAGACGATGGGAGCGGGAATTGCAACGCTCGGGACGACGGGCGGATGCGTTGCACCCGGCGGACTGTACCTCGCCGCGAGGGCTGGTATTATACCGGCTCCCTTCTACATGACAACCGCCACCGGCACGTGTCCGAAGAGCCTACAACGTACATCCAGCGCACCGTCATCCCGCGTTCCGAGCACGCCATCTCAAGGGCCAATATTTCCGAGAAGGCCCTCAAGGTTCTCTATCGGCTGCACGGAGCCGGCTATGCGGCCTTCCTGGTCGGCGGCGGGGTCCGGGATCTGTCTCTGGGTCGCGAGCCCAAGGACTTCGACGTGGCTACCGACGCCCGTCCGGAGGAGGTGCAGGCGCTGTTCCGAAACTGCCGCCTGATCGGCCGGCGTTTCCGCCTGGCCCATGTGCACTTCGGCCGGGAGATCATCGAGGTGGCCACCTTCCGGGCGCTGCACGGCGACGGCGACGGCGACGACACAGACGAGCGCCTGGTGGAGGACGGGCGCATCCTCAGGGATAACGTCTACGGCTCCATCGAGGAGGACGCCCTGCGCCGGGACTGCACCGTGAACGCCCTGTACTACAACATCGCCGACTTCTCGGTGGTGGACTTCGTGGGCGGCATGGAGGATCTCAAGCAGGGCCTGATCCGCCTGATCGGCGACCCCGAGGTGCGCTACCGCGAGGATCCGGTGCGCATGCTGCGGGTGGTGCGCTTCGCCGAAAAACTGGGCTTTCGCATCGACCCCGCCACCCGGGACCCGATCCCGGAGATGGCCGGTGAGCTGGACCACATCCCCCCGGCCCGGCTGTTCGAGGAAGTGCTGAAGCTGTTCATGTCCGGCCACGGCGCCGAGAGCTTCGAGCGGCTGCGCCAGCTGGGGCTGTTCGGGCACCTGTTCCCGGACACCGAGGCAGCCCTGCAGGCAGACCCGGAGGGTCCAGGCCTGGCGGTGATCGCCCGCGCCCTGGACAGTACCGACCGCCGGGTGATGGAAGGCCGGCCGGTGACGCCGGCCTTTCTGTTCGCGGCGCTGCTGTGGCCGGCGGTGGCTGCCCGGCTGCGGGAGCCGGGCGAGGATGACGCCGAGCCCGATCTGGTGGCCCTGCAGGAGGCCGCCAACGAGGCTGTGGAACGCCAGTTGGCGCACGTCGCCATCCCCAAGCGGTTCTCGCTGCCCATGCGCGAGATCTGGCTGCTGCAGCCGCGGTTGCTGCGCCGCCAGGGCAAGCGGCCCCTGCGGACCCTGAGCCATCCCCGGTTCCGGGCCGCCTACGACTTCCTGCTGGTGCGCTCCGAGGCCGGCGACGCCGAGCCCGAGCTGGCCCAGTGGTGGACTGAATTCCAGGACGCCGCTCCCGAGGGGCGCGACGGCATGCTCGAAGCCGCACCCCGCAAGCGCCGCCGGCGCCGGCGGCGGAGCCGGGCAGCCTCCGGCGAGTGACCCCCGCCCCGGCGGCTGCGTGACTCGCTGCAAGGCGCCACCGGTGCGGGTTTTCGTCGGCCTCGGTAGCAACCTGGACGACCCGCAGGCCCAGGTGCGCTCCGCCCTGCGGGCCCTGGGCCGGCTCCCTGAGACCCGCCTGGAGCGGGCCTCCGCCCTGTACCGCAACCCGCCCATGGGTCCGCCGGACCAGCCCGACTACGTGAACGCCGTGGCCTGCCTCGCCACCGGCCTGACCCCCCTGGATTTCCTGGCGGGGCTGCAGGCCATCGAGCGGTGCCATGGCCGCCGCCGCGGTGCCGGCGAGCGCTGGGGACCCCGGCGGATCGATCTGGACCTGCTGCTCTGGGGGCAGCAGCAGCTCGCCCTGGAGGGCCTGAGCGTGCCCCATCCCGGGCTCCCGGAGCGGGCCTTCGTTCTGTATCCTCTGGCCGAGATCGAGCCGCGGCTGCATATCCCCGGGCTGGGCGCTCTGGAAGGCCTGCTGGCCCGCGTGGACGGCAGCGCCCTGGTGCGCCTGGACCCCTGACGGCAGGAATCTGTGCCATGGGAACTCGCACCGCGGCGAGTTCCGGAACCCGACCATGAGCAAAACTGACAACCGCTACCTGGTGGTGGAGGGCCCCATCGGGGTGGGCAAGACCAGCCTGGCCCGGCGCCTGTCCCAAAGCCTGGGCGCCGAGCTGCTGCTGGAGCAGGCGGCCGACAATCCGTTCCTGGCTCGCTTCTACGAGGATCCCCGGGGGGCCGCGTTCCCCACCCAGTTGTTCTTCCTGCTGCAGCGCGCCGAGCAGATGCGGGGGCTGGGCCAGGGGGACATGTTCCGGCCCTGCCGGGTGGCGGACTTCCTGTTCCACAAGGACCGCGTGTTCGCCGAGATCAACCTGGACGAGGCGGAGTTCCAGCTCTACGACCGGGTCTACCGGGAACTGGCGGTGCAGGTGCCGGCGCCCGACCTGGTGATCTACTTGCAGGCACCCGTGGAGGTGCTGCGCCGGCGCATCGCCCGGCGCGGCATTCCCTGGGAGCAGAACATCGCCCCCGGCTACCTGGAATCCCTGGCCGAGGCCTATGTGCGCTTCTTCTATCACTATGACGAGGCGCCGCTGCTGATCGTCAACAGCGCCGATATCAATCCCGTGGCCAGCGACGCCGACTATGCTCTGCTGCTGGAGCAGGTGCGCGGCGTGCGCAGTGGCCGCCACTATTTCAATCCGGCTCCGATCGGACTCGGATAGCCGCCGGCGCTTGCCGCTGCCCGGCGCCGGGGTGCGTGCCGCCGCGTTGCCGCCCCGGCCGGGGTGTCGGCATTGAGGCTGGCAATGGTTGTCATCAGGCGAGTAAGCTGGCGGCGCTTTTTCGCCCGGCCACAGGAATTTCCATGTACCAGGCTTCCACCAACGGTCCCAGCGAGGCGCCCGTGACGGCGGGCCGGCTGCGGCGCATGAAGGCGCAGGGAGAGCCCATCGCCTGCCTCACCGCCTACGATTACGCTCTGGCAAGCGCGGTGGATGCCGCCGGCGTGGACCTGATCCTGGTGGGCGACTCCCTGGGCATGGTGATCCAGGGGCGCGACAGCACCATTCCGGTCACCGTCGACGACGTGGTCTATCACACCCGCTGCGTGGCCGCCGCCCGGCCCCGGGCGCTGATCATGGCGGACATGCCCTTCCTCAGCTATGTGGACTGCGCCCAGGCGCTGCGCAACGCGGGCCGGCTGATGCAGGAGGGGGGCGCCCAGATGGTGAAGCTGGAAGGGGCCGGCGGCCAGGTCGACGTGGTGGCGGCCATGGCCAGGGCCGGCATTCCGGTGTGCGCCCACGTGGGCCTGCAGCCCCAGCTGGTCCACAAGATCGGCGGCTACCGGGTGCAGGGCCGGGAGGCGGAGGCGGCCGACGCCATGGTGGAGGACGCCCTCGCCCTGGAGGCGGCCGGCGCTGACCTGCTGCTGGTGGAGTGCGTGCCCCGGGCCCTTGGCGCGCGCCTGGCCCAGAGCCTCGGCATCCCGGTGATCGGCATCGGCGCCGGCCCGGAGTGCGACGGCCAGATCCTGGTGCTCCACGACATGCTGGCGGTAACCCCGGGCCGCCGGCCGCGCTTCTCCCGGGACTTCCTGGCGGACGGCGGCTCCATCCCCGCGGCCCTGGAAGGGTACGTGGCGGCGGTGCGCGCCCGGGAGTTCCCGGGACCGGAACACTGCTTCTGAGGGCCTTCGGTGGAGATCGTCAGCACGGTCGTCGAACTGCGCCAGCGTGTCTCCGGCTGGCGGCGGCAGGGCCAGACGGTGGCCTTCGTGCCCACCATGGGCAATCTTCATCCCGGTCACCTTGCGCTGGTGTCCGACGCCTGCGCCCAGGCGGACCAGGTCATCGTCAGCATCTTCGTCAACCCGACCCAGTTTGGTCCGGGGGAAGACTTCGAAGCCTATCCCCGGACCCTGGAGCAGGACTGCGAGCGCCTCGCGTCCGTGGGCGTGGCGCTGGTGTTCGCTCCCACCGTGGACGAGATGTATCCCGGTGGCCCGGATGCCAGCACCCGGGTGGAGGTCCCCGGTCTGTCCGATGACCTGTGCGGGCGGTTCCGGCCCGGCCACTTCACCGGCGTGGCGACGGTGGTGGCCCGGTTGCTGAACATGGTGCAGCCGGACATCGGCATCTTCGGCCGCAAGGACTACCAGCAGTTCCTGGTGATCCAGCGCCTGGCCCGGGACCTGGCCTTCCCGGTGAAGATCGTCGGGGCGCCTACCGTGCGCGAGCCCGACGGTCTGGCCATGAGTTCCCGCAATGCCTTCCTCTCGGGGTCAGAGCGCGCCCTGGCCCCGGCCCTGTTCCAGGAACTGCTGCGGGCGGCCCGCAGGCTCCAGGCAGGCGAGCGGGACTACCCGGCCATCTGCGCGGACGCCCGCGCGCGGCTCGAGGCGGCAGGCTTCGGCTCGGAATACTTCGAGGTGCGCCGCGCCGCCGATCTCAAGGAGCCCCGCCCCGGGGACACCCAGCTGGTGATTCTGCTGGCCGCCCGCCTGGGCCGGGCGCGGCTGATCGACAACCTGGCCGTGGAACTGCCCGCCGGCGCCTGAGCGGGGCCGGAGCGCGGGGTGCGACCGGGTTTCCGGGGCCAGGGCTGTCTTGCAACAGGACTGAGGACTGAGGACCGAGGACTGAGCGTGATCACGCCCCGGCGCCTGTCGGGCCCCCTCTTTCACTCAGTCCTCAGACACCTGCCATCGGGCGATGGCATCGGTCCCGCAGATCGGTTCGGGCACGCGGGCTCGGCGATTGGCGCCTTGGCGGTTTGCTACGCCGGCCCCCACGTTTCTTCGCAACGTGGGTCTACGGCGGCGGTGTCCAAGGCCATGCCGAGGCCCGGAGCATGGCTCGCGCCGCGCGCCATGAGCGGCGGAGAGAGCGATAAGGCGCGTAATTGTTTTGTAAACACCCTCTGGGCACTGAGCGTGACCACGCCCCGGCGCCTGTCAGGCCCCCTCTTTCACTCAGTCCCCAGTCCTCAGTCCTCAGTCCTGAAAGTGGGCTGCGGCCGGGCGCCGGGGGTGGGCTAGACTGGCCTGTGCAACCCGGCGGCGGCAGCGGAGAGGCGCGTGCATGGAACCCCTGAGACAGTCCCGAAGCTGGCTGGCCCTGGCCCGACACCGGCGCATGATGGACGGGTTGTCGCTGCGTTCCCTGTTCGAGCGTGATCCCCTCCGCTTCGGCCGATTCTCCCAGGAACTGGACGGCCTGCTGGCGGACTACTCCAAGCAGCGCATCACCGGCGAAACCCTGGACCTGCTGCTGGCGCTGGCGGCGGAGCGCGATCTCGCGGGCCGCCGGGACGCCCTGTTCGCCGGCGAGCCGGTGAACCTCTCGGAGCAGCGCCCGGCCCTGCACATGGCCCTGCGGGACCCCGCGGGCGAACCCTGGCGGGCCGCGGGGCGGGATGTCACCGCCCAGGTGGCCGAGACCCTCGACCGGGTGACGAGCCTGGCGGACGCGGTACGCGCCGGCGAGTACACCGGCGCCGGCGGCCGCCCCATCCGCGACGTGGTGAACATCGGCATCGGCGGCTCGGACCTGGGGCCGCGCATGGTGGTGGACGCCCTCGGCGGCGGCGACGGGCCGCGGCTGCACTTCGTGGCCAACATGGACGGCGTCGAACTGGAGCGGGCGCTGGCGGCGGCCGACCCGCAGGCCACGCTGCTGCTGGTGGTGTCCAAGAGCTTCACCACCGCCGAGACCTCGGCCAATGCCCGGCGGGCCCTGGCCTGGCTGCGCCAGGGCACGGGGCAGGAGGACGCCCCCCGGCGCCAGTGTCTGGCCATTACCGCCAGCCCCGGGCGGGCGGCGGACCTGGGCCTGGATCCGGACGCGGCCCTGCCCATGTGGGACTGGGTGGGAGGGCGCTACTCGCTGTGGTCGGCGGTGGGCCTGTCGGTGGCCCTGGCCGCCGGCGGCGCCGGCTTCCGGGCACTGCTGGAGGGCGCCCGGGACATGGACCGTCACTTCCGGGAGTCGCCCCTGGAGCGCAACCTGCCGGTGCTGCTCGGCCTGCTCACCGTGTGGAACGCCACCGTGCGCGGCGCCCGCAGCCTGGCGGTGGTGCCCTACAGCGAGCGGCTGCGGCTGCTGCCGGCCCACCTCCAGCAGCTGGTGATGGAGAGCAACGGCAAATCCGTGAGCACCGGCGGCCAGCCCCTGGACTATGCCACCACTCCCGCCGTCTGGGGCCAGACCGGCACTCCCGCCCAGCATGCCTTCTTCCAGGCCCTGCACCAGGGCACCGATGTGGTGCCGGTGGACTTCATCGGCGTTGCCGACCCCAGCGCCGAGCAGTGGGCCGATCGCGAACAGCTGCTGGCCAACCTGCTGGCCCAGAGCCAGGCGCTGATGCGCGGCCGCAGCCTGGCGGAGGTGCGCGAGGCGATGCAGGCCGCCGGCGCCGACCCGGATGAGGTGGAGCGGGTGGCGCCGTTTCGCAGCTTTCCCGGCGGGCGGCCCAGCACCACCCTGCTGCTGCGCGACCTCGGCCCCCGCTGCCTGGGCATGCTGGTGGCACTCTACGAGCACCGCACCTTCGTCGAAGCCGCAATCTGGGACATCAACCCGTTCGACCAATGGGGCGTGGAGCTGGGCAAGGAACTCGCCCAGGCCCTGGTTCCGGCGCTGGCCGGGGAGCAGGGCACCGAGGGGCTTGATTCCTCCACCGCCGGCTTGATCCAGCGCCTCGGGGAGTGGCGGGGCGGGTGAGGGCCCGCGCAGGCTGCGGTCCCGGTTCGCCGGATGCGGCGCTGGCGCGCCTTATCCGGCCTACGCGGGCTCCGCTCTGGTGCTGGGCGCAGCCCACCGTTTTGGCCAATGCCGGCCCAGTACCCAGTACCCGGCGCATCAGCCGCAAGCCTCAATTGCTGCAATCGGGTTCGACCTGAGCCGGAGCCCCCTACTCAGTCCGCAGTCCCCAGTCCTCAGTCCTTCCGCGCCCCCAAGCGTGCGAGCGCCCACTCCACATGCTCCCGCACCAGCGCCGACGGGTGCTCCCGGCGCCGCTCCAGGGCCGCCCGGGCCTCCGGCGTGGCCGGGCCGTTGCCCAGGCCCACCGCCAGGTTGCGCAGCCAGCGCTCGTGGCCCAGGCGGCGGATGGCGGATCCGGCGGTGCGCTCCAGAAACTGCGCCTCGGTCCAGTCCATGAGCTGCGCCAGGCCGGCACTGTCCAGGCCATGCCGGGGCCGGAAGTCGGGTTCGTCGCTGAGCCGGGCGTAGCGGTTCCAGGGGCAGGCGAGCTGGCAGTCGTCGCAGCCGAATACCCGGTTGCCAAGCTTGGGCCGCAACGGCTCGGGAATGGCTCCGTGGTGCTCGATGGTCAGGTAGGAAATGCAGCGCCGGGCATCGAGCTGGTAGGGCCCCACCAGGGCGCCGGTGGGGCAGACGTCCAGGCAGGCCCTGCAACTGCCGCAGTGTTCCGCCCCCGCAGAGTCGGCCGGCAGGTCGAGGTCGGTGAACAGCTCGCCCAGCAGGAAGTACGAGCCGCGCTCGCGGTTCAGCAGCAGGGTGTTCTTGCCGATCCAGCCGATGCCGGCGTCCCGGGCCAGAGCCTTCTCCAGCACCGGCGCGCTGTCCACGAACGCCCGGCAGCCAAACGCGCCGATCCGCGCCTGGACGCGCTCGGCCAGGCGCTGCAGGCGCTGGCGCATCAGCTTGTGGTAGTCCCGGCCCAGGGCGTAACGCGCGACGAACGCCGCCGCCGGATCCTCGGCGGCGGCGCGGTCGGCCTCCAGCGGCGCGCTGCGGTAGTCCATGGCGACGCAGATCACCCGCCGGGTGCCGGGCACCAGCCGCCGCGGGCGGGCCCGCTTGACGCCATGGCGGCCCATGTAGCCCATGTCCCCCTGGTGGCCGCGGCGCAGCCAGTCCAGCAGCCGGCGCTCGTCCAGGGCCAGCTCCGGGTGGGCGATACCCACCGCGTCAAAGCCGAGCTCCCGCGCCCAGGACTTGATCTCCATGGCCAACTGCTGGCGGTCCAGAGTGCTGGCGGTGGCGGTGGTGGTGGTCATGGGCGCCATTGTAGAAGCCGGCCGGAGGCGAGGGGTAGCCGCGAGATGCACGCAAAATGAACGCAAAATTAACGAGGCGAGAGAGGGGCCGCAGATGAACGCCGATGCACGCAGATGCATGAAGGGATTGCCGGCGAATCGCTCGCCGTTGCCTGCCGCCAGACTTGAAGCAGTTGGCGAACGCGTGTGCCGGCGGCCTGTCCGGCCCGAGGTGCGGTCTCCGCCACACCGCGTTCTCTGATCTCAAACAATCCGCGTTCATCGGCGTTCATCTGCGGCCCTGATTTTTTTCTCGATCTCGCGTCCATTCCGCGTGTACCCCGCGGCTCTCCCGCCTCTCTTCCGGCCCCGGCCACCACCGCTATAATCCGCGCCATGGAAGAACTGCCGGAAGCACTCTACCGGGCCGAGCAGGTCCGCGAGCTGGACCGCCGCACCATCGACAGCGGTGTGGCGGGGCTGGAACTCATGGAGCGGGCCGGCCGCGCCGCGTACCGGGATTTGCGGGGCCGCTGGCCGGGGGCCTCTCGGCTCGGCGTGCTCTGCGGCGGCGGCAACAACGCCGGCGACGGTTACATCCTCGCCCGGCTCGCCCGGCGGGACGGCCTGGAGGCCCGGCTGGTGGCCCTGGTGGAACTGAACCGGCTGAACGGCGACGCCGCCGCCGCCGCCCGGGCCTACCGTGAGGCGGGCGGCAGCGTCGAGCAGGATCCGGCCGTTCTCGACGGCTGCGACGTGCTGGTGGATGCCCTGCTGGGCACCGGCCTGGACCGGCCCGTGGAAGGGCGTTTCGCCTTGGCCATCGAGACCCTCAATGCCCTCGACGCGCCGGTGATGTCCGTGGACATCCCCTCCGGGGTGCATGCCGACACCGGCCGGGTCATGGGGGTGGCGGTGCGCGCCGAGCTGACCCCCAGCTTCATCGGCCTGAAGCCGGGCCTGTTCACCGGCGAGGGGCCGGAGTGTGCCGGCGAGGTGCGCTTCCACCGCCTGAAGGCTCCGGACAGCGCCTACCTCGGCGTCGCGCCGCTGGCCTGGCGACTGGCGCCAAGGCTGCTGGGCGAGTTGCTGCCGCCACGGTCGCGTACCGCCCACAAAGGCCGCCATGGGCACGTGCTGGTGGTGGGCGGCGAGCTGGGCATGGGCGGCGCCGCGCGCATGGCGGCGGAGGCCGCCGGCCGGGTGGGGGCAGGGCTGGTGTCGGTGGCCACCCGGGCCGAGCACCTGGCGGCGGTGCTGGCCGCCCGCCCCGAGGTCATGTGCCGGGGCGTGGCGGCCCCCGACGAGCTGGACCCGCTGCTGGAGCGGGCCGCTGTGGTCGTGCTGGGACCGGGCATCGGCACCGGCGACTGGGGCAAGCGGCTCTGGGAACGCTCGATCGGGTTCGAAGGCCCGCTGGTGCTGGACGCCGACGGCCTCAACCTGCTGGCCGCCGATCCCCGCCGCCGCGACGACTGGATTCTCACCCCCCACCCGGGCGAGGCTGCGCGGCTGCTCGGTAGCTCGGCCGCCGAGGTGCAGGCGGACCGATTTGCCGCGGCCGCCGCGCTTGCAGCCCGCTACGGCGGCGTGGCGGTGCTGAAGGGGGCCGGCACCCTGGTGGCCTGCGGCGATCACATCTGGCTCTGCGACCGGGGCAATCCGGGCATGGCGAGCGGCGGCATGGGAGACGTGTTGAGCGGTGTGCTGGGCGGCCTGCTTGCCCAGGGCCTGTCCGCCGCGGAGGCCGCCCGGGCCGGCGTGCTGGCGCATTCCCTGGCGGCGGATCGGGCGGCCGCCGACGGCGAGCGGGGTCTGCTGGCCACCGATCTTCTGCCGTTCCTGCGGGCGCTGGTCAACCCCCGGTGATGTCGCGTTTCCTGGCCGACCCGGCGGCCACCGAGGCGCTGGGAGAACGGCTCGCCGCCGTTCTGCCGCCGGCTGCCCTGGTGCATCTGCAGGGTCCCCTGGGAGCCGGCAAGACCTGCCTGGTGCGGGGCCTGCTGCGGGCGCTGGGCCACCAGGGCGCCGTGCGCAGTCCCACCTACACCCTGGTGGAGCCTTACGAGGTGGCGGGCCTGCGCCTGCTGCACCTCGATCTCTACCGCCTGGCGCATCCCGAGGAGCTGGAGTTCCTGGGCCTGCGCGACTGGCTCGGCGAGCCCCATGTGCTGCTGGTGGAGTGGCCGGAGCGCGGTGCCGGCGTGCTGCCGGCGGCGGACCTGGAGATCCGGCTCGGCCCGTCAGGACCCGGCCGGCAGGCGGCGGTGGTCGGCCACGGTCCGCTGGGGCGCCGGCTGGAGTCGGCCCTGGCCGCCACCTGAAGCGTCCGTCGCCGCCCACAGCCCCTGCCAGTCACTTCACGCCATTGCTAGAAATATGGCGTAGGTCGCTGCGAAACATGAATATTCGCCTTGAAAAGCTGGCCCGCCTATGCCTAACTACCGGGACCGAACTCCAATAAGCCACGGAAACGGTCATGAGGGCACTGTTCCTGCTCGCCGCCTTGGTACTGGCGCTTCCGGCCCAGGCCGGCCCGGTCACCGTCGAGAACCTGCGCTCCTGGACCGGCGTCGAGCGCACCCGCGTGGTGCTGGATCTCAGCGGCCCGGTGGAGCACCGGCTGTTCACCCTCCAGGGGCCGGACCGGGTGGTGCTGGATCTGGAGGGCGCCGGCATGCCGGAGTCCCTGGCGCACGGCGTGCCCCGCCAGGGACTGCTCACCGGCGTGCGCAGCGGGCGTCGCCACGGTGATGACCTGCGGGTGGTGTTCGACCTGGCCGGTCCGGCAGAGCCGAAGAGCTTTCTGATGCCGCCCAGGGGCGGCCTGGGCCACCGCCTGGTGGTGGACCTGGAGTCACCGCCCGGCGCGGGCGAGAGCCGGCCGGTGAAGACCACCGCCGAGCGTTCTCGTGAGGTGGTGGTGGCCATCGATGCCGGCCACGGCGGCCAGGATCCCGGTGCCGTGGGCCGGGGCGGCAGCCGCGAGAAGGACATCGTACTCGACGTGTCCCGCAAGCTCGCCAAGCTGGTGGACGACACGCCGGGAATGCGGGCCGTGCTGACCCGGGACGGCGACTACTACCTCGACCTGCGCGAGCGCACGCGCCGGGCCCGGGCGGCGAACGCCGACCTGTTTCTGTCCATCCATGCCGATGCCATCCACGACCGCCGGGTGCAGGGCTCGTCGGTGTATATCCTGTCCCGGCGCGGCGCCTCCACCGAGGTGGCCCGGCTGCTGGCCAAGCGGGAGAACGCCGTAGACCGCATCGGCGGCGTGCCTGTGGAAGACAAGGACGAAATGCTGGTCAAGGTGCTGATGGACCTCTCCCGGGGGGCCACCATCGAGTCCAGCACGGCGCTGGCGCGGACCCTCATAGGCGAGTTGGGCGAGGTGAACTCCCTGCACAAGGACACGGTGGAAAAGGCCGGGTTCGTGGTGCTGAAGTCCCTGGACATGCCCTCGGTGCTGGTGGAACTGGCCTTCATCTCCAACCCCGCCGAGGAGCGCCGGCTGGGCAGTCGCGCCTATCAGTGGGGCCTCGCCCGGGCCCTGCATCGGGGGGTGCAGAACTATGCGGCCCGCAACATGCCCACCCTTGCCGTAGAGCCGCCGGAGGATCGCCAGTACGTGGTGCGCCGCGGTGACACCCTGAGCGAGATCGCCCAACGCCACCAGGTGAGCCTGAAGCGCCTGCGCCAGGCCAACAACATCGCCGGCGACCTGATCACCGTCGGCAGCCGGTTGCAGATTCCATAGGCGGGCTCCGGTGGGTTGGGTGTCGGCCGGCAGCGCCTCGGCATTCGGGCAATGCCCTGATAATAGGACGTGAGTGAAAAGGACTGAGGACTGAGGACTGAGTGGGAGAGCGGGCTTGGCAGGCGCCGGGGCGGGGTCACGCTTTGCTCAGTCCTCAGAGGGTGTTTACAAAAAAATCGGGGCCTCAAGGTCCTGCGTCCGCCTACGAGGCGCTGCCCCGCCGGTGCTCTGGGTCTCGGCACGGCCCTGGGCAGGCCCGCCGTAGCCCCACGTTGCGAAGAAACGTGGGGGTCGGGGTATCAAAGGCCACCCTGTTCAGGGTCCAGCCTCCTGGCTGACCCAGGCTTGGCGGGCTGTGCCACCGCCCAATGGCACGTTTCTTCGCAACGTGCCCTACGGCGGGCCTCGACCGGCGCCCGGTGGGATTATCGGCGGCGCAGGTCGAGGGGGTTGTTTTGTAAACACCCTCTCAGTCCTCAGTCCCCATCCCGCCCCCGTGACCCGGCGCCCCCCGTCCGCGATAATCCCGGCCATGAGCGGCCCCACCATCCACCACCTCCCGCCCCAGCTGGTCAACCAGATCGCCGCCGGCGAGGTCATCGAGCGCCCCGCCTCGGTAGTCAAGGAACTGGTGGAGAACGCCCTGGATGCCGGGGCCCGCCGGGTGGAGGTGCGGGTGGATGACGGCGGCCGGCGCCTGGTGCGGGTGCGCGACGACGGCCTGGGGATGGGGCCCGAGGATCTGGCCCTGGCGCCCCAGAGCCACGCCACCAGCAAGCTCCGCGAGCTGGATGATCTGCGGCACATCGCCAGTCTCGGGTTCCGCGGTGAGGCCCTGCCCAGCATCGGCTCGGTGGCCCGGCTGCGTCTGGTATCGCGCACCGGCGAGGCGGAGCACGGCTGGTGCGTGGAGGTGGACGAGGGCGGCCGGGCCTCCGAGCCCCGGCCGGCCCCCCACCCGGTGGGAACCACCGTCGAGGTGCGGGAGCTGTTCTTCAATACGCCTGCCCGGCGCAAGTTCCTGCGCACCGAGCGCACCGAGCGTCGCCACGTGCACGAACTGCTGCGGCGAGTGGCGCTGAGCCGGCCGCAGGTGGCCTTCGCCCTGGATGCCGACGGCCGTGGCCTGCTGGACCTGCCCGCCGCCGGCGACCTGCCCGGCCAGGAACGCCGCCTGGAGGAGCTGCTGGGGCGCGGCTTCGTGGACCGGGCGCTGCGCCTGGACGCCGCGGCGGAGGGCCTGCGCCTGCATGGCTGGCTCGGCGTGCCGGACGCCGCGCGGCCCCAGGCGGACCTCCAGTACCTGTACATCAACGGCCGCATGGTGCGGGACCGGCTGGCGGCCGCCGCGCTGCGCCGGGGCTATGGCGACCTGATCTACAAGGACCGCCAGCCCGCCTACGTGCTCTACCTGGAGATCGACCCGGAGCTGGTGGACGTCAACGTCCACCCCACCAAGCACGAGGTGCGCTTCCGGGAGTCGCGGCTGGTGTTCGATTTTCTGGCGCAGCGGCTGCACCAGGCCCTGGCCCACGGCGGGCCGGGGCGCCACCGGGCCGGCGCCGGCGAGGCCCCATCCCCGGGCCCGGCCGCACCGCCTCAGCATTTTGGCGGGCCGCGGCAGCAGGGCTCCATGGCGCTGCCGGTGCGTGAGGCCCGGGCCCTGTACGGCTTCGAGCCAGAGTCCGCCGCCGAGGCAGCACCGGTGTCCCAGGCCGCCACCCGGTCGGCGCCGGCGGCCGGCAACCCGGACCCCGGCGAAGTGCCGCCGCTGGGCTTCGCGCTGGCCCAGGTGCACGGTATCTACCTGCTGGCCGAGAACGCCGAAGGGCTGGTGCTGGTGGACATGCATGCCGCCCACGAGCGCATCGTCTACGAGCAGCTCAAGGCGCAGCTGCAATCCGGCGGCATCGCCGGCCAGGCCCTGCTGGTGCCCCGCGCCCTGGAGGTGACCCCTGACGAGGCGGAGGCCGCGGGCCGCCACACTGGGCACTTCGCGGCCCTGGGCTTCGAGGTGGACCGCAGCGGACCCGCCTCGGTGGTAGTGCGCCGGGTGCCCGCCCTGCTGGCCGACCAGGATCCGGAGCAGCTGGTCCGCGACGTGCTGAGCGACCTGCGCTCGGCGGGCGGCAGCGCCCGGCTGCAGGACGCCCTGGACCAGCTGCTGGCAAGCCAGGGTTGCCACGGCTCGGTGCGGGCCCACCGCCGGCTGGGCATCCCCGAGATGAACGCCCTGTTGCGGGCCATGGAGCAGACCCCCAACGCCGGCCAGTGCAACCACGGCCGCCCCACCTGGACTGCGCTCTCGATGGCGGAGCTCGACCGGCTGTTCCTCAGGGGGCGCTGAGCCTTGGGGCCGCCGCTGCACTGCCTGATGGGGCCCACCGCCGCCGGCAAGACCGGACTCGCCCTGTGGCTGGCGGAGCGCTTTCCCATCGAGATCGTCAGTGTCGACTCCGCCCAGGTCTACCGGGGCATGGACATCGGCACCGCCAAGCCGGACCCGGCGCTGCGGGCCCGTCTGCCCCACCACCTGATCGACCTGCGTGACCCGGCCGAGGCCTACTCCGCGGCCGAGTTCCGCGCCGACGCCCTGGCTGCCATCCGGGACATCCGCCGCCGCGGGCGCCTGCCGCTGCTGGTGGGGGGCACCCGGCTCTACTTCCTGGCCCTGCTGGAAGGGCTCTCGGACCTGCCCCCGGCGGACCCGGAACTGCGTGCCCGGCTGACCGCGGAGGCCGGGGAGCTGGGCTGGCCGGCCCTGCACCGGCGGCTGGCCGCCGGCGACGCCCGGACCGCCGCCCGGCTGCACCCCAACGACGGCCAGCGCATCCAGCGGGCGCTGGAGGTGCTGGAGCTCACCGGCCGGCCACTCAGCCTGTGGACCGGCTCGACGCTGCCGTCACCGGGTGCCGCGGCACGGGAATGGATCGTCGCGCCCGCCGACCGGGCCCGGCTGCACCAGCAGATCGCGGGCCGATTCCAGCAGATGCTGGCCGCCGGACTGGTGGAGGAGGTTGAAAAGCTGCGCCGCCGTCCCGACCTCGACCTGCAGTGCGCGGCCATGCGGGCCGTGGGCTACCGCCAAGTATGGCAGCATCTTGAGGGTTGCTTCCCTAGAGAGGCCATGGTCGAGCGGGCGGTTGCCGCCACCCGCCAGTTCGCCAAACGCCAGTTCAGCTGGCTGCGCGGCCGCCCGGCGGCGGTCTGGCTGCCGGCCGAACGGTACCAGGAGACCCGCGAGCGTCTGGCCCGTGCTCTGGCCGCGGAGCTGAATGCGGCAGGGCGCGCCGCTGGCGGCGGGGCACAAGGGCTGTGGTAGACTCCCGCAATATGCCGCAGGACACCGGAACCCCCCGGCCCCCGGCTCGTGATCGCATAACAACAAGCGCATGCTTTCAAGGAGTTGCTGGTAATGGCAAAAGGGCAGTCTCTGCAGGAGCCGTTTCTGAACGCCCTACGGAAGGAAAAGGTTCCAGTCTCGATCTACCTGGTGAACGGCATCAAGCTCCAGGGGCAGATCGAGTCCTTTGACCAGTTTGTTCTGCTGCTACGCAACACCGTGAGTCAGATGGTGTACAAGCACGCCATCTCCACCATCGTGCCGGCCCGCAATGTCCGGCACCACCACCCGGCTGCGGATGAGCGCCCCCAGGAAAACACCAACGTCTGAACCGGCGGCCCTTGGGGCCGCCGCCCGGCTCTTCGAACGCCCCCAGGGCGGCGACGAGGCCGTCCTCGTGCAGGTGGACGACGGCCGGGGCGCTGCCGCCGAGCATCTGCGCGAGCTCGACGCCCTGGCCCGATCGGCCGGGGCCGAGGTGCTGGGCCAGCTGACCTGCCGCCGTGCCGCGCCGGACGCCCGGCTCTACATCGGCAGCGGCCAGGCCCGCGCCGTGGCGGAGCAGGTGGAGGCCACCGGGGCCGACCTGGTGGTGGTGAACCATGCCATCTCCCCGGGCCAGCAGCGCAACCTGGAGCGGGAGGTGGGGGTCAGGGTGCTGGACCGCACCGGCCTGATTCTCGACATCTTCGCCCAGCGGGCCCGCTCTCACGAGGGCAAGCTGCAGGTGGAGCTGGCGCAGCTGCGCCACATCGCCAGTCGCCTGGTGCGGGGCTGGAGCCATCTGGAACGCCAGAAGGGCGGCATCGGCCTGCGCGGCCCGGGCGAGACCCAGCTGGAAATGGACCGGCGCATGCTCGGCGTGCGCATCCGCCAGTTGGAGGCCCGGCTGGGGCGGGTCCAGCGCCAGCGCCGCCAGGGCCGCCAGGCGCGGCGCAAGCGGGAGCTTCCCGCGGTCTCGCTGGTGGGCTATACCAACGCCGGCAAGTCGACCCTGTTCAACCGCCTGGCGGAGGCCTCGGTGTTCGCCGCCGACCAGTTGTTCGCCACCCTGGACACCACCCTGCGGCGGGTCGAGACAGCGGACGGGGAACCCCTGATCCTGGCCGACACGGTGGGCTTCATCCGCGATCTGCCCCATGAACTGGTGGCCGCGTTCCGCTCCACCCTGGAGGAGGTCCACGAGGCGGATCTGCTGCTGCACGTGGTGGACGCCTCCGACCCGGCCCGCGACGAGAGCATCCATCAGGTGAATCGCGTGCTGGAGGAGATTGGCGCCGACCGGGTGCCCCGACTGCTGGTGTACAACAAGATCGATGCCCTGCACCGTGTGCCCCGGGTCGACCGGGATGCCGCCGGCGAGGTGGAGTCGGTCTGGGTCTCGGCCGCCACCGGCGCCGGGCTCGGCGAGCTGCTGGAGGCCGCGGTGGAACGCTGCGGCGCCGCCCGGGTGCGGGGCCGGATCCGGCTCGGCCCCCAAGAGGGGCGGCTGCGTGCCCGCTTCTTCGCGCTGGGCGAGGTGCTGGACGAGCAGGTGGACGCGGCCGGCCACAGCCTGCTGGAAGTGTGCCTGCCGCGCCGGGACCTGGAACGTCTCTACCGACGCGAGGGTCTGCACTCAGAGATGGTACTGGCGGAGGCCGGGTCCGCCTTGCGGGGTGCCGGAGGGGGTCTTTAGAATCCGCGGCAGTCTGCACAATGCTCTTCCGGGGATGCGTGCGCCCGCCGCCGGTGTGGGTCGAAGCCTTCGGTGCAGGGTGTGAGAATGCCAGCCGGGTCGGGGTCCGGCCCCGATCCAGGCAGCCTGTCGGACTTAGGGGTCCGTCACGAGCCGAGTGGGAGAGCGAGGGCAGTATTCTGATCGTTTGAGGAGAATAGCCGTCGCTATTTGACGAAGAGGATCGGAATACTGGGCCGCTATCCCACCGGCGCAGTAGGAGCCTTAAGTCCGACAGGCTGCGAAAGCCCTGTCGGGCCACTTCAGTGGAGAGATTGATGGCGTGGAATGAACCGGGCGGCGGCAAGCGCGACCCGTGGAGCGGTGGTGGCGACCAGGGGCCGCCGGACCTGGACGAGGTGTTCCGCAAGGCCCGCGAGCGCATCCAGCGCATCCTGGGCGGACGCAAGGGCGGCGGTGGCGGCGGCTCTGGGGGCTCCGGCGGCGGCGGTCTCGGTGCCCTGGGCGTCGGTGTGATCGTGGGTCTGGTGGTGGCCGGCTGGCTCGCCTCCGGCCTGTACATCGTCGATGAGGGCTGGCGCGGGGTGGTCACCCGCTTCGGCCGTCATGTGGACACCACCATGCCCGGGCTGCACTGGCACCTGCCCACACCCATCGAGGCGGTGGAGAAGGTGAACGTGGCCACCCGCCGGCGCAGTTCCATCGGCTATGAGGCCCTGTCGCCGGACCGCTCGCGGCCGGTGCTCTCCGAGGCGCTGATGCTCACCCAGGACGAGAACATCGTGAACGTCCAGCTGGCGGTGCAGTACCAGGTCTCGGACCCTGCGGCCTACCGCTTCGAGTTCGAGAATCCCGACAGCACCCTCAAGCAGCTCTCCGAGAGCGCCCTGCGCGAGACGGTGGGCAAGCGCAACATGGACTTCGTGCTCACCGAGGGCCGCGCCGAGGTGGCCGCCGAGACTCAGCGCCTGGTGCAGGAGGAGCTTGACCGCTACGGTGCCGGCCTGCAGGTGGTGCAGGTGGCCATCCAGGACATCCAGCCCCCGGAGCAGGTGCAGGATTCGTTCTCCGACGCCATCAAGGCTCGCGAGGACCGGGTGCGGCTGATCAACGAGGCCGAGGGCTACCGCAACGAGGTCATTCCCCAGGCCAACGGCCAGGCGGCGCGCATCCGCGAGCAGGCCCAGGCCTATCTTGCCGAGGTGGTCAACCAGGCCGAGGGTGACGCCAGCCGCTTCACCCAGCTGCTGACGGAGTACCAGCAGGCGCCCCGGGTGACCGGCGAGCGCCTGTACCTGGACACCATGCAGGAGGTGCTGGGCCGCAGCGGCAAGGTGCTGGTGGACGGCGAGTCCGCCCAGCCGCTGCTGTACCTGCCTATGGACCGGCTGCTGCCTCCGGGCTCCGGCACCGGTCGCAACGATGGCGATGGCAGCCGGTCCCAATTCCAGAGCTCCGGATCGGGCAGCTTGTCTGGTTCCGGCTCCTCCAGCAGCCGGTTGCGCACCCGGGAGGTCCGCTGATGCGTGCTCTCAAGCCTCTGCTGATCGGCCTGGCCGTGGTCGTTGTGGTTGCCGTTTACTTCGTCGCCTACTCCGTGCACGAGACCGAGCGGGCGATCCGCTTCGAGTTCGGCCGGGTGGTGGATGTGGACCTGCCCCCCGGGCTGCACTTCAAGCTGCCCTGGCAGAACGTGCGCAAGTTCGACGGCCGGGTGCAGACCCTCGACGAAGAGCCCCAGCGCTTTCTTACGAGCGAGAAGAAGAACGTCATCGTCGACGCCTTCGTGAAGTGGCGCATCGGAGATGTGGAGCCCTACTACACGACCGTGCAGGGTGATCCCCGGCGCGCCAACCTGCGCCTCTCGGAGATCATCAGGAACGGGCTGCGCAACGAGTTCGGCAAACGCACCATTCGTGAGGTGGTATCCGGCGACCGGGCGCAGATCATGGCGATCCTCCAGCGCCAGGCCACCGAGGGGGCCGAGTCCCTGGGCCTGGACGTGGTGGACGTGCGCATCAAGCGCATCGATCTGCCACAGGATGTCAGCGCATCGGTGTTCAGCCGCATGGCCGCCGAGCGCGAGCGGGTGGCCCGGGAGTTCCGGGCCGAGGGCGCCCAGGAGGCCGAGCAGATCCGTGCCGATGCCGACCGCCAGCGCTCGGTGATCATTGCCGAGGCCCGCCGCGACGGCGAGAAGATCCGCGGTGAGGGGGATGCCAAGGCGGCGGAAACCTATGCCACAGCCTACAACGCCGACCCGGACTTCTACTCCTTCTACCGCAGCCT
Source organism: uncultured Ectothiorhodospiraceae bacterium (assembly GCA_964487155.1). Classification (GTDB taxonomy): domain Bacteria; phylum Pseudomonadota; class Gammaproteobacteria; order Nitrococcales; family Nitrococcaceae; genus CAZAQB01. The sequence goes on from CAZAQB010000052.1 coordinate 19,722, forward strand.
CGGGGCCTACCGGGAGGCATTCCGCAGCCAGGGGGACATGCTGATCCTGTCTCCGGATTCCCAGTTCTTCCGGTACTTCGATCAGTCGTCGGGGGCGGGGCAGCCCAGCCCGGGCCCGCGCTGACCGGGATCCCCGGTGCGCGGGCCGGGGAGCGGTGACCGACACCGGGCCGGGGCGCCCGCCCCGGTCGTCTCGTCCCGGGGGGGAGGACGATGTCCCAGGACCTGTTCGCGGCCCTGGCACTGATGCTGGTGCTGGAGGGCATCCTGCCGTTCATCAGTCCGGGGGCGCTGCGCCGGGTCGCGCGCCAGATGTCGGAGTCCAGCGACGCCGCGCTGCGGGCCACCGGCCTGGTCAGCATGCTGGCCGGCCTGATCCTGCTCTACCTGGTGCGGCACTGACCGCGCGGCCGGAGGCCCATCATGACCGAGTCCGACTTCACCAAGGACAACCTCTGGATGCTGCCGGACGGGGTGGACGAGCTGCTGCCGCCCCAGTCCTGGGCCCTGGAGTCCCTGCGCCGCCGGGTGCTGGACTGCTTCCAGGCCTGGGGCTACGAGCTGGTGGTGCCCCCCATCATCGAGTTCCTCGACTCCCTGCTCACCGGCGTGGCCGGCGACCTGGATCTGCAGACCTTCAAGCTCACCGATCAGCAGAGCGGGCGGCTGATGGGGGTGCGGGCCGACATCACCCCTCAGGCCGCGCGCATCGATGCCCACCAGCTGCGCCGCGACTGCCCGGTTCGGCTGTGTTACCTGGGTACCGTGCTGCAGGCCCGACCCGAAGCCCCGCTGGACTCCCGCACCCCGGTGCAGGTGGGCGCCGAGCTCTACGGCCACGCCGGCATCGAGTCGGACGTGGAAATCATCGCCCTGATGCTGGAGCTACTGCGCCTGGCGGGCCTGCCCACGCCCCATCTGGATCTCGGCCACGTCGGCGTGTTCGGCGGCCTGGCCCGCCAGGCGGAGCTCTCCGCGCAGGCCGAGGCGGACCTCTGGGACGCTCTCCAGCGCAAGGCGGTGCCGGAGATCGAGTCCCTGCTGCGGCGCCACCGCGTTGCGCCGCCGGTGGCGGACATGCTGCTGGCCCTCACCGATCTTGGCGGCGGCGTCGAGGTGCTGGACCAGGCCAGCGCCTGTATGTCCGGCGCCGCGCCGGAGGTAGCCGACGCGCTGCGCTCCCTGTGGTCGGTGGCGGGTGCGCTGGAACGCCGCCTGCCGGAGGTGCCGCTGCACGTCGACCTGGGGGAGCTGCGCGGCTACCGCTACCATACCGGCATCGTGTTCGCGGCCCTGCTGCCGGGCCACGGCCGGGAAGTCGCCCGCGGCGGGCGGTACGACCACATCGGCCGGGTGTTCGGCCGGCCGCGGCCGGCCACCGGCTTCAGCGCCGACCTCAAGGCGCTGCTGGAGCTGGCGGGCGGCGCCGCGGCGCCCGCGCCGGCGGGCTTGGGAGCGCCCTGGAGCGACGATTCGGCCCTGCTGGCGGAAGTGCGCCGGCGCCGGGAGGCCGGTGAGCGGGTGGTCTGGGTACTGCCCGGTCACGAGGCTGAGCTGGCCGCCATGGGCTGCGACCGGCGCCTGGTGCAGACCGCCGAGGGCTGGCGGGAAGAATCTCTAATCTAGCTTCGGACCAGGGTTGCGGCAGCACGGGTCGGTGGGTCTCGGCAACCGACCCTGTGCCGGCGCGGCTTGCGGGGGAATCATCTGCATGGGCAAGAGCGTGGTGGTCATCGGCTCCCAGTGGGGAGACGAGGGC
>CAZAQB010000053.1:0-5022 GCA_964487155.1 uncultured Ectothiorhodospiraceae bacterium
CCGGCGTTTGCGTCGGCTGCCTTGAGCAGCCGACCTACAGCAGAACCTTTTCGACGCCGCCGTTGTTGGCCTTGGCTACGAAATCCTCCGGCCAGCGCTCGCCCAGCAGGTGCCTGGCCATCTCCACCACAATGTAGTCGGCCTCGACGCCGGTATCTTCCCGGTATCTCGACAGGCCCTGCAGGCAGGCGGGGCAGGAGGTGAGCATCTTCACCTTGCCCTTCTCCCGGTTCACCGGCTCGCCGGTCAACTGGGTGACGCCGGCGTTGATCTCCTCCTCCTTTCGGAAGCGCACCTGGGTGGCGATGTCCGGCCGGGACACGGCGAACGTCCCCGCCTCGCCGCAGCAGCGGTCGTTCAGCGGGACAGTCTTGCCCATCAGGGCGCTCGCCACCTTGGTGGGCTGGTAGGTCTTCATGGGGGTGTGGCAGGGGTCGTGGTACATGTACTGGACGCCGTCCACGCCTTCCAGCTTGTAGCCCTTTTCCATCAGGTATTCGTGGATGTCCAGCAGGCGGCAGCCGGGGAAGATCTGCTCGAATTCGTATTTCAGGAGCTGGTCCATGCAGGTGCCGCAGGATACGATCACCGTCTTGATGTCCATGTAGTTCAGGGTGTTGGCGACGCGGTGGAACAGCACCCGGTTCTCGGTGGTGATCTGCTTGCCTTTGTCGACATCGCCGTTGGACGTCTGGGGGTAGCCGCAGCAGAGGTACCCCGGGGGCAGCACGGTCTGGGCGCCGGCATCAAAAAGCATGGCGAGCGTCGCCAGGCCGATCTGGCTGAACAGCCGCTCGGAGCCGCAGCCGGGGAAGTAGAACACCGAGTCGGAGTCATCCGTGACCCTGGCGGGGTCGCGCAGGATGGGGACGGTCTTGGCGTCTTCCACCCCCAGCAAGGCGCGCATGGTTTTCGCCGGCAGCCTGCCGGGCATGGGCTTGCGCACGAAGTGGATGACCTGGGCGGGGATGGCCTGGCGGTCGGTGGTGTTGGCGGGCCGCGCCTTCACCTTGGCGTCCGGCAGGCCCTGGCCGACGATCTTCAGCTTCCGCGCCACCTCATGGGCCAGGCGCTGGCCGGCGTAGCCCCACTGGATCAGGCCGGTGCGCATGGCCTTGATGGTGCGGGGGTCCTTGACGTTGAGGAAGGCCATGGAGGCCATGGTCGCCGGCCGGGCGCGGCGCTTGCCGGCGGCCTTGAGCACGCCGCGCATCTTGATGGTGACGTCGCCGAAGTCGATGTCCACCGGGCAGGGGGTGACGCAGCGGTGGCAGACCGTGCAGTGGTCGGCCACGTCGTTCATCTCCTGGAAGTGGTGCAGGGAGACCCCGCGGCGGGTCTGCTCCTCGTAGAGGAACGCCTCGATCATCAACCCCGTCGCCAGGATCTTGTTGCGGGGCGAGTACAGCAGGTTGGCCCGGGGCACGTGGGTGGTGCACACCGGCTTGCACTTGCCGCAGCGCAGGCAGTCCTTGATGTCGTCGTTGAGCTCGCCGAGCTCGCTCGCCTCCAGGATCAGCGCCTCCTGCTGCACCAGGCGCAGTGAGGGCGTGTAGGCCCGGGTGAGGCCGGAGCCGGCCAGCAGCTTGCCCTGGTTGAAGCGCCCGTCCGGGTCGATGTCGCGCTTGTAGTCGGTGAAGCGATCCACGACGGCGGCTTCCAGGTAGCGCATCTTGGTGATGCCGATGCCGTGCTCGCCGGAGATCACGCCGTCCAGGCGCCGGGCGAGCATCATCACCTGGTCCACGATGCGCTCGGCCTCGTGCATCATCCCGTAATCGTTGGAGTTCACCGGGATGTTGGTGTGCACGTTGCCGTCGCCGGCGTGCATGTGCAGGGCCACGAACAGCCGGCTGGTGAGCACCTCGTCGTGGATCTTCTCGATGCGGCGGCGCAGCGGTTCGAGATCGCGGCCCTCGAAGATGTCCCGCAGCGGGCGCTCCACCTCGGCCCGGTAGGAGATTCGCAGGCTGCGGCGCAGCAGCAGCGACATGATGGTGTCGCCGTCCCTGCGCTCGGCCCGGGCGGTGTCGTCCAGCAGCTCGTCGAAGTTGGCGGCGTCGCCCTCGGCGTGGTCGAGGATGGCCTGCCAGCGGTTCTCCACGGCGTCCAGGTGGCTGATGGCGGAGTCGCGCTTGGCGTGCAGGATGCCGCCGCCCTCGGCGCTGGCCTCGTAGTCCTCCCGGTCGGAGTAGTCGGGCCGGGTGCGCAGCTCTGGCAGCTCGCCGTGCAGGTGGGCGCGGATCTCGGCGACCATGCGCAGCTTGTTGTTCAGCGACTGCGCGATGTTGATGCGCTCGATGCCCTCGCTGTACTCGGCGAGGCGATCCAGCGGGATCACCACGTCCTCGTTGATCTTGAAGGCGTTGGTGTGGGCGGCGATGGCGGCGGTGCGGGCCCGGTCGGCCCAGAAGGTCTTGCGGGCCTCGGGGCTCGCCGCCACGAAGCCGTCGGCGTCGCGGGCGTTGGCCAGGCGCACCATGCGGGAGGCCGCCGCGGCGCAGGCGTTGTCGTCGTCGGCGGCCAGATCCGCCAGCAGCACCATCTTGGGCCGCTCGCCCCGGCTCGCCTTGGGGCTGTAGCCCACGGCGCGCACGTAGCGCTCGTCGAGGTGCTCCAGACCGGCCAGGGCCACGGCGGCGTCGCGCTTGAGGTCGTCGACGATCTCGACGATGGCGGGCACCGCCTCGCGCAGGTCGGTGCCGTAGAACTCCAGGCAGACGGTGCGCATGTGGGCGGGCATGCGATGCAGGATGAACACCGCCGAGGTGATCAGGCCGTCGCAGCCCTCCTTCTGGATGCCCGGCAGGCCGCCCAGGAACTTGTCGGTGACATCCTTGCCCAGGCCCACCTTGCGGAAGCCGGCGCCGGCGAACTCCCGCACCTCGGGTTCGCCCCTGGGCGTGCGGCCGTCGCGCTGGTAGCGGCTGATGCGAAAGCGCACGGTGTCCTGGTCGTGGATCTTGCCGAGGTTGTGGTCCAGACGTTCCACCTCCAGCCACTCGGCCTCGGGGGTCACCATGCGCCAGGAGGCCAGGTTGTCGAGCGCCGTGCCCCACAGCACGGCCTTCTTGCCGCCGGCGTTCATGGACACGTTGCCGCCGATGGTGGAGGCGTCCTGGGAGGTCGGGTCCACGGCGAACACGTAGCCGCTCGCCTGGGCGAGGTCCGAGACCCGCCGGGTGACCACGCCGGCGCCGCAGCGCACCGTGGGCACGTCCGCGTCCACCCCCGGCAGGCGGGTCATTTCCACCGCGCCCAGCGCTTCGAGCTTCTCGGTGTTGATGACGCAGCAGTCTTCGGTCAGCGGCACGGCGCCGCCGGTGTAGCCGGTGCCGCCGCCCCGCGGGATGACGCTGAGCCCCAGGTGCACGGCTTCGCGCACCAGGGCGGCCATCTCGGCCTCAGTGTCGGGGGTGAGCACCACGAAGGGCATTTCCACGCGCCAGTCGGTGGCGTCGGTGGCGTGGGACACCCGGGACAGCCCGTCGAAGCGGATGTTGTCCCGCCGGGTGTGACGGCCGAAGGCCTTCAGCGCCCGGGCCCGGCGGCGGCGGGTGGCCGGGTACCAGTCCTCGAAGGCGCGCACCGCGCGGCGGGCGGAGTCGGCCAGCCCCAGCGCCTTGGGATTGCCGTTGGCGCGCTCCACGATCTGGTCCAGGCGGTGGTGCATGGCGGCCGTCAGGGCCTCCAGGCGCTTGCGGTTGTCCAGCAGGTCGTCCTGGATGTAGGGGTTGCGGGCCACCACCCAGAGATCCCCCAGCACCTCGAAGAGCATGCGCGCGGAGATCCCGGTGCGCCGCTGCGAGCGCAGGTCGTTCAGCGTCTCCCAGGCCGGGTCGCCCAGGTAGCGGATGACGATCTCCCGGTCGGAGAAGGAGGTGTAGTTGTACGGGATCTCACGGATGCGGGCGGTGGCGGTCATGGGCTCGGCTGTGTTGCGCTGCGGCATGCAGAAAGGAGTACGAACAATACCAGTCTGGCGGGATGCACTGTAGTGAGGGGGGTCAAGGCGGCTGAAGTTGGGTCGCGGCTGGTCAGGGAGACGGTGGGCTTCGCTTCGCTCTGCCCACCCTACGTCGATGCCGCGGCGTCGCGACCGTGCCGCGTAGGGTGGGCAGAGCGCAGCGAAGCCCACCGTCTTTCGCACCACGGCTCACTCACCGCAGCGGCCCGGAGAACTCGGCGGCTGGCCACCCCAGTCGAAGGGGTAGAGTCCCCGAGCCACGTAGCGATGAAAGCTGGAATGGGGCCAGGCGCCCACGGCCTTTACGAGTCCGTGTTTCACCGGGTTGTAGTGGATGTAGTCGAGGTGCCGGCGCAGATCAGCTTCGTCGCGGATGGTGTGCTCCCAGTAACGGCGCTGCCATACGCTGCGTTCGCGGCGCAGTGGCCGGCGCCGCGAACGCGGCTCCGTTTCAGGCAGGCAGCGGGTGAAGGCGCCCTTGATCTGCCGCCAGCGGCGAGGGTAGCCGACATCACCCACGGGCAGCCTCCACAGGCAGTGCAGGTGCTCTGGTAGCACGACGATGGCAAGGCAATGAAATGGCGCCACAGCGCGCACCGCGCGGAAGGCCCTGCCAAGCAGGCACGCATGCCGTACCAGCACGTCGCTGCTGCGGTCGGCTAGAGCGAGGGTGAAGAACCAGGTAGCGCCGGGGGTACGGTCGCGGGAGTAGTTGGGCATAGGAGCTTCCTTGCTCGGAGTTGCAGGCGAGTCTGTCCGTAAACCGGCTTGATAATCGCGGAATGCGCAGGCGCGGTCCAGCCTGCGGCGTGAAGACGAATCGTCAGGGGTGAAAAGACGGTGGGCTTCGCTTCGCTCTGCCCACCCTACGATCTAGACGCCGGCGGGTCAGGCGCGGCGGCGCTGGTTGAGGAGGTCGGTCATGGCCTCGCGGGGCAGGGGTTCGCTCACCAGGTAGCCCTGCAGGGCCTCGCAGCCGATGTCGTGGAGGAACTCAGCCTGGGCCTGGGTCTCCACGCCCTCGGCGATGACGCCCATGCCGAGACTCTGGGCCA
>CAZAQB010000053.1:5122-21451 GCA_964487155.1 uncultured Ectothiorhodospiraceae bacterium
TGGGCCTGGGTCTCCACGCCCTCGGCGATGACGCCCATGCCGAGACTCTGGGCCATGGCGGCCATGGCGCGCACCAGGGCGGCGTCGGAGGCTTCCTCCGGCACCCGGCCGATGAAGGTCTGGTCGATCTTGATCTGGTCGATGGGGAAGCGCTTCAACTGGCGCAGGCTGGTGTAGCCGTTGCCGAAGTCGTCGAGGGCCACGCTGACGCCCAGCTCGCGCAGGCCGGAGAGGATCTCGGCGGCCTGGTCGGCGTCCTCCATGAGCAGGCCCTCGGTGATCTCCAGCATCAGGTTCTCCGGCGGCAGTCCGGTCTCGCCCAGGATCCAGCGCACCCGCTGAGCCAGGCTGCCCTGCAGGAACTGGCGCCCGGAGAGGTTCACACAGACGGTGAGGCCGTGATGGCCCTGCTCCTGCCACTGGCGCACCTGCTGGCACGCCGAGTGCAGCACCCACTCGCCGAGGGCGAGAATCATGCCGGTGCGCTCGGCCAGCGGAATGAATTCCTCGGGGCTGATGGGGCCGAGGTCAGGATCGGTCCAGCGGGTCAGGGCTTCCACGCCGACGATGCCACGGTCGGCGGTGCGGGCCAGCGGCTGGTAGTGCAGCAGCAGTTCGCCCTGGGCCATCGCCCGGCGCAGGTTGGACTCCAGGGACAGCCGGCGCATGGCCTGCTGGCCCATGGGCGGCGCGAAGAACCGGAACATGTTCTTGCCGTCGGCCTTGGCATGGTACATGGCGGTGTCGGCGTTCATCAGCAGGGTCTCGGCGTCGGTGCCGTCCACCGGGCACAGGGCGATGCCGATGCTGGAGGTGACCACCACATCGTGCCCGCCCAGGTTCATGGGCCGGCCCAGCACCTCGTGCACGCGCCGGGCCACCACGGCAGCATCCTCGGCATCGTCGATTTCGCTCAGCAGGATGGTGAACTCGTCGCCGCCCAGCCGCGCCAGCTCCGAGCGGGCGGCATCGAGCTGCGGCCCGGTGACGGCGTCCGCGCCGCGCACGCTGCTGGACAGGCGCCGGGCGGCCTCCACCAGCATCAGGTCGCCGGTGCTGTGGCCGAGGGTGTCGTTGATGCGCTTGAAGTCGTCCAGGTCCAGGAACAGCACCGCCAGCATGCGGCCGTGGCGGCTCGCCAGGTCCAGGGCCTGGTTGACCCACTCCTTGAACAGCAGCCGGTTAGGCAGGCCGGTGAGGCTGTCGTAGTAGGCCATGCGGTGGATCTGCTCCTCCGCGCGGGTGAGCTTGGTGATGTCCTGGGCGGTGCCACGCACCCGGCGGCCGCCGTCGCTCTGGCGGCGGAACTCGCCGCGCTGCTGCAGGTGGACCAGGGAGCCGTCATTCCGGTGAATGCGGAACCGGGTGGTGCGGCAGCGGCCGAGGGCAGCGTCCCCGAACCATTCCCGCACGTACTCCCGGTCGTCCCGGTCCACCCGGGAGACGACGTCATCCAGAGCGGTCTCGGCGCCCCGCTCGATCCCCAGCAGCAGGTGCCACTGCTCGGAGCCGGTGATCCGGTCGGCGTCCGGATCCCATTCCCAGTTGCCCAGCCGGGCCAGGCTCTGGGCGTGGGCCAGGTCCTCCCGGCTGCGGCGCAACTCGTCGTTGGCCCGGTTGAGCTCCTCCAGCAGGGCAGCGGAGCGCAGCATGTGGCGCAGCCGGCGGCCGACGATGGCCCACTGGATGGGCTTGGCGGCGAAATCGGTGGCGCCCGCGTGGTAGGAACGCTCGATGGAGTCCAGGTCGTCCAGGCCGGTGGCCATCACCACCGGTACCGTGAAACCCCGGGGGTGGGTGCGGATGCGCCGGCAGACCTCGAAACCGTCCAGGTCGGGGAGGTCCACGTCCAGCACCACCAGGTCGGGGCGGTGGCGCTCGAACGCCTCCAGGGCGGCGCGGCCGTGCTCGGCGGTGATCACCCGGAAGCCCTGCTCCCGCAGGGCGGTTTCCGCAATGAGGCAGGCCGTGGGGTCGTCGTCCACCACCAGCAGGCGCGCCGGGGCGGAACCGTCAGCCGGGAGTTCAACCATCGGCCGCCGCCTTGCCGGAGGCCTGGCGCAGCGCCGCCACGGCGCGCTGGTACTCGGCCTCCACCCGGGCGACCCAGGCTTCAGGGTCCGCCAGGCTGCCGCTGCGGGCCTGCGTTTCCAGTTCCCGGCAGGCCTCCGCCAGGGGCACGGCCTTGACGTTATAGCTGCTGGACTTGAGGCTGTGGGCGGCACGCCGCAGTCCTTCGACGTCGCCGGCATCCCGCGCCGCGCGCAGCCGTTCGATATCCTCGACGGAGCGGCTCAGGTAGGTGGATACCAGCCGCTGGAAGAAGCGCGGGTCGCCGCTCAGCCGGCGCAGGGCCTCCACGCCGGCCGCATCCAGGGCCTCGATGCCCTCCAGGGCCGGGGCCGGCGTCGGCGCGGGCGGCGCCGCCGGAACGGGAGTGCCCGGGCGGGAGCGCATCCAGCGGCTCAGCAGGCTGCGCAACTGCAGCGCGTCGAACGGCTTGGGCAGGTAGTCATCCATACCCGCCTCGATGCAACGCGTCCGGTCGCCGCTCAGGGCATTGGCGGTGAGCGCCAGGATGGGCACCGGCCGGCCGCCGCTCTCGGCCTCCCGGCGGCGGATCTCGGCGGTGGCCTCGAAGCCGTCCATCTCCGGCATCTGGCAGTCCATCAGCACCAGGTCGTAGTCGTTGAGCTCCAGCTTGCGCAGGGCCTCGCGGCCATTCACCGCCAGGTCGGTCATCACGCCCAGGTCCTCCAGCAACGCCATGGCGTATTCCTGGTTGACCCGGTTGTCCTCCGCCAGCAGTACCCGCCCGGACAGCAGCGGCGGTCGCCGGGCGGCCGCGTGCGCCGCCGGGCAGTCGGCGGGGGGTGCCGGCCTGGAGGCGCCAGGCGCCTGGTCCGCCGGTTCGCCCTCGGCGGGCGGCGGCAGGACGGGCACCTGGCCGGGGCCGCGCAGGCTCTCCAGCACCGCCTCCAGCAGGTCGGCCCGGCGCGGCGGCTTGGTCAGCCGGTGGGCGATACCCAGCGCCCGGCAGGCCTCGCGTTCTTCCTCCAGGTCGGCGGAGCTCAGCAGGATGATGGGCAGCCCCTCCAGCACCTCCTCGGCCCGCACTGCCTCTGCCACCTGCAGGCCGTCTATCTCCGGCATATGCAGGTCCAGGACCAGCAGGTCGTAGTGGCGCCCGGCTGCCGAGGCAGTGCGCAGCGCCGCCAGTGCGTCGTTGCCGTCGGCCAGGGAGTGGGGCTCCAGCCCCCACGCCTGGAGCTGGTGATCCAGGATCTCCCGGTTGGTGGCGTTGTCGTCCACCACCATCACCCGTGCCGCCGAGGGCAGGCTGCGCACCGCCGGGCCCTCGGGGGCCGCCTCGGTCTCCTTGGCGAGCACGATCGAGAAGCGGAACAGGGAACCCTCCCCCAGGCGGCTCATCACGTCCAGATGGCCGCCCATCAACTCCACCAGGCGCCGGGAGATGGCAAGCCCCAGGCCGGTGCCGCCGTAGACGCGGCTGGTGGATGAGTCGGCCTGGGAGAATGAGTCGAAGATGCGCTCCTGCTGGGCGGGGGCGATGCCGATGCCGGTATCGCGCACGTACAGCCGCACCCGCTGCTGGCTGGAGAACTCGGATTCCACCACCAGCCCGACCACCACTTCGCCCCGGGGGGTGAACTTGATGGCGTTGCCCACCAGGTTGACCAGCACCTGGCGCAGCCGGCCGGCGTCGCCCCGCACCCGCTCGTGGAACTCCGGCGGCAGGTCGCAGGCGAGTTCCAGCCCCATGGCGTGGGCCCGGGGCGCGAACAGCTCGCCGATGTCCTCCACCAGCTCCCGCAGGCTGAACGGGGCGGTGTCCAGCTCCAGGCGCCCCGACTCGATCTTGGAGAAGTCGAGGATGTCGTTGATCAGGCTGAGCAGGGTCTCGCCGGAGCGGCGGATGGTGTCCAGGAAGCGGCGCTGCTTGGGGGTCAGATCGGTGGCCAGCAGCAGCTCGGTCATGCCCAGCAGGCCGTTCATCGGGGTGCGTATCTCGTGGCTCATGGTGGCCAGGAACTGGGACTTGGCCACGTTGGCGGCCTGCGCCTCGGAGCTGGCCTCGCGCAGCTCCCGGGTGCGGCGCTCGACGCGGCGCTCCAGGTCGGCGTTGATCTCCCGGATGTGGCGGTTGGCGGCATCCAGCTCGCGGATGCGGCCTTCCAGGGCGATATCCTTCTGCTGCAGCGCCTCGGCCATGGTGTTGAACGTCTCCGCCAGCCGGCCCAGGTCGTCCCGGGCGGGGCTATCGAGCCGGGCGTCCAGGCGGCCGGCGGCAAGCCGCCGGGCCCCTCGCAGCAGGTGGCTGATGCGGCCCTTGAGCAGCCGCCCGAGGCCAAAGGAGATCAGGATCGACAGCAGCACGCCGGCGGAGCCCAGCGCCAGCAGCAGGTTCCGGCTGACGTTCTGCTGGTGCAGGGTGCGCGCCTGGATGGCGACGAACAGCTGGTTGAGCCGGTCCAGCACACTCTGCACCTGGCTGTCAGCCTCAGCATAGGTTTCCAGCACCGAAATGCGGGCTTCGGTGGTGGAGGTGCCGGCCATCTGCAGGTCCTCCACGTCCCGGTAGGCGAGCAGCGCCGCCCGGTAGCGCAGCAGGGCGCTGGACAACGCCTCCACCTCCTCGGAGAGGGCCTCGCCATCGGCCACCACCGCCCCCGGCATGCGCGCGAAGCGGTCCACGGGCGGGAGGTCGTTGAGAATGTTCAAGGTGCGCTCCACCGGGCCCAGCACGCTCTCGAACTGCGGTCCCTCGCCGACCGCGAAACGCTCCAGGGCGAGGGCGATGGAGTTCAGCAGGTTGCTCTGCTCCCGCAGCTGGCTGCGGTCCAGTTCGAGGCCCGCGGCCTGGGCCCGCTGCAGCGCCTCGCGGAACCAGTCGCGGGTGGCGCCCACCTGCTGCTGGACCCGGCGCAGCAGCCGCTCCACGGCGGCATGGCTGTCCGGCAGGGTGCGGGTCTCCAACAGCCCCTGCAGGGCGGCGCGGGCGGCATCCGTGGGCGGCGGCGGCAATCCCTGCACCCGCTCGGCGGCCCGCAGGCGCCGGTACAGGGTCTGCAGGCTGGTGGCAAGCCGGGTCAGCGGAATCACCACCTCGGCGCTGCCAACCCGCTCGCGAGCGGCGTAGATCTGGAACGCATGACCGGAGATGGTGAGCAGCGAGCTGATGCTCTGCAGGTGGGCGTGGGCCGGGGCCACCACCTCCATGTTGGAGCGCAGCGCCTGCATCGAGGCCAGGCTGTGCTGGTAGGCGACCACCACCACCGCCAGCAGGATGGCCACCAGGCCGCCCAGTGCCAGCTGCCGGGCCAGGTGGATCGGCAGGCGCGATCCCCAACTGCGGCGAGGCGCCGGCGGCGGGTCGGGCGCTACCGCGGGCTCGCCTTGCCTCCGGTCTTGCTGATCGCCGGCCGTGTCCGTCACGGTGCAGTCCCCTGGGCGCGCCCGCGGCGGCCCTCCATCTGCGCGCCCTGCTCCATTGGCCGGTTGCGCCTGGGCACTATTCGATCACCAGTTCGAGTTCTTCGGAGACATCGCCCGAGCCGAAGCGGGGTTCCTCCAGTTGCGGGTTGGGCGGCCGGCCGGCGATCTCGAATCGGGAGACGCCGAACGGATAACGGCCCGGCCACCGGAACTGAACGTCGTCAGGGTGGCCGGTGACCCGCTTGCGGGCGAATTCGATGGTCCAGACGCCATCGCGCCAGTGGCCCTTGGCTCGGACGTCGGCGCGGCTGCCGGTGGGCGTCTGATAGCGGTAAGGCGGCTGGCGCTCCCCCTGGTAGACCCCGTAGACCCGGTTGGCGTAGGCCGGTCTTCCGGCATCGCCGTTGCGGCTCACGTAGAAGCGCTGGCCCTGGCGGGAGATCAACGGATAGGCCCCCGGCACCTCGGTGCGGGAATAGATGTGCATCTTGTCGTCGGCGAACCCGGCATGATCGGTGCGGTGGGCCTTCCAGAACCAGATGTCGGCGCGGTAGGGCTCGTCGGCGTCGATGGACAGATCCACCGGCAGCGGCTCCATGCTCCACTTGACGACGAAGCTGTCCTCCCGGTCCGGGCCCTGCACGTAACGACCCTCGTCCGCACTCCAGATCATGGTCTTGTGGGCGTAATTGGCCTCGCTGTCCGGGAAATTCACCAGCATGTACAGCCGCTCGGCAGTGTGGGCGGCACGCAACTCGATGTCGATGCGCGCCACCGGGTCGCGGGTCACCACCGGCGTCGCCCGGGACCAGAACTCCTCGTTGGCCACGCCGTCCACCTGCATCTCGGAGTCCACCCGCAGCGCAACCAGCGACTGCTGGGCAACGGCGCTACCGGAGGCCAGCCACAGCACCAGGGGCAGGGCCAGCCCACCCGGTACGCGAACCATGCTCATAAGTCGATCACCCGCGCCGATGCGGTTCGTGTCCCTGCCCGCAGCCCGCGCCAAATCAAGAATATCCGGAGACGCCTGGCGCTCCGCCCCGACATGATAGTCGCCTGTTACCGGCTTTTGACGCCTCCGGGGCCGGCACACCGGCCACTGCAGGAAGCCGTCTCGGCCGACCGGCCTCACCTAGCAGGCCACAGCCGCGCCGGCGCTGTCTTGACCGAAACCAATTACCGGTCCTTTCAGAACGGGAGCCAGGATCAGGCCGTCAGGCATGGCGCTCGGCAACGGACTTCGGCCAGCCGGGTTTCGGTGAAATTTGCGGGCTAGGAACTGCGCGGCTGAAAGCCTATCCTCTGGCTCTGCCCCGGCAAGACCCCGCCTCGGTGAGATCATGAGCGATTCCCTACGCGATCAGTTGCTGAAGACGGGCCTGGTCAAGGAGCAGGACCTGCGCCGAACCCAGACCGAAAAGCGTCGGGCCAAGAGCCAGCAGAAAACCCGCAAGAAAGCCCAGCGCGCCCCGGAGCAGAGCCAGGCCGCCCAGGCGGCGGACCAGGCCCTGGCACAGAAGCGGGCCCGCGACCGCACCCTGAACGCGCGCCGCGAGGCGGAAAAGCGCCGGGAAGCGGACGAAAAGGCAGCCCGGGAACTGGTACTGCAGCACGAGATCAGCCGCCGGCGACGGGATGACGACGTCGCCTTCCACTTCACCCGGGACGGCAAGATCAAGCATTTGTACGTCACCCCGGCGCAGCGCGACGAACTGGCCGCCGGCCGGCTTGCCATCGCCCGCACCCGGGGCCAGTACCGCCTGGTGCCGCGGGAGATCGCCGAGCGGGTCCAGGCCAAGGCCCCTTTCCTGGTGATCTACGCCGGTGGGCCCGAATCCGAGCGGGACGAAACCGAGGGCGGGGAGTACCCACCGGTGCCCGACGATCTCATGTGGTAGCCGCGCTCCGGGCGAACCAACGCTGGCTGCCCGTGGTCTAGTCGGGACATCTCGGCAGCAGGGCGCGAGAAAGCCATGGTCCGATTCAACTCCCTGATGCTGGCGCTGGCGGTAGCGACGGCGCCGGCCGCCCTGGCAGCGCAGCTCGCGGCCCCCGAAGAAGGCCTGGCCGAGGCCACTTTCGCCGGCGGCTGTTTCTGGTGCATGGAGCCGCCCTACGACCGCCTGGACGGAGTCATTTCCACAACCTCGGGGTACACCGGCGGCCATGTGGAGAATCCCAGCTACCAGCAGGTGACGGCCGGCGGGACCGGCCACTACGAGGCCGTGAGGGTGGTCTACGAGCCGGACAAGGTCAGCTACGAAAAGCTGCTCGACGTGTTCTGGCACAACATCGACCCGTTGGACGACGGCGGCCAGTTCTGCGACCGGGGCAGCTCCTACCGGACCGCCATCTTCGTGCACAACGATGCCCAGCGCGACGCCGCCGAGCGCTCCAAGGTTGCGCTGGAGGCGAACGGGCGCTTCGAGCAGCCCATCGTCACCCCCATTGTGGAGGCGCAGCCCTTCTACGCCGCCGAGGGCTACCACCAGGACTACTACGAGAAGAACCCGGTGCGCTACAAGACCTACCGCTACCTGTGCGGCCGGGACGATCAGCTTAAGCAAGTCTGGGGGGAACGGGCGGGAGGTTAGCAGACCTCACCGAATTGTTTCGGATCGATAGCAAGCCATTGGCTTTGCGAAGATGTCGGCTGCCGGGAGCAGCCGACCTACCGGCTGCGACATGCCCCAGGCGGTGGACAGGCGGCCGGGCTGCGGGGGGCGAGCCTCAGACCGCCAGCGGCGCGTGGCTGATGCAGCTCTTGCTGCATACCCGGGAGCAGGCCCCACAGCCGATGCAGTCGTCAGCGTCGGCCACCTCCATCACCATCCGCACCATGTCGTCATCGTCATCGTCGTCCTCGGGCTCGAACTCCACCAGGTTGAGCACCTGGCGGGAGCACACCTTGTAGCAGCGGCCGCAGCCGATGCACCGGCCCTGGTCGATATCGCTGATGAACGCCGGAGTCCAGTCCCGGCCGCCCCGGGTCAATGCCGTGTAGTCGCTCATGATCGATCAGCCCCCCGCCGACTGCACGCCTTCCAGGCGTTCCCGGGCGGCGGCCAGGTCACGGTAGGCGTGAAACGCCCACGCGGCCCGTTTCAGCAGCAGCGGCCAGCCCTGGGGCAGCTCGCGGGCGAGGCGCTCCAGATCCTGCCGGGCGGCCAGGGCCCGGGCGTCGCAACGCTGCAGGTCGACCTGCAGGGCATTCATCCGGTCATCCATCGCAGAAGTCCTCCGGTGCATGGCACGAGAGGAATTAGCCAGAATCATGCCAGCGGCGTACAACCGCGGCACAGCACGGTTGCGGGCTCCCGCGCCGGCACGCCGGCGTGTCGGCTCTGCGACCGGGGCGTCGTCGCTGTCGCTGATCCGACAGCGCGGCACAGCGCCGGGCTCGCGCTCAGGGAGTCTGGGAGACCTCCAGCTCCCTGGCGTAGCGGCGATCCGCCACCATGATGTGGCGTACCAGCCAGTCGCGCAGCACGGACAGCAGTTCCTGGGCCACGCCGGGTTCGCCGCGCCGGGCCCGCTCGGCCAGGCCCTGGGCCTGCTCCGCGAAAGCCATGTGAGCGCGGCGGTGGGGCTCCAGATCGGAGAACTCCAGCCGCCGCATCATGTCCTCCTCGGCCTGGAAGTGATAGCGCGTGTAGTCCATCAACTCGTCCACCAGGGACAGAACGTCGGCGTCGCCAGCGTCGCCGCTCACGGCGCGATGCAGGCGGTTGATGATGTCCACCAGGCGTTGGTGCTGGGCATCCATTTCCGGCAGGCCCAGCTCCATCGCCTTGACCCACGGAATCAAATCGCCGGGGCCTTGCTCGCCTGCGGCCGGGCCCGGCGCGGCCGGCTCGTCGACCTGGAAGCGCCGGGCCTGCCCGATGAGCGCCTGGGCGGTGCGCTCCAGGTCGACCACGGCCGCACTACCCAGCTGCAGACTGTGCTCGGAGCGCTGGGAAACCTCGCTGGCATCTTCCATGGTGCGGCGCAGAATCTCGAAGCGACGGTGCTGTTCGGTGGTGCCCTCCACCAGTCGGGCGATGCGCTCGAGGGTCTGCTGCGCCTCGCCACGAATGCTCTGCAGTGCCACCGCGGCCTCCCCCACCCGGCCGACGCCGGTCTCGATGAGGGGGCCTGAGTCCTCCATGGCCGCCACGGCGACCCGGGTCTCATTCTGGATGGTGGCGATGGTTTCGCCGATCTCCTGGGTGGCCTGGCTGGTCCGCTCTGCCAGACTACGCACCTCGTCGGCCACCACCGCGAAGCCCCGGCCCTGCTCGCCCGCCCGGGCCGCCTCGATGGCGGCGTTCAGGGCCAGCAGATTGGTCTGCTCGGCGATTTCCCGGATCACCTGAGCGACCCGGCCGATCTGCTGGGCGCGGGCGTCCAGCTGGCGGATCTGCTTCGCCGCCACCCCCACCTGGCACGAGATGCTCTCCATCTGGGCGGCAGCCTCCTGGGTCATCTGTTCGCCGGAGCCGGATAGCTCCGCGGCGCGGCTGGAGCGGGCGCGGGCATCCTCCGCCAGTTCCACCACCTCGCCGGCACGCCGGACCGCACGCTCGATCTCGTCGCGGGACTGGGCGATGGCACCGCTCTGCAGCTGGGAGGCGATGCTGACCTCGGTGGACGCGGTGGCGAAGCGGTTCACCCCATCCGTTACCTGCCGGGCGTGGGCCAGCAGGTTCTCGATCAGACCCCGCAACCCCTGCTGCATGGTGGATAGCGATCCCAGAATGCTGTCGGCGCCGCCCCGGCCACCCTCGATGGGATATTGCAGGTCGCCCGCGGCGATGGCCCGGGCGGCGTCCACCGCGACCACCGGCTCGCCGCCCAACTGGCCAAGCAGTCGCCGGGCAACCCACCAGGCGATGGCGCAGAGCGCCAGCAACAGCACGACCCCAACGCCCCCGCTCAGGGCGGCGGCAGACAGGAAGGCCTGCTGGACGTCCGCCAGGTAGACTCCAGAGCCGACCACCCAGCCCCAGGGCGCGAAGCCCTGGACGAAGGAGGTCTTGGCCACCGGCTGGTCGCTGCCCGGCTGCGGCCAGAGATAGTCCACGAAGCCGCGGCCTTCGCTGCGCACGGTGTCCACGAAAGCGACGAACAGCCGCTTGCCCGCCGGATCCTCAGAGGAGGAGAGGTCCTTGCCGTTGAGTTCAGGCTTGACCGGGTGCATCACCATGCGCGGGTGCATGTCGTTGATCCACAGGTAGCCGGAGCCGCCCCAGCGCAGCGCCCCGACCGCAGCCGCCGCCCGGGCCTGGGCCTGCTCCCGGGACAGCTCACCCGAGAGTTCCATGCCGTGGAAGCGCTCCAGCACGGAGACCGCCGCCGCCACGTGCTGCCGGGCTGCTGCCATCCGGTCACCCACCAGTTGGGAGCGCAGTTCGATCAAGGACAGCGCCAGCAGCAGCCCGATACCGCACAGCGCGGCCCCGATCAGCAGCATCAGCTGCCCGCGAAATCCACCGAGTCTCATTGTTATACGCCCTCCACCGCGGCCCGATGGCAACGGGCCCGCCACACCCCCGGGGTTGCTGCCCGGGCGCCGCTCGGGAAGTTTCAGCTTCCTCTGGTGACGGCTTTCGGCAGGGAAACAGAAAACCTTGAGCGGCGGCCGACCAGCGGCGGCGGGGCCGGCGAGGGGCGTCAGTTGGCCCGGCGGCGAGGCCGATAGCGGCCGTCGATGAAGCGGTCGAAGTACTGCCCCAGGGCGGGATGGCTCACCTGGCCACCCTCGGCATCGGGCTCCAGGTGCCGCTCGGCCACGTAGGTGGCGTGGCTCGCTCCGTCCACCAGCACGTGATACCAGGGCTGATTCCGAGGCGGGCGGCTGCGTGCCATGAGCTGGTACCACTCCTCGGTCCCCCGGAATTCGGGGTCGACGTCCAACACTACGCCTCGGTAGTCGAATTTTCGGTGGTGGACCAGCTGGCCCACCGCGAATTTCGCCTGTGCCATGGCCAAGCCTCCCGGCGCCGAGCCGGCTACGAATGCCTGCCCCTCGAAAGTAGCCGCCACGGGCGGACTGCGAAAGGCGGTTCCTTTCCGGGACACCTCCAGGCTGCATCCCAGCCGCGTCGCCCGGCCGGTGCCCCCGGTAAAGGAACGTGATGTGTATCTCACATTATGATATGTTTTCTCTATCACAGGACAACTGTCATATAGCTTTTGTGACGCACCTCTCGTGACGTAGCCTTATTTTTTCAGACCCTGTCATCAACCGGCCCGGGACAGCAGACGAGGCCGGAGGACTTACAGATCAAGACGGGGGACATATCATGACGGGGTACGTGAGATGGGGCGTGGTGTTTCTGGCGGCAGCACTCATGAGCAGCGGCTGCGCAATCAATCCGGAACGCCTCAACGGGCTGCGGGCTGCGGTCTACGGCTATGGACTGCAGCCCGGCGAACAGGTTGACGACGCCCACGCGGACGAGATTCATGTGGCGACGGACAATGCCCGGGTCGCCACCCACCACGATCCCTACCAGGGCTCTCTGGGCCGGGTCACGGTGCGCAACCAGTCCAAGCACGCCGTCTATCTGCTGGGCGCCTACGTGCCGGGGCTCGGACTGGCCTACCTGGAAAAATCCCTGGAGCGGGGCCGCCGGGTGATCGATGCCATCCACCTGCAGCCAGGGGAAGAGGTCACCCTCGACGGACACAAGTTGCGCCTGCACTTCGACTGGCCCGCCAGCTACGCCGCCAAAGACGGCGGACGGGTCCCGGGCTATGCGGTGGTACGCACCGGCGAGTGCCTGATGGAGCCGGGCTGCGTGGTCCGGGAACCGGCCACCTTCCAGCTTGCGCCGAGCGGGTCGCTGGAACTGGCAAGCCGCTGAGGAAAACCCTCACCGGCACGGCCTGCGGGCTGGCTAGCAGCCTGTCGGACTTAGGGGGTCGTAGCGAGGCGAGTGGGAAACGGAGGCGGTTTTTTCGCTCATTTGAGGAGAATAGTGGGTGCTATTTGACGAAAAGGAGCGGAAAAAGAGCCCCGTTTGCCGCCGCCGCAGTAGATCATCCCTAAGTCCGACAGGCTGCTAGGCTTGCCCGCCGCCTTAGCGGCGATGTCGGCTGCCAGGAGCAGCCGACCTACCGGCTGAACGCAGCGCCCCGTCGCAGGGGGCCCGTCGGCGGTCGGCCCTCAGGCCTCCAGATCCACCAGCACCCGGCCCCGGACACCCCCCTTGAGGATGCTCTGGATGTGCTCCTCCAGACCGTCGAGGGAGGTCTCGGTGACCAGCATCTCCAGGTCGGGCAGCTTCCACTCGCCGGCCAGCCGCTCCCAGGTAGGCCGGCGCAGTTCCATGGGCGTGTTCTGGGAATCCACCCCCAGCAGGGCGTTGCCCCGCAGAATGAAGGGCATCACGCTGGTTTCCAGCTTGGGCGAGCGCACCAGACCGCAGCAGGATACCGAGGCGCCGTAGTTGAGGCACTTCAGGGTGGTGGCCAGCACGTCGCCGCCCACGGTGTCCACCGCCCCGGCCCAGCGGGACTTGAGCAGCGGCTTGCCGGAGTCGTCGGCCAGTTCCTCCCGGGACACCAGACCGGCGGCCCCCAGCTTCTTCAGCCAGTCCTCGGCGTCGGGCTTGCCGGTGCCGGCCATGGGCCGGTAGCCCGCCTGCGCCAGGATGCCGACCGCGAAGCTGCCCACGCCGCCGGTGGCGCCGGTGACCAGCACCTCGCCGTCGGCAGGCGTAATACCCCGGTCCACGATCGCCTGCACGCACAGTGCCGCGGTGAAGCCGGCCGTGCCCAGGATCATGGCCTCCCGGGTGGACAGGCCCGGCGGCAGCGGCACCACCCAGTCGGCCGGCACCCGGATGTACTCGGCGAAGCCGCCGTCGTGGTTCATACCCAGGTCGTAGCTGGTGACCAGCACCTCCTGGCCCGGCTGCCAGTCGGGGCTGCGGCTGTCTTGCACCACCCCGGCGGCGTCGATGCCGGGGGTATGGGGGAAATTGCGGGTCACCGCCTTGTTGCCGGTCGCGGAGAGCGCGTCCTTGAAGTTGAGGGCCGAGTAGCGAACCCGGATCAGCACGTCTCCTTCCGGCAGCTCATTCACCGAGCGGCGGGCGATGCGGCGCTGGAACTTGCCATCGGCGTCCTGTCCAACCCGCAGGGCACGGAAACTCTCTGCAGCCATGACGCTCTCCCAGTCGTGAGCATGAGTTTCGCCAGACCCCCCCACGGCGCCGGCGGCCTGGGCACAGGTATAGCAGCCCGCGACCGGATCGGCCGTCAGCTCAGGAAGAGGTGATAGGCGGGATTGGCGGTTTCGTCCCGGTACGGGTAGCCGAGCTTGTCCAGGGAGGCACGGAATGACGCGCGCTGCTCCGCCGGCACCTGGATCCCCACCAGCACGCGGCCGTAGGCGGCACCGTGGTTGCGGTAATGGAACATGCTGATGTTCCAGCGCCTGCCCAGGCTCTTCAGGAACTTGAGCAGGGCGCCGGGGCGCTCCGGGAACTGGAAGTGGTAGAGTACCTCGTCGGTGACGTTGTGCCCCCGGCCCCCCACCATGTGCCGCAAGTGCACCTTGGCCATCTCGTTGTCGGTGAGGTCCAGCACCGGGTAGCCACGCTCCTCCAGAACAGCCACCACTGCCTCACGCTCGGCGGCGCCGTCGTGGAGCTGGATGCCAGCGAACACGTGGGCCTCGGCTGGGTCGGCGAAGCGGTAGTTGAACTCGGTGATGCCCCGGTTGCCGATGGTCTCGCAGAACTCCCGGAAGCTGCCGGGCCGCTCCGGGATGGTTACCGCCAGCACGGCCTCGCGGTGCTCGCCCACCTCGGCGCGCTCGGCCACGTGGCCCAGCCGGCTGAAGTTCACGTTGGCACCGCTGTTGATGGCCACCAGCGTGCGCCCGGAGCCCGGCCGGGTCTCCGCATACTTCTTCAGGCCAGCCATGGCCAGTGCCCCGGCGGGTTCCATCACCGAGCGGGTGTCCTCGAAGATGTCGCGGATGGCGGCGCAGATCTCGTCGGTGGACACCAGCAGGCATTCGTCTACCAGGTCCTTACAGATACGGAACGGCTCCTTGCCGATCTGGCGCACCGCCACGCCGTCCACGAAGATGCCCACCTCCTCCAGGATCACCCGGCGCCCGGCGGCCATGGCCCGCTCCAGGGTGGGGGCGTCATCGGGCTCCACCGCGATGACCTTGATATCGGGGCGCAGCTGCTTGACCACGGCGGCGATGCCGGCGATCAGTCCACCGCCGCCCACCGGCACGAAAATGGCGTCGATGGGCCGCGGGTGCTGGGTGAGGATCTCCATGCCCACGGTGCCCTGGCCGGCGATCACGTCCGGGTCGTCGTAGGGCGGGATGTAGGCCAGGCCCCGATCCTCCACCAGGCGCTCGGCGTGAGCCCGGGCCTCGTCGTAGCTGTCACCGTGCAGCACCACCCGGCCGCCGAAGGAGCGCACCGCCTGCACCTTGATGCCGGGCGTGGTGCGGGGCATGACGATGCTGGCCTTGAGGCCCAGATGGCGGGCCGCCAGGGCCACCCCCTGGGCGTGGTTGCCGGCCGAGGAGCAGATCACGCCGCGCTCGGCCTGCTCCCGGGGCAGGTTCGCGAGCTTGTTGTAGGCGCCCCGGATCTTGAAGGAGAACACCGGCTGCAGGTCCTCGCGCTTCATCAGCACCCGCTCGCCGAGTCGCGCGGAGAGGTTGGGGGCGAAATCCAGGGGGGTCTGGCGGGCGACGTCGTAGACGCCGGCGGTGAGAACCTTCTGCAGGTAGGCGCGAGTCATAGGGTTGCTGGGCCCTGGGTTGGCTCGAATTCGGATCGGGCGCGGGCTCCGCGCTGCGCGGCGGCCCGCCCGGCCGGCTGGCAAGTTAGCAGATTCGGCCGCCGGGCGAATATCATGGCCCCTCTGAGCTGGACGGAGAGCACCATGTCTTCGGATGAACGCAAACGGCGGGCGGCCCGGGCCGCCCTGGACTGCCTGGAGCCCGGCGCCGTGCTGGGCGTGGGCACCGGATCCACCGTGAACCACTTCATCGACGCCCTCGCCGAGCGCCGGGACGACGTGCCGGCGGCGGTGGCAAGCTCCGAGGAAACCGCCCGGCGCCTGCGAGGGGCAGGCATCGATGTGCGGGAGCTGAACGAGGTGGGCACCCTGTCAGTCTACGTGGACGGCGCGGACGAGGCGAACCGCCACCTGCAGCTCGTCAAGGGAGGGGGCGGCGCCCTCACTCGGGAAAAGATCATTGCCGCGGCCAGCCGCCGCTTCGTGTGCATCGTGGATGCGGACAAGCGCGTGGCGGTGCTGGGCCGCTTTCCGTTGCCGGTTGAGGTCATCCCCATGGCCCGCAGCTTCGTGGCCCGCCAGCTCGCCGCCCTTGGCGGGCAGCCGGAGTTGCGCCGGGATTTCACTACCGACAACGGCAACGTCATCCTCGACGTCCACAACCTGGAGATCGCCGAGCCCATCCGCCTGGAACGGGAGATCAACGACATCCCGGGCGTACTGTGCAACGGCCTGTTCGCGCTGCGGCCGGCGGACCTGCTGCTGGTGGGCAGCGACGACGCTGTGGAGCAGGTGACCCGGTAACGGCGGGCGGTTTGCTGGAGTGGTTGATTGGTTAACTGGTTCACTCGTCAACCAATTAACTGATTCACCGGTCAACTGCTCAACTGGCCCAGAATCATGCAGAAGTTCCTGATCATCCTCGGCGTCAGTATCCTGATCACCGGGCTGCTCTGGCCCTGGCTGGGCAAGCTCGGCCTGGGACGGCTGCCCGGAGACATCGTGGTGCGCCGGGACGACTTCAGCTTCTACTTCCCCATCACCACCTCGATCCTGGTGAGCCTGGTGCTGAGCCTGCTGTTCTGGCTGTTCCGGCGCTGAGCG
>CAZAQB010000054.1:0-21214 GCA_964487155.1 uncultured Ectothiorhodospiraceae bacterium
GGGTACTGGGTACTGGGTACTGGGTACTGGGTACTGGGTACTGGGTACTGGGGCAACGCTTAGGCACGACAGCGGCAATTGCAAGGCCTCTGACCGTACTCAGTACCTCGTACCCAGTACCGCGCGAAAATGGTGGATTGCGTTTCGCTCCATGCACCCTACGCCCATCGGCCCGGCTCCGACGATTGCCCCAGCCGTCTCCTACTCAGTCCTCAGTCCTTTTCACTCAGTCCTTCTGCCCGCGCAGGCCCGCAAGCCCCGGCAGGTTCGGCTGGCGCGCGGGCAACCGCCAGCCCCCCTCACGTCTCCAGCCGCAGTTCCTTGATCTTGCGGGTGAGGGTGTTGCGGCCCCAGCCCAGCAGGCGCGCGGCGTCCTGGCGGCGGCCGCCGGTGCGGCGCAGGGCGGCCTGGATCAGGACGCGCTCCAGGCGCGGCACGGCATCGGCAAGGGACCCCGGCTGCTGCTCGGCGGTGGCCTGCTCGGCCCAGCGGGACAGGGCCGCCTCCCAGTCGGCGGCGACCTCGCGGGCCGGCAGCTCGCCTGCCAGTTCCGGCGGCAGATCCTCCAGTCGGACCTCCCGTCCGCTGGCCATCACCGTGAGCCAGCGGCAGCAGTTCTCCAGCTCGCGGACATTGCCCGGCCAGGGCAACTCCATGAGGCGCTGTTCCACCTCCGGGGTGAGGCGCTTGGGTTCGACGCCAAGCTCGCCGCCGGTGGCCTGCAGGAAATGCGCGGCGAGCATGGAGATGTCGGTGGGCCGCTCCCGCAGGGGCGGGACGTGCACCCGGATGACGTTCAGGCGATGGAAAAGATCCTCCCGGAAGCGCCCCTCAGCCACCTGGCGGGAGAGGTCCTGGTGGGTGGCGGCGATGATGCGCACATCCACCCGGCTCGGGGTATGGGCCCCGACCCGGTAGAACTCGCCGTCGGCGAGCACCCGCAACAGGCGGGTCTGCAGGTCGGGGGGCATGTCGCCGATCTCGTCCAGGAACAGGCTGCCGCCGTGGGCCTGCTCGAAGCGGCCCTGGCGGGCCTGCAGGGCGCCGGTGAAGGCGCCGCGCTCGTGTCCGAACAGCTCGGATTCCATCAGGTCGCGGGGGATGGCGGCCATGTTCAGCGCGATGAAGGGCCGGTCGGCGCGCGGGCTGTGGCGGTGCAGGGCGCGGGCCACCAGTTCCTTGCCGGTTCCGGACTCGCCGCTGATCAGCACCGTGATGTGGGAGCGGGACAGCCGGCCGATGGCGCGGAACACCTCCTGCATGGCCGGCGCCTCGCCGAGGATCTCGGGGGCCTCGCCGCGCTGAGCGCCGTTGGCGGCAGACTCACGCCGGGCGGCCAGGGCGCGCTGCACCAGGGCCACGGCCTCGTCCACGTCGAATGGCTTGGGCAGGTACTCGAAGGCGCCGCCCTCGTAGGCGGAGACTGCCGCGTCCAGATCCGAGTGAGCGGTGATGACGATCACCGGCAGGTCCTCAGCCTGCTCGCGGACCGCCCGCAGCAGCTCCATGCCGCCCAGGCCGGGCATGCGGATGTCGGTGACCAGCACGTCCGGGGCCTCGCGTTCCATGGCGGCCAGGGCGAGATTGGCGGTTTCGAAGGTGCGCGGCGTGAGGCCGTCGCGCTCCAGGGCGCGGCTCAGCACCCAGCGGATGGAGCGGTCGTCATCCACGATCCAAACCCTGGACCGGTCAGTCATCGGCGTCCTCCAATGGCAGCCAGACCGTGAACACGGTGCGGCCCGGTTCGCTGGTGCACTCGATCAGGCCCCCGTGGCGGGCCACCAGGGACTGGGCGATGGCCAGCCCCAGGCCGCTGCCCTCCGGGCGGCCGGTCACCATGGGGTAGAACAGGCTGTCCAGCAGCTCCGGCGGCACGCCGGGCCCGTCGTCGACCACGCTGAGCCGGGCCACCAGGCGATGCAGCCGCTCGCCGATGGTCACCTGACGGTGGGTTCGGGTCTGCAGCACGATGCGCCCCTGATCCCCCACCGCCTGCAGGGCGTTGCGCATCAGGTTCAGCAGCGCCTGGATGAGCTGGTCGGCATTGGCAGCCAGGGCCGGAATGCTGGGGTCGTAATCGCGCACGATCTCCACCTCCGGCGGTGCCTCGGCCTCCACCAGGGCGCGCACCCGCTCGGCCACCTCGTGGAGGTTGGTGGGCACGGTCTCCAGCCGGCCCTCCGGCGTCAGCAGGCCATCCACCAGGGCGCGCAGGCGGTCCGCCTCGCCGATGATGACGCTGGTGTACTCCTTCATGTGGGGCTCGGCGAGCTCCCGGTCGAGCAGCTGCGCCGCGCCACGCAGTCCCCCCAGGGGATTGCGGATCTCGTGGGCCAGCCCGCGCAGCAGCTCGCGAATGGCCCGCTGCTCGGAGAGCAGCCGGTTCTCCCGGGCCAGGCGCAGCTGCTGGTCCAGGGGCTCCAGCTCGAGGAGCGTGCGCGCGTCCGGCAGGGGCGTGATGGTGCAGTCGACGGTCACCAGGCCGCCGAAGGGCAGGGCCAGTTGCTGCTCGCGTTCCGTGGTGCCGGCGCCCCGCGCTCGGGCGCTGTCCACTGCCCGGGCCAGCCGCCGGAAGCCCGGGCCGAGTCGCACCAGGGCCACGCCCAGAGCCTGGCGCGCACTGACCCGGAGCAGCGATTCGGCGGCCGGGTTCAGGTAGCCCACCCGGTTCTCGCCGTCCACGGCCACCACGGCCGTGCTCAGATGTTCCAGCAGGTCGGAGTCGGGAGTTTGGCGCGTTTTCATCGCAGTGCGGTCAGGCAAGAAATGGACCATGAATGGAGGGCCGAGGACCGGGTGCGCGGGCCGGCCCTACCCCGCCGCCTGCGGGGCATCGCGCCCGCCGACCGATGGGTCAGTATAGGGCGGAGCCGACGCTCTAGTGCACCACTATGGTGCGATGCTAGTTGGCAGAGCCGGAGCGGGCGGGCAGGTTTACCGAGGGGCGGTGCATGTAGAACGTGACCCGGTCGGTTTCGGCGACCACGCGGCCGTCCTGGTTCTCGATGCGGGCCTGCAGGGTATGCGTGCCGCGGGGCATGGACGGCAGCACCACCTGCAGGGAGTCGCCCGGCTGCCGGGGCGCCGGCTCGCCGTCCAGCAGCAGGGTCAGGCTGTGGCCGCCACGCAGGCCCGGCTCCAGGGCCAGGGCGACGTTAACGTCCCCCGGATGGCCCCTGAGCGTGGCGTCGGGCTCCGGACGGACGATGGCGAAGCGCCGGTAGGCGCCGCCCTCCGCCGGATCCCTGCCCGATGCGGCACGGGGCATGTCCGGCGCCATGGGAATGACCGACGGCTCGCCGGGATCGATGCGCTCGGCACCGATGCGGGGCTCGTCGGAGTAGTGGGTGACACCCTCGGAGTCCACCCAGCGGTAGACCTCGGCGCCGGCCAGCGCCGGCGTCAGCAGCAACAGGGCCGTCAGGGCCAGCCGTCCAGCAGCCTGTCGGACTTTGGGGTCCGTCGCGAGCCGAGTGGGAGAGCGAGGCCTGCTTTTCGATCGTTCGAGGAGAATAGCCGTCGCCATTTGACGAGAAGGATCGGAGAAATAGACCGCTATCCCACCGGCGCAGTCGGAGCAGCCCAAGTCCGACAGGCTGCTGGGGGCCCTCCAGTGGTCCATGGCGCCGCTCCTCTGCTGCCGGGTCTGCTGCCGGGTTGGAGGCCCACTCTACCAATGTTCCGTGGAGTCGTGTCAGGCAGGATTCCGGCCGCCGGCAGTCGAGGGGCCGTAACGACAACGGCCCCCGCGCGGGGGGCCGTGGGTTGGCATCGGGAGGCTGGCCTCAGACGCTGTAGTACATGTCGAATTCCACCGGGTGGGTGGTCATGCGCAGGCGGGTGATCTCCTCGGCCTTGAGCTCGATATAGCCGTCGATGGCATCGTCGGTGAACACGCCGCCGGCGGTCAGGAAGGCCCGATCCTCGTTCAGAGACTGCATGGCCTCCTCCAGGGAGAACGCCACCTTGGGGATCTCCTTCTCCTCCTCCGGGGGCAGGTCATAGAGGTCCTTGTCCATGGCGTCGCCCGGGTGGATCTTGTTCTGAATGCCGTCGAGGCCGGCCATCAGCATGGCGGCAAAGGACAGGTAGGGGTTGCCGGTGGAGTCCGGGAAGCGCACCTCGACGCGCCGCGCCTTGGGGTTGGAGACCCAGGGGATGCGCACCGAGGCGGAGCGGTTGCGGGCGGAGTAGGCCAGCAGCACGGGGGCCTCGAAGCCGGGCACCAGGCGCTTGTAGCTGTTGGTGGAGGCATTGGCGAAGGCATTGATGGCGCGGGCGTGCTTGATGATGCCGCCGATGTAGTACAGCGCCGTCTCGGACAGCCCGCCGTACTTGTCGCCGGCGAACAGGGCCTCGCCGGTCTTGGCGATCGACTGGTGCACGTGCATCCCGTTGCCGTTGTCGCCCACCAGCGGCTTGGGCATGAAGGTCGCGCTCTTGCCGAACGCGTGGGCCACGTTGTGCACGCAGTACTTCAGGATCTGCAGCTGATCGGCGCGCCGCACCAGGGTGTTGAACTTGGTGCCGATCTCACACTGGCCGGCGGTGGCCACCTCGTGGTGGTGGACCTCGGTCTCCAGGCCCATCTCCTCCATGGCCAGGCACATGGCGGCGCGCAGGTCATGCAGGGAATCCACCGGCGGAACCGGGAAGTAGCCGCCCTTCAGCCCCGGGCGGTGGCCCATGTTGCCGTCTTCATAGACGCGCTCCGAGTTCCACATCGCCTCCTCGGCGTCCACCTTGTAGAAGGCGCCGCTGATGTCCGAGCCCCAGCGCACGTCGTCGAAGACGAAGAACTCAGGCTCCGGGCCGAAGTAGGCCTCGTCGCCGATGCCGGTGGACTTCAGGTAGGCCTCGGCGCGGCGGGCGATGGAGCGGGGGTCGCGCTCGTAGCCCTGCATGGTGCTGGGCTCGATGATGTCGCAGACGATGTTGAGGGTGGGCTCGTCGAAGAACGGGTCCATCACCGCGGTCTCGGCGTCGGGCATCATGATCATGTCCGACTCCTGGATGCCCTTCCAGCCGGAGATGCTGGAGCCGTCAAACATCTTGCCGTCCTCGAAGAAGTCGGCTTCCACGGAGTGGGCGGGAATGGTGACGTGCTGCCACTTGCCACGGGTGTCGGTGAAGCGGAGGTCGACGAACTTGGCCTCCTTGTCCTGCATCAGCTTGAGAACATCATCGGGTGTACGAGCCATCGGGGACCTCCCGCAAATTGGACTGAGACTGTGCATGTTGTAGGCCCGGGCCGACATTCAGGATGCGTGCCAGGGAATCGGCGACGGCGCCACGCGCCTCGCCGGTGCGTTGCGCCCGCGCCAGGGCGTAGAGCCGCCCTAGTATGGTGCGTACCAATCGGAAGTTGCACCTGGTAGGTGCAATAGGCCGCAGGAGGATCAGTGGCGGCGGCTGGAGGCGGGCACGAGTGTGGCGTCGGTATAGCGGGCCAGCTGCCGGCGCGCCACGGAGCTGCCCGTCTGCAGGTAGCGCTCCGCCGCGTCGAGCATGCCCAGCATCTGGCCTCTGTCCTCCCCGTGGCGCAGGGCGCCCAGCACGTCGGCAAGGGAGACGAAGGTTGCCGCAAGGTCAGCGTAGAGGGCCCCGGCCCGCGGGGAGAGGCTGTCGGCCACGCCGGTGTAGGCGGAACGGCCCATGTCCACGAAGTAGCTCAGGCGCACCCGGCGGCGCGCCGCCTGCTCCGGGAACAGCCCGGTGAACAGCAGGCACAGGTCGCCCACCTCCTGCAGGGCATCGCGGCGCGCGCTGCCGGCAATCTGCTGGCTGCGCAGGTAGGCGAGTGCCAGCACCACCCGGGCGATGTCCCGGCGGCGCAGGTAGCGCATCAGCAGGAACACCAGGTAGCTCTCCCGGTCGGGGTCCAGCGGACAGGCCGCCTGTTCCGCGGCCTCGGTGACCGCCCGGTGCCAGCCGGCGGCCTCGGTAGGTTCAACGATCATGCGGGTCATGTCGTCCTCCACGCCGTTCGTTCACTCCCTGTATAGCGTCCAATATGGGTAGAAGTGAACGCCTGCGAGGGCCGGCTGCTGGCCGGGGGTGGCCCGGGGTATACTGGCGCGCTTTGCTTGCGCCACCATGCGCGTAACCGGCACCGGCTGCGGACTTGGCAGCCATGCAATTGAAAAGAAAGCGTTGTTTGAGCCTGTTGACCACCGGCAACCGCGGCTGGCAGGCCACCGCCATCTCCACCCCCGGCGTGGGAGACCGACACAAGAGATGAACTTTCAGGATCTGATACTGGAGCTCCAGCGCTATTGGGCGGCCCGCGGCTGCGTGGTGATGCAGCCGCTGGACATGGAGGTGGGGGCGGGCACCTTCCACCCCGCCACCGCCCTGCGGGCCCTGGGCCCGGAGCCCTGGCGCTCGGCCTACGTGCAGCCCTCCCGCCGTCCCCAGGACGGCCGTTACGGCGAGAACCCCAACCGCCTGCAGCACTACTACCAGTTCCAGGTGGTGCTGAAGCCCTCGCCGGATGATTTCCAGGAGCTCTACCTGGGGTCCCTGGAGGCGCTCGGCATCGACCCGCTGGTACACGACATCCGCTTCGTTGAAGACAACTGGGAGTCTCCCACCCTGGGCGCGTGGGGCCTGGGCTGGGAGGTCTGGCTGAACGGCATGGAGATCACCCAGTTCACCTACTTCCAGCAGGTGGGCGGGCTCGACTGCCGGCCGGTGATGGGCGAGATCACCTACGGGCTGGAGCGCATCGCCATGTACCTGCAGGAGAAGGAGAGCGTGTTCGACCTGGAGTGGGCCCGGGGCCCCCAGGGCGCCATCAGCTATGGCGACGTCTACCTGCAGAACGAGCGGGAGATGTCCGCCTACAACTTCGAGCAGGCCGACGTGGAGCACCTGTTCCAGGCCTTCGGCACCTTCGAGCGCAACTGCCAGCAGCTGGTGGACGCGCAACTGCCGCTGCCCGCATACGAAATGGTGATGAAGGCCTCCCACACCTTCAATCTGCTGGACGCCCGCCATGCCGTGTCGGTGACCGAACGCCAGGGCTACATCCTGCGGGTGCGCGCCATGGCCCGGGCGGTCGCCGGGGCCTACGTGGCCAGCCGCGAGGCCCTGGGCTTCCCGCTGCTGCGCCAGACCGGCGGGGAGGGCACGGCATGAGCACAGGTCACGACCTGCTGGTGGAGATCGGAACCGAAGAACTGCCGCCCACGGCCCTGCGGGGGCTCATGGAGGCCTTCGCCGGCGGGGTGCTGGCCGGCCTGGCCCAGGCCGAACTGACTCATGGCGCCCATCGACCCTACGCCACCCCCCGGCGCCTCGCCCTGCTGGTGGAAGGCCTGCCGGAAACCCAGCCGCAGCGCCAGGTGGAGCGCCGCGGGCCGGCGCTGGCGGCCGCCTTCGACGCCGACGGCCAGCCCACCAGGGCCGCGCTCGGCTTCGCCCGCTCCTGCGGCGTGGCGGTGGACGCCCTGCAGCGCCTGGAGACCGACAAGGGCAGCTGGCTCGCCTACCGGGCGGTGGAGCCTGGCGCCGCCAGCGCAGAACTGCTGCCGGCCATCGTCGAGCGCGCCCTGGGCCAGCTGCCGATCCCCAAGCGCATGCGCTGGGGCAGCCGCGAGGCCAGCTTCGTGCGCCCGGTGCACTGGATCGTCCTGTTGCTGGGCGATGCGGTGGTGCCGGCGCGGCTGTTCGACCTGAACAGCGGCCGGCAGACCCGCGGCCACCGCTTCCACGCGCCCGGGCGGATGGAGATCCGCCGGCCGGCGGACTACGCCCGGCGTCTCGGGCAGGACGGTTTCGTGGTGGCGGATTTCGACGAGCGCCGCAGCCGGGTCCGGGCCGGGGTGGAAGCGACCGCCGAGGACATCGGCGGCCGGGCGGTGATCGAGGACGCTCTGCTGGACGAGGTCACCGCCCTGGTGGAATGGCCCGTGCCCCTGGCCGGCAGCTTCGACCGGGAATTCCTGCGCGTGCCGGAAGAGGCGCTGGTCTCCAGCATGCAGGGCCACCAGCGCTACTTCCCGGTGCGGGACGCCGACGGCGCCCTGCTGCCCCGCTTCGTAACCGTGGCGAACCTGGAGAGCCGCGAGCCGTCCCAGGTGGTGGCCGGCAACGAGCGGGTCATCCGGCCCCGGCTGGCCGACGCCGCCTTCTTCTGGGACGCCGACCGGCGCCGGCCGCTGGCCGACCGGATCCCGGCGCTGGCGCAGGTGGTGTTCCAGCAGCGCCTCGGCAGCCTGCACGACAAGAGCGCCCGGGTGGCGACCCTGGGGGCAAGCCTGTGCGGCGCTTTCGGCGTGGCGCCGGATCGCGTCGAGCGGGCCGCCTGGCTGGCCCGCACCGACCTGCTCACCGAAATGGTGGGGGAGTTCCCCGAACTGCAGGGCATCATGGGCCGCTACTACGCCATCCATGACGGCGAACCGCCCGACGTGGCGGTGGCCCTGGACGAGCAGTACCGGCCCCGGTTCGCCGGCGACGCCGTGGCTGCCACCCCCCTGGGCCAGCTGCTGGCAGTGGCCGAGCGGGCCGACACCCTGCTGGGGGCGTTCACCATCGGCAAGGCACCGAGCGGCGCCAAGGACCCGTTCGCCCTGCGCCGCGCCGCCCTGGGCCTGCTGCGCACGTTGCTGGAGAGCCATCGCGCCCTGGATCTGCGGGAGCTGTTCGCGGCAGCCGGCGAAGGCATGCCTGAGGCGCTGGACGCCGGGGCCCAGGTCGAACCGGTGGTCGCCTTCTGCCTGGAGCGGCTGCGTTACTGGTACCTGGAGCAGGGCGTGCCCGCCGAGCTGTTCGAGGCGGTGCGCAGCGCCGAGGAGGCGGGCGTGACGGTCAGCGACCCGGTGGACTTCCAGCACCGCCTGGAGGCCTGCCGCAGTTTCGCCGGCCTGCCGGAAGCCGCCAGCCTGGCGGCCGCCAACAAGCGCATCCGCAACATCCTGCGCAAGTCGGCGGCCCGGCTGCCCGGCCACGTGGACCCGGAGCGCCTCCAGGAGCCCGCCGAACGGGATCTCTACGAGGCAGTCAGCGAGCTGGCCGCGGAGGTGGAGGATCGGGTCGCCGCCGGCGAGTACGAGCCGGCCCTGCACCGGCTGGCGCAGCTGCGGGATCCGGTGGATCGCTTCTTTGACCAGGTGCTGGTGATGGCGGAGGACCCGGTCCTGCAGGCCAATCGCCTGGCCCTGCTCGACCGACTGAGCCGGCTGTTCCTGAGCATCGCCGACGTCAGCCGGTTGCCCGGCGGCGAGGCGGGATGACCCGCCGGGTTGTCCTGCTGGACCGGGACGGCGTCATCAACGCCGACAGCGACGCCTTCATCACCCGGCCGGATCTATGGCAGCCGCTGCCGGGCTCCCTGGACGCCATTGCCGCGCTGAGCACCGCCGGCTGGCAGGTGGCAGTGTGCACCAACCAGTCGGGCGTGGCCCGGGGGCTGCTGGATGAAGCCACCCTGGAGGCCATCCACCGGCGCATGGCGGCGGAGGTGGAGGCGGCTGGGGGCCGACTGGCGGGAATCTTCGTCTGCCCCCATGGACCCGAGGCCGGCTGTTGCTGTCGAAAGCCGCGGCCCGGGTTGCTGCACCAGGCGGCCGCGGCCCTGAGAGTGACAACGGCCGGGGTGCCGGTGGTGGGGGACAGCCTGCGGGATCTGCAGGCGGCCCAGGCAGCCGGCGCCCGGCCCTTGCTGGTGCGCACCGGGAAGGGTGAGCGCACCTGGCGCAACCTGCCGGCGGAGCTCGCTGACGTACCTGTACTGCCCGACCTGGCGGCTGCAGCCCGGCTGCTGCTGGAGGAAGACCGTGGCTAGTGGCCGGAGGCTGGCTGCCGCGCTGCGGGGCCTGGTGTTCGAGCTGGGGTTCGTGACCTCCGTGACCGTCTGGGGCCTGGTCAGCATGCTCAGCGTGGCGTTTCCGTACCGGAGGCGGTTCTGGTTCATCAGCCGCTGGGCGGTGTGGATGCTGGACTGGCTGCGGCTGTGCTGCGGGATACGCTGGCAGATAGAAGGCCTGGAGAATATCCCCCGGCAGCCGGCTGTGGTGATGAGCAAGCATCAGTCCACCTGGGAAACCCTGGCGCTGGTGCGCTGGTTCACTCCGCAGTCCTGGGTGCTGAAGCGGGAACTGTCCTGGCTGCCGGTGTTCGGCTGGGCGCTGGCGCTGCTCGACCCCATCGCCATCGACCGCGGTGCCGGGCGCGGCGCAGTAACCCAGGTGGTGAGCCAGGGCCGGCAACGCCTTGCCGACGAGCGCTGGGTGGTGGTCTTCCCGGAAGGCACCCGGGTGGCTGCCGGCAGCAAGCTTCGCTACCGCATCGGCGGGGCGGTGCTGGCCGTGAGGGCAGGCGTGCCGGTGGTGCCGGTCGCCCACAACGCCGGCCACTACTGGCCGCGGCGCAGCATCGCCAAGTACCCGGGCACCGTCCGGGTGCGCATAGGCCCGCCCATCGCCACCGAAGGCAGCACGCCGGAGCAGGTCATCGCCCGCGTGGAGGAGTGGATCGAAGACCAGATGCTGGAACTGGATGCGCTGGCGAAGCAGGAGGTCGAAAGCAGTTAGCCGCAGATGAACACAGATAAACGCAGATATTGAGATATGGTTTGCGCAGGGAAGACCCCCCCTGGAGCGACATTTTATTATTGAATCAATAAGTTATTCGAAAATCCGCGTTTATCCGCGTTCATCTGCGGCTAAAGGACCCGGCCGCGCGCCGGGTCACACGTCGAGGTTGGTCACCGTCAGGGCGTTCTTCTCGATGAAGGCCCGGCGGGGCTCCACCTGATCCCCCATCAACGTGGTGAAGATGTCGTCGGCGCCGACGACATCCTCGATGCGCACCTGCAGCAGGCGCCGGCTGTCCGGGTTCATGGTGGTTTCCCAAAGCTGCTCGGGATTCATCTCACCCAGCCCCTTGTAGCGCTGGATGCTCAGGCCCCGTCTGCCTTCCTCCAGCAGCCAGTCCACCGCTTCCCGGAAATGGCTGATGGGCTGCTGGCGCTCGCCACGGCTCACCATCGCGCCTTCGCCCAGGAAATCCTTCAGGGACGCGGCCAGCTCGCCGAGGATCTCGTACTCCGGCGACAGGAAGAACTGGGCGGGAAAACTGTAGGGATAGTAGATCCCGTGCATGCGCTTGCGGACCACCGCCTCCTGGAAGCCGCCGTCCGGACCGAGGCTGACACTGGCGCGGTAGTCCTCGCCCTCGCTGTTGCCCTGGTTGAGGGAGCGCTCCAGCTCAGCGAACCAGGCCTCCATGGCCGGCCCGTCGCTGAGGTCGTCGCTGCCCACCCGGGGCCGGTCGATCATGGCCCGCAACACCGCCGCATCCAGCCGCCGGGCCAGGTGGGCCACCAGGTCCAAAGCCTGCAGGTACTGGCGCACCAGGGTTTCCAGGGCCGCGGCACTCAGCGGCGGAGCGCTGTCCACCGGGCGCAGCTCGGCGCCGGCCAGAGCCTGCTGCAGCAGGTACTCCCGCAGCTCCCGCTCGTCCTTGACGTAGTGCTCCTGGCGGCCCCGCTTGATTTTGTAGAGCGGCGGCTGGGCGATGTAGATATGGCCGCGTTCCACCAGCTCCGCCATCTGGCGGTAGAAGAAGGTCAGCAGCAGGGTGCGGATGTGGGAGCCGTCCACATCGGCGTCGGTCATGATGATGATGCGGTGATAGCGGAGCTTGTCCGGGTTGAACTCCTCCTTGCCGATGCCGCATCCCAGGGCGGTGATAAGCGTGCCCACCTCGACAGATGACAGCATCTTGTCGAAGCGGGCCTTCTCCACGTTCAGGATCTTCCCCTTGAGGGGTAGAATGGCCTGGTAGCGCCGGTCCCGGCCCTGCTTGGCGGAGCCTCCGGCGGAGTCGCCCTCCACCAGGTAGAGTTCGGACTTGCTGGGATCGCGCTCCTGGCAATCCGCCAGCTTGCCTGGCAGACCGGCCACGTCCAGAGCGCCTTTGCGCCGGGTCATGTCCCGGGCGCGGCGCGCCGCTTCCCGGACCCGGGCGGCTTCCAGCACCTTCTCGGCAATGGCCCGGGCCTCGCCGGGCTTCTCCAGCAGGAAATCCTGGAGCCCCGCCGCAACCACCGACTCCACAGCGGACTTGACCTCCGAGGACACCAGCTTGTCCTTGGTCTGGGACGAGAATTTCGGGTCCGGGACCTTCACCGACAGCACCGCCGTGAGACCTTCCCGGGTGTCGTCGCCGGATGGAGTGACCTTGCTGCGTTTCAGGAAACCTTCGCTTTCCAGATACTGATTGAGGGTCCGGGTGAGAGCGCTTCGCAGGCCGGACAGGTGAGTGCCGCCGTCTCGCTGTGGGATGTTGTTGGTAAAGCAGAACAGGCTCTCCTGGTAGGAGTCGTTCCACTGCATGGCCAGCTCGACGGCGATATCGCCGCTCCAGGTACTGACGTAGAACACCGATGGGTGGACCGGATTCTTGTTGCGGTTCAGGTGCTCCACGAAGGCCCGGATGCCGCCAGCGTACTGGAAGATATCTTCCTTGTCGGAGCGCTCGTCCTTGAGCAGGATGCGCACCCCCGGGTTCAGGAAGGAGAGCTCGCGGAAACGCTTCGCCAGCAGATCGTAGTGGAAGTCGATGTTGGTGAAGACGTCCGGGCTGGGGCTGAAAGTGATCTGGGTGCCCGAGGTGGCGGACTCACCGGTAGGGCGGATCGGGGCGTCGGGCACGCCGTCGTGGTATTCCTGGAAATAGATCTTTCCCTGCTTGCGGATCACCAGCCGCAGGCGGCGCGACAGGGCGTTGACCACCGAGACGCCGACGCCGTGCAGGCCACCGGAAACCTTGTAGCTGTTGTTATCGAACTTCCCGCCGGCATGGAGGACCGTCATGATGACCTCGGCCGCGGAGCGGCCTTCCTCGCTGTGGATGTCCACCGGGATGCCGCGACCGTTATCCGTAACCGTAATGGAGTTGTCCGCGTGGATCAGCACCTCGATCTCGGTGCAGTGGCCGGCCAGGGTTTCGTCAATGGAGTTATCCACCACCTCGAAAACCATGTGGTGCAGGCCGGTCCCGTCGTCGGTGTCGCCGATGTACATGCCGGGCCGTTTACGCACCGCATCGAGGCCGCGTAGTACCTTGATCTGGGTAGAGTCGTATTCGGTCTGCGGGGTCATACCAAGTCCTTAGAGGTTAACCGGCGCATTATATCACCGGGTGGTAGCGGCCCTGTTCCACGTGGAACCGCCGGCCAATGCGGCCGTCCGGCACCTCTCGCTGCTCCACCGCCGTCATCAACAACTGGACGTCCTGCGCAGCGAGAGTCTGCAAGACCCCCTGGCGCTTATCCCAGTCGAGTTCGGCCCCCAGGTCGTCCAGCAGCAGCACCGGCCGCCGCCCGAGGCTCGCGGCCACCTCGACCTGGGCCAGCCGCAAGGCAAGGATGACCAGTTTCTGCTGGCCGCGGGACAGCACATCCGCAGCCAGACGTTCCCCGGCCATGACCACGAGGTCGGCTCTTTGGGGCCCCGCGCCGGTGTGTCCCTGGGCAAGGTCGCCCTCGCGCCCTCGTTCAAGGCTCGCTGCCAGCGCCTCACCCTGCCGCCAGCCGCTGCGGTAACGCCAGTCCAGCTCCAGCCGCGGCAACCACCGGCCGAGGTTCTCACTCCAGCGGGGCCGGAGGCGTTCCAGATACCGACGCTGGGCGGCGTCCACCTGTTCCCCGCGAATCGCGAGCTCCGGCTCCCAGCTGCGGGCCAGGCGCAGGTCACCCTGGCGCAGAGCGGCATTGCGCTGCAGCAGCGCACGGTCAAATGCGCGCCGCTCCACCCGGTAGGCCGGTTCCACGTGAAACACACCCCACCCGAGGAGCCTTCGCCGCTCCGCTGGACGCCCGGTCAACAACCCCTGGCTTTCCGAGTTGATCACCTCCACGGGCAGTAGCGGCGCAAGCTCTGAGAGCAGACCCACATCCCGCCCGTCTACCCGGGCGCGCACGCCCCCGGTTTCCCGGGTCACTCCCAGCCGGTGCCCCTGTCCCTGACCATCACGCACCCGCCCGCTTACCACGCAGGCGGATTGCCCGTGGGCCACCAGCCGCGACAGGTCACGCACCCGGAATGACCGCACCCGGCCAAGGAAGTAGACCGCCTCCAGCAGGCTGGTCTTGCCCGCGCCGTTGGCGCCGACAATCAGGTTGATTCCCGGATCAAGAGTCAACAGCGTGTTATCCAGGTTGCGAAATCCCTGGACGGAAATTTCCTCGAGGCTCATGGATGCACAGTGACAGACGGGCAAGACAGAGGGGAGCCCTAACAGCCTGTAGAACTTAGGCTGCTAGCCCGAAGATTTCATGAATTTGTACTGATATCGCGTAGGATATTGGTTTCACGAGGGACTTTTCGAACGAGCGGCGTATCGGTGAGTACGGCCGACTGAGAGAAGATTCCTTGTGGGGCCAAGAGACACGCGAGATCGGTGCACATTCGTGAAACCTTCGGGCTAGGGGCCTCGCCAGCCCCCAATCCCAGGCAGAAGCACTACAACCGCATCGGCATCACTACGAACCGCGCCCCCTCTTCGCCTTCGCCCTGAACCAGCGCGCTGCTGTTACCGTCGGTCAGGTAGACATGCACGGTGCCGGCGGAGATCGCCGCCAGCACATCCAGCATGTAGCTGGCGTTGAACCCAACCTCCAGGCCCTCACCGGCGAAACTCACCGGTACTTCCTCCTCAGCCTCTTCCTGCTCGGGGTTGTGCGACTGTATCCGCAGCCGGTCCCGCTCCACCACAAACCGCACACCGCGATACTTCTCGTTGGACAGAATGGAGGCCCGTACCAGCGCCTGGCGCAGGGTCTCCCGGTCCACGTCCATGCGCGTGCCGCTGCCGTCGGGGATCACCCTACCGTACTCCGGGAAGCGCCCGTCGATGAGCTTCGAGGTAAAGCGCAGCCGCGGCAGGCTGATTCGCACGTGGTTGCCGCCGAGGGCGAGTTCCACCGCCTCCTCCGAAGCCTCCAGCAGACGCAGCATTTCCTGCACGCCCTTGCGCGGCACGATGACCTGCCGTGGCTCCTGCACACCCGTCTCCGCCGCCAGGGACGCCAGGGCCAGCCGGTGTCCGTCGGTGGCCACCGCGCGAATCCCCACGGGTTCGATCTCCAGCAGCAGCCCGTTCAGGTAGTAGCGCACGTCCTGAATCGCCATGGAGAAGTGAGTTTTTTCCAGCAGCCAACGCAGACCCGCCTGGGTCAGGCCCACGGTCTGGGGCTCGCCAATCTCCTCCATGCCCGGGAAATCCGCTGCCGGCAGCGTGGCGAGGGAGAATCGGCTCCTCCCGGAGCGCAGCACCACCCGCTGCTGGTCCACCTGCAGCCGCAGCCGAGCACCCTCCGGCAGATTGCGAACGATGTCCGCCGCCTTGCGTGCCGGAAGCGTGATCTGGCCCCCCTCCAGCACTTCGCATTCCACTCCCGCCTGGAGTTCCACCTCCAGGTCGCTGGCCGTCAGGGTCAGGCCTTCGCCTTCCCGCGCCACCACCAGCACATGCCCCAGCACGGGCATGGTCTGCCGACGCTCCACCACACCGATCACCGCCTGCAGTGGTCCCAGCAGCCTCTCGCGGTCGATTTCGAACTGCATGGCTCGGCCTGCTCCCAGCTCTCTTAAAAACAGATCAGTGTATAGAACCTGTTTGTTGTTACTGGCGACTGCCCGGTCTGGGGACAGCCACCGTTAATCCCAGTCGCCGCACGCGGTTGCGAAGAATAATGCCTGTGGATGCCTGCGCCGGAGCTCTGGGGGCGGCCGCTGAGTAAACTGTGGACAGAATCAGCCGGTCTGCACCCCTGCAGGTTATCCACATCATGTGCTCAGGCTGCGCAGAAGTTTTTCATGATCCTCCCGCATCCGCGAGTCATCCGTACACAGCTCAGCTACTTTACGGCAGGCATGCAGCACGGTGGTGTGGTCGCGTCCGCCGAAGGCATCGCCGATCTCCGGCAGGCTGTGACCCGTGAGCTCCTTGGCGAGCGCCATGGCCAGCTGTCGCGGCCGGGTAATGGAACGGCTGCGCCGCTTTGAGAGCAGGTCGGCCACGCGGATCTTGTAGTAATCCGCCACAGTGCGCTGAATGTTTTCAATCGTGATCAGCTTGTCCTGCAGGGCCAGCAGGTCGCGCAGGGCGGTCTTGGCGAAATCCACGGTGATCGGCTGCCCCATGAACTGAGCGTTCGCCACCACCCGGCGCAAGGCGCCCTCCAACTCGCGGATATTGGAGCGGATGCGCTTGGCGATGAAGAATGCCACGTCCGGCGGCAGCTCCATGCCCTCCTGGCTCGCCTTGCTGAGCAGGATCGCCACCCGGGTTTCCAGTTCCGGCGGCTCGATGGCCACGGTGAGGCCCCAGCCGAAGCGCGACTTGAGGCGCTCCTCCAGCCCCTGCACCTCCTTGGGATAGCGGTCACAGGTGAGGATCACCTGGCGCTGACCCTCCAGCAGGGCGTTGAAAGTGTGGAAAAACTCCTCCTGGGAGCGCTCCTTGCCAGCGAAGAACTGGATGTCGTCGATGAGCAGCGTATCGACGCTGCGGTAATAGCGCTTGAATTCGTTGATGGCATTGTGCTGGAGCGCTTTCACCATGTCCCCCACGAAGCGCTCCGAATGGAGGTACAGCACCTTGACCCCCCGCCGAGCCCCCACCATGCCGTTGCCGATGGCGTGCATCAGGTGGGTCTTGCCAAGCCCCACACCGCCGTAGATGAACAGCGGGTTGTAGGCTGCTCCAGGGTTTTCCACCACCTGAGCGCCAGCGGCCCGGGCCAGCTGGTTGGACTTGCCCTCCACGAAAGTGTCGAAGGTAAAATTGGGGTTCAGCTTGCTCCCGGTGGGCAGGCCCGGGGCCGGTGGCGGTTCAGGCGGGCGTTGCCGCTGGCTCGCGGCCGGTGGGGCGCTGGACCCGATTTCCAGGGCCAGCGCCGGAGCTTCTCCGGGCCGAAGGTCGTCGAGCAGCCCCTGAATGCGCTCCGCGAAGTGCTCCCGCACCCAGTCCATCACGAAGCGGTTGGGGGCCAGGAGGCGGAGCTGCTGCTCATCCTCCACCGCCTGCAAAGGCCGGATCCAGGTGTTGAGCTGCTGGTCCGGCAGCTCCTGTTCCAGGCGCCGCAGACAGCCTTGCCACAGGGGCTCCTTCACAAGCACAACACGACCTCACTGGTCAGGGGGGAGGGGATGGACCGCAGAGTCTATACCCGGCACCGGGGCGTAGCCACCAGCCCCCAAATTGACATCGCCCGGGACTTCGAAGTAAATTCGCGGGCTCTGTTTCTGGGGCCCGGACCGCCGGTTCGGGCCCTTTACGTGAACGCTTCCTCCAGGGGGTCGGGGACGGCATGAAGAGGACCTTTCAGCCCAGCGTTATCAAGCGCAAGCGCACCCATGGGTTTCGAGCCCGCATGGCCACCAAGAACGGCCGCCAGGTGCTGGCGCGGCGGCGTGCCAAGGGGCGCCACCGTCTCACTCCCTGACGCGACTCGCGAACAGGGATTCCCGCGCACGGCACGGCTGCTGACCAGCGCCGACTTCCAGCGCGTCTTCGCCGGGGCCAGACGCATCGCCGACCGGCACTTCACCATCCTGGCGCGGCCTAATGACCTTGGGTATCCCCGGCTGGGGCTCGCCGTCTCTCGTCGGACCGCGCGGCGGGCAGTGCAGCGCAACCGGCTCCGGAGGCTGGTACGAGAGACCTTCCGGCGCCGGCAGGGGGGCCTGCCCCCGGTGGACCTGGTGGTGATTGCCAAGCCGAGCGCCGTGGCGGCCCCCGCCCCGCGGCTGCATCAGGCCCTGGAAACGCTGTGGAGCCGGGTGGCCGTCTCATGCGAAACATCCTGATCGGCCTGATCGTGGTCTATCGCTACACCCTGAGCCCCCTGCTGGGGCCCCACTGCCGTTTTTATCCCAGCTGTTCGGCCTATGCCCAGCAGGCCCTGCGGCGCCACGGCCTGTTCCGGGCCCTCGCGCTGATTCTGGGACGACTCGCCCGCTGCCATCCCTGGCATCCCGGCGGACTCGACCCGGTCCCCGATGCCGACCGCCACGGATCTGCCTGATGGAACAACAACGTCTGCTGCTGTTCTTCGCCCTGGGAATCGTCCTGATTCTGGTCTGGAACGCCTGGCAGGAGGACTACGGCCGCCCGGCACCGCAACCCGCCCCGGAGGCAGCGGCGCCTGCGGAAACCGGCGCCGTGCCGGGTGCGGCCCCTGGTGGAGCCGACGCCCAGGCCACCGGTGACGCGCCGCGGACCGGCTCCGACGACACTGGCGGCCCGGCCGGCGAGATCCGGGTGCTGACCGACCTGCTCGACGTGCGTATCGACACCCGCGGCGGCACCCTGCGCCAGGCGCTGCTGCGCAGGCACCCGATCTCCAACGACGATCCCAGTCCCTTCCCCCTGCTGCAGCCGAGGGAGCCGCTGTTCTCCGCCGAATCGGGCCTGAAAGGCCGTGCTGACGCCCCATCGCCGGATCACCGGACGGTGTTCAGCGCCGAGGCCAGGGAATACCGCCTGGCCGAGGGGGACGACCGGGTGGTCGTGCCGCTCACCTGGACCTCCCCGGACGGGGTGACCGTGGTGAAGCGCTACACCTTCTACCGTGATCGCTACCTGGTGGACCTGGAGCAGGAGGTCACAAACAGCGCCAGCGAGCCCTGGGAGGCTTACCAGTACGTGCAGTTGCGGCGCCATGCCAGCGACGACCAGGGCAGCATTTTCACCGGTCAGACCTACACCGGCGGGGTGATCTACACCCCTGAGGACAAGTATCAGAAGATCTCCTTCGACGACATGCGCGATGAGGCCCTGTCCCGCGACGTCAAGGACGGCTGGGTGGCCTTCATCCAGCATTATTTCCTCGCGGCCTGGGTGCCGGAACGGGACCACCTGCAGCGCTTCTACACGCGGGTGGCGGAGGGCCGGGAGTACCTCATCGGTATGAGCTCGCCGTGGGCCCGTGTGGAACCGGGTGGGAACCACACCTACCGCAGCCAGCTGTTCGCGGGCCCAAAGGAGCAGCATCGGCTTGAGCCGGTGGCCGCCGGGCTGGACCTGACGGTGGACTACGGCATCCTCACCGTCATCGCCAAGCCGCTGTTCATCGCCCTGTCCTGGATCCACGGCATCGTTGGCAACTGGGGCTGGGCCATCGTGCTGCTGACCCTGGGCATCAAGATCGTCTTCTACAAGCTCTCCGAGACCAGCTACCGGTCCATGGCCCGCATGCGCAAGCTGCAGCCCCGCATGCAGCAGCTCAAGGAGCGCTACGGGGACGACAAGCAGCGCATGAACCAGGAACTCATGGAGATGTACAAGAAGGAGAAGGTCAACCCGCTGGGGGGCTGTCTTCCCATCCTGATCCAGATCCCGGTGTTCATCGCCCTCTACTGGGTGCTGCTGGAGAGCGTGGAGCTGCGCCAGGCCGACTGGATCCTGTGGATCACGGATCTCTCCGAGCAGGATCCCTTCTATGTGCTGCCGATCATCATGGGCGTGACCATGTTCGTGCAGCAGAAGCTCAACCCGGCGCCCATGGACCCTTTGCAGCAGAAGATCATGATGGCCCTGCCGCTGGTGTTCACGGTGTTCTTCCTCTTCTTCCCGGCGGGACTGGTGCTCTACTGGGTCACCAACAACAGCCTGTCCATCCTGCAGCAATGGATCATCACCCGGCGCATCGAGGCCGGCGCCAAGAGCTGACAGCCTGGGTATGGCCATGAGCGGCGACACCATAGCCGCTCTGGCGACCCCCGCCGGGCGTGGTGCCGTGGGCGTGGTCCGGCTGTCCGGCCCCGCGGTGCCGGAGATCGCCCAGGTGCTTATCGGATGCTTGCCCGCGCCGCGCCAGGCCCGGCTGGCGCGGGTGCGCGACGCCGCCGGTACGGTGCTGGATCAGGTGCTGGCGCTGTATTTCCCCGCGCCCGTCTCCTACACCGGCGAGCATGTCCTGGAACTGCAGGGCCACGGTGGCCCCGCGGTGCTGGCGGCGCTGCTGCGCCGTTGCCTGGAACTGGGAGCACGGCCCGCCAGCTCCGGTGAGTTCTCCCAGCGCGCCTTCCTCAACGGCAAGCTGGACCTAGCCCAGGCCGAGGCGGTGGCCGATCTCATAGACGCCGGCAGCGAGGCGGCCGCGCGGGCGGCGGCACGCTCCCTGGAGGGCGAGTTCTCGCGCCGGGTGGAGGATCTGGCCGCCGAACTGCTGCGGCTGCGGGTACGCCTGGAGGGCGCGCTGGACTTCTCCGACCAGGAGGACGTGCCGGAAACCGACAGCGCCGCCGTCGCCCAGGCACTGGAGCGCCTGGACTGCCGGCTTAGCGCCACCCGTGAGGCTGCCGGGGCTGGCCGGCGGCTGCGCGACGGACTCACGGTGGCCATCGCCGGGGCCCCCAACGTGGGCAAGTCGAGCCTGCTGAACCGCCTCGCCGGGGCCGAGCGGGCCATCGTCACCGACGTGCCCGGCACCACCCGGGATGTGTTGCGCGAGCAGCTCGAAGTGCAGGGCATCCCGTTGCACCTGCTGGACACGGCCGGGCTGCGCACCACCGACGACCCGGTGGAGTCCGAGGGCGTGCGCCGGGCCCGGCAGGCACTTGCCACCGCCGACCTGCTGCTGCTGGTGGTGGATCACCGCCGCGGCCCGCAGCCGGACGATGTCCGGCTTCTGGAGCAGCGCCCGCGGGGCGTCGCCGCCGTACTGGTGCACAACAAGATCGACCTGGACGCCGTCCCCGCCGGGCGCCGGGAAGGCTCGCTGGGTCCCGAGGTGGCTCTGTCCGCCCTCACCGGTGAAGGCCTGGAGCTGCTGTGCGACGCGCTGGTAGAGGCCGCCGGCGGCCTGCCCGCCGCCGGCACCTTCAGTGCGCGTCAGCGCCACCTGGACGCCCTCGAGCGCTGCGCGGCCCATCTCGCCGCGGCCCGGGACCAGCATGCAGGGCAGGCCCCGGCCGAGCTGGTGGCCGAGGAACTGCGCCTCGCCCAGCGGGCGCTGGGGGAGATCACCGGCGAACTGGCGGCTGATGATCTGCTGGGCGAGATCTTCGCCAGCTTCTGCATCGGCAAGTAGCCTCCGAGTGGCGCGCTCTGCCGCCAATAGCCACTGATTAACCCAGATTCACGATACCTGAGTGGGTGTTTACA
The DNA here is from genome assembly GCA_964487155.1 of uncultured Ectothiorhodospiraceae bacterium. GTDB lineage: Bacteria > Pseudomonadota > Gammaproteobacteria > Nitrococcales > Nitrococcaceae > CAZAQB01. The sequence continues at coordinate 21,127 of CAZAQB010000054.1, forward strand.
AAATCAGGCCCGCCGGAGCGCGGGGTGGAGATTCCGCCCGGCGCCGAGCGAAGCCCGCCGTAGGGCAGGTTGCGCAGACAACCTGCCA
>CAZAQB010000055.1:0-21206 GCA_964487155.1 uncultured Ectothiorhodospiraceae bacterium
TCCGACAGGCTGCTAGGACTCTCGGTTCTCGGGACTCTCCGGATCCTCCTCGGCGCTCGGGTAAGCCTCCCGGGCCCGCTCCAGAGCCTCCTGGAACGCCTGCATGAGTCCGTCCAGGTGGCGCCTGGCGCCACCCCGATCACCTTGCAGGATGGCCGCGGACAGGGCATCGCAGTGCCGGGACATCTCCGCAGCGCCCACCTGCAGCGAACCTGACTTGAGGGCGTGGGCATCGCGGCGCAGGGCATCGTCCTCCCCCTGGCCCAGTTCCTCCAGCATGCGCGCCAGCCGCTCCTTGCAGTCGCTCTCGAATGCCTCCATGACGCGCCTGGCGGTTTCCGGGTCCAGGTCTCCCAGACTGCCGCCTCGCGCCGTGGCCGGTTTCGTCCCGGCGTTGAGGCGCAGCAGTTCTGCCAGGGCGGCGAAGTCCGGTGGACGCGGGATGAAGCGCCGAACCCGGGTCCAACGCTCCGGCTGCTCGGGCTCGCCCAGCCCCACAACTTGGGCGGCACCCTGCCCCGCGGCGCCCACCTGCAGCCAGTCGAGCAGGCCGGTGTCCTCCATGTCCGGGAGGCAGGGGGCCACCAGGGCCAGCTGATAGCGGGCGGCGCGGGCCGCCACCAGAGCTTCGGCGCCGGTGGTCGCCACGGTGACCCGGCAGCCGAGTTCCTGCAGGCGCTGGGTAATCTGCCGGCGCACCGCGCTGTCGGGCTCGGCCACCAGCACCGGGGGCCCGCTCTGGCCGGCATGCTCCGATGCAGCCCCGGGCTCGGCCGCCTCGTCCCCGGATTCCCGCGTGAGGGCGATGATGTAGCGCCGGCCATCCCGCTCCCAGACCGCCAGCCCCACCTCCGCGGCCAGCACAGAGCCGTCCTTGCGGCGCAGTTGCCCCTGGATGCACTGTCGCTCACCGGGCTTGAGACTCTGCCAGCGCTGCTTCAGCGCCTCACCCCCGGCGGCCACCATGACGTCCGCCATGCTCAGGGAAAGCAGTTCCTGACGGGTGTAGCCCAGGCTCTCGCAGCTGCGCCGGTTGACGTCCAGGATGCGGCCGTCCACGTCGTGCAGGATGAAGCCCTCCGAGGCGTTCTCCACCACGTGGCGGTAGCGGTCTTCGCGGCTCTGCAGTTCGCGCACCAGCAGGGAATGCTCGGTGGCCTCCTCCGCCACCACCAGCACGTAACGGGGCCGCCCGTCCTCGGGGATGATGCCGACGGCCCGCTTGTTGACCGTGCGCATCCCGCCGTCGCGGGTGGGGAAGGCGAAGCCGAGCTCCTCCGTCACGCCGCCGGTGCGCAGGGCCTGTTCGTCGGAGGCCCGCAACCGGTTGGCCTCGTCGGCGGGGAACAGGTCGGCGTCCGTGCGCCCCACGACGTGGCGCCCGGGCAGGCCCAGGAACTCCTCCATGGCCCGGTTGACCCGGACATAGCGGTGCTCTTCCGCATCCTTCAGGTAGACCAGGGCCGGGATGTTGTCGAACACCGAGTTCAACAGCTCGTTCTTGTAGACAACCTCCTCTTCCAGCACCTTGCGGTCGGTGATGTCCCGGGCGCTGATCAGCACACCAGTCACCGCCGCGTCCTCCCGCCGGTCGGAGATGCGCAGTTCCAGCAGCCGGCTGGAGCCGTCGGCATGCTTGAATTCCACCGCCGGGGCCTCTTCGGCCAGTTGCTTGAGGCAGTCCTCGAAGCTGCGGCCATGCTCGCGGGGGTCATCCACAACCAGGTCGCAGAGCGAGCGGTCTTCAAGCTCATCGGGCCGATGACCCAGCTGGCGCTGCACGGCGTCGTTGGCGAAGCGGATGCGGGCGTCGCCGTCGACCACGAACAGCAGGTCGGCGGCGTTGTTGATCAGCGCCATGAAGTAGGCGCGGCTGGAGCGCAGGTGACGGTTGCTGTGGTGGACGCGCCGCACCAGATCGCGGACCGCATGCACCAGATCGGCCAGCTCCGCCTCCTCCTCGTCGTCGTCGACCGCCTGATCGCCCAGCGAGAACGCATCCGGGCCACGCTCGGCCAGCGCCTTCACCGACGCCACGCGGCTCACGACCCGCCGCTCGAAGCGCACCGCAATGATGAAGGCGAAGCCGAAGGCCACCGTGATCATCAGCAGGCCCACCAGGGCACTCTGGGCCACCTGGGAATAGATGGGCTGCAGCTTCACCGCCAGGTACAGGGAGCCCACCCGGCGTCCCTGCCAGCGCAGGGGTTCCAGGTATTCCATGAGCTGCAGCCCGCGCTGCACCCGCCCGGGGGTAAGCCCGGGTGGCGGCGTCTGCGGCCCGCCCCGCGAGAGCTGGGTCACGACCCGCCCCTGGCTATCGGTGACCACGGCGGCGGCGAGATCGTCGCTCCCTGCCATGCCGGTGACGATGAGCCCCACCTCACCGCGCCGCCCCAGGGCAAGCCGCTGGGCCAGCTGCTCGGAGAGCAGGTCGGCGCGCAGGGTGAGGGCCGACGCCCGCTCTTCCCAGGCAGACAGCAGCTGGTAGCCGGTATAGACGAAACCGGCCAGGGCCAGCGGCACCCCGCTCACCAGGAAGATGATCAGGCGCAGACGGCGTCGGAAGGCATTCATCGCCCTGGCCTGTGCCTGCCTGCCCCGGAGGGCCTGCGGCCGGCGGTGTGCTCGCTCGGCCGCTTGGAATAAGTCATTACTGTGTGCCCCGCTACTGCAGGGGCCGGTCGGTTGCTAGCGTCCGAGGGCCCCGTGGCTGTGGGATTCCATTCCCAAAAAGTATGTTGTTTTCAGGAATCGCTGTCCATGAATGACCAGGCGGCATTTGAAACAATTAGTGCCAGCTAGTCGGTAAAAGAACGTGCGAATCCATGGCTGCCCCGGCCAGAAGCCATTCTTGCAGGCACGTGCCCACTCGAATCAGCCGACCCAGTGTAGCCGGGCAACGCCCTACAGCGGGCCGCTTTGCGCAGTGCCAGAAAAGATTGAATGGCGGCACACGCCTCGGAGCCAGTGAGTAGAATCGAACCGGCAGTCTAACGTGAACCAGTGCGCAGGCTCATGCGCCTCGTCAAGAGAACTGCCGGCGCTGGCCCGCTACTGGCTCTCACCCGGGACGCCGTCGCGGGGACCGACCAGATCGGATTCGGGCCGGCCGAGGTCGGTCGACTTGAGATTGCGCATGCGCTGCATCAGCTCCCAGGCAGCCTCGCGGGCCTGGGCGCCGTCGGTGATCACCCGCGGGGTGATGGTCACCACCAGTTCGGTGCGGGCGGTGTTGTCGACCGTCCGGCTGAACAGCTTGCCGATCACCGGCAGGTTCATGAGAATGGGGATTCCGGTCACGGTGTCGTTCTTGTTCTCCCGGATCAGCCCACCGAGCACCACGGTCTCGCCGCTGCTGACGGCCACCGAGCTGGTGACGCTGCGCTGCAGAATGGAGACATTGCCGGCCGCGAATTCGTCGGCGCTGGGCTCGCTCACCTCCTGGCTGATCTCCATGGTCACCATGCCGCCGGCGTTGATGTGCGGCGTGACCTGCAGCAGTACGCCGGTGTCCCGGAACTGGACCTCGTTGACCACCGGCGCATCGGGATCGGAGACGCTGGAGGTGCTGCGGGTGATGATCGGAATCTGGTCGCCCACGCGGATGTTGGCGGTCTGGTTGTCGATCACCAGCACCTGGGGTGAGGAGAGAATCTTGAGTTTGGACTCGCTCGCCAGCACATCGAACAGCAGCCGCACCACGCCGGCGGCGTTGGTCAGGCTGTAAGAGAAACCCGGCACCGAGGCCCGGGGGATGGTGGAGCCGCCGGTGGAGAACAGGCCCTGCGTGGCGTACTCGTCCCCCAGGGTGCCGTCCAGGAACCACTGCAGCCCGTACTGGAGATTGTCGGTCAGGGTCACCTCGGCGATGGTGGCCTCCACCAGCACCTGGCGGCGGGCGATATCCAGCTGGCGCAGGGCGCGTTCGATGACCTGGTACTCCGCCTCGGTGGCCATCACCAGCAGCGCGTTGTTGGCCGGGTCGGCGATCACGTTGAGCCCGGTGTCGGCCTCTTTTGCGGCCGGAGCGCGGCGGGCCGGCGCACTGCGCTGGGCCCCTGCCACGGCCGCGGACACCGCCTCCTCCACGGTTGCCGGTGGCGTGCCCCCTTCGGCGGCCGGCTGCGGCGGTGGTGGTGCACTGGCGGCCGACGCCGCCCCGCCCTCCGCGGCAGCGGCCGTGCTGGGGGGCATCAGCCCCTCGCCGTCGGCGAACAGCTCATTGAGCACCCGCGCGAGGTCCTCGGACTTGCCGTGGCGCACGTAGTAGACGTGCAGGGAGCGACCCACGCCGCCGCTGCTCTGGTCGAAGCGTCCCACCAGGGTGCGCACCCGCTGCAGGTACTCCGGCTGGCGGGAGATGATCAGCACCGCGTTCAGGCGCTCGATGGGCAGCAGCCGGATCATGCCCTCGCTCAGGCCACCCGCCCCCGACTCCAGCAGCTGGGTCACCTCCTCGGCCACCTCCGCGGCACCCGCCTTGGCCAGGGGCTCCAGGGCGAAGGACATGCCGGACAGCCAGTCGGCGTCGAAGATGCCCACAGTGCGCACCAGCTGCTGCACCTGGCGCGACGGACCTGACACCACCAGCAGGTTGCGCTCGGCGTTGACCTGCAGGCTGGTACCCGCGGGAATGAACGGCTCGATGACCGGCCGCACCGCCTCGGCCGGCACGTAGCGCAGGGGCAGCACCTGCACGGCAAACCCCGGGCGTCCCGCCAGCCGCCGGCCCACTCCCACGGCCGGGCCCTGCTTCGCCGCACCGGCCATGGGAACGATCCGATAGCCCTCTTCCGCCGCCACCAGGGCCGCGTCGTTGAGCTGCAGCACGCTCTCCAGGATCGGCACCAGGTCCTCGCGCTGCACCGGGCGGTTGGTGTGCAGCGTCGCCTGGCCGCGGACCCCATCGTCCACGGCGTAGTTGACCTGCAGCAGTTCGCCGAGGATGACGTTGATCACTTCGCGCAGCTCCGCCCCCTGGAAGTCCAGGGTGATGCCGCCGTCCTCGCCCTGGCGCCAGTTGCGCGGCACCGGCGGCGGCTGGGCAACAAAACTGCCGGTGCCCTGCTGGGAGAATCCCCGGGTGCCCGGCGCCGGCGCCCTGCGCTGCGGCGCCCGGGCGTCGTCCTGATCGGCTTCGCCGGTAGCCCCTCGGGTTGCGGGCGGCTGCGGCGCCGGTTCGCTCTCCGGAGGCGTGCCGGCGCAGCCGACCGCCAGGGCCGCCGCCAGGGCTAGCCCGGCCCAGGTGGGCCGGCGCCCAGCCCAAGAGAGGGAATGGCTCGCTGAATTCATTGGAATGTGCCCGGTCGCGTTATCAAGTCTGTGTCGGTTCTCTCGCCGGCGCAGCTCCCGCCACCGCGCCCGGCCCCCCGCCGTTTCAGTTCCCCAGGGGCAGGTTGCGCACCCGTCCGCCGCCCCGAATCCTCCGGCTGCCCGGGCCGATGACCGGCCCCGGTGCCGCCCCCGCCTGCGGCTGCGCCCCCGGCCGCTCCATCTCCAGGCGCATGCTTTGGCCCTGGTTGCTGAGCTCCACCCAGCCCTGGCCCACCTGGTCCACTTCCCACCCCTGCAGCTGGTGGCCCGCCGCCGCCCGGGTCACCTCGTTGCTGCGGGTATCCCGCAGCAGTGCCACCCGCCGCTGCGGCGTCACGGCCGTGCCTTCCAGCTTCAGCGGCGGCTGGCGCACAACCGACTGGGCGACGTTGCGGGGCGCGCGCTCCGGCGGCGGTTCCGGGCGCCGATCTTCCCGGAACAGTGGCCGCGCCGCGATCTCCTCGTAGCTCGCGAGCGGCGGCGTCGGCGGCGTGGCCAGCGGCTCCCAGGCCTGCTCGGCGAGGGCCGGCGCGTCCGGCTCCGGGGCGGCCAGCTCCGGCGCCGGCGCCTGCCATTCCCGGTAAGCGAGCGCCCCCAGGGCCAGGCAGACCACCAGCAGCACGCCGCTCAGTCGGTCAGCCACTGGCTTCCCCTGGCGGAAGATAGCCATGGAGGTCGAAGAACATGTCCAGATCTCCCTCCTGGGGCCCACCCCGGCCCCGGCTGACGGTCCATACCCGGACCCGCAGACTGCTCAGGAACAGGTACGGCTCGCCGGTTTCCAGCTCGTAGAGGACCCGGCGCAGGGCGTCCAGGGCGCCGCGGGCATGGACCCGCAGTCCGATGCGCTGGAAACCGCCCTCCTCGGCCGACGGCAGCACCTGGGTGCTCACCACCGAGGCGCCGAAGCGGCCCACCAGCTGGGTCACCCGCCGCTGCAGCGTGGCTGCCGCGAGGGTAGGCGTATTGCCCTCCAGGTAATAGCCGCCCCGGTTGCGGGAGGCCTCTGCCTGAGTGCGGGCCTGCTCCAGCGCCTCCCGGGCCGCGGCGAACCGGCCGAAGCGGGAGAGCTGGTCCTGCAGGGTGTCGATACGCGCCTCCAGGGTGCTGTCGAGGCGGTGCACCGGCAGGGCCACGGCCGCCGCCAGCGCCAGCAGCACGCCGCCCAGCAGAAGCAATGCGAGAAGACGGCTAGCCGTCACGTTACCCTTCTCCCGCGCCGCCGGCCACGACCTGCGCCGCCAGGAAGAATTCCTCCCGGCCATCGCGGCCCTGGGTCACGGGCGCCAGGAAGCGCACGTCCTCGAGCAGGTCGGAGGCCTCCAGCAGTGCCACCACCCGGGGCGCCGAGGAGGTCTCCCCACGCAGCTGCAGGGTGCCGTCGCCGTAGTCCATCTCCCGCAGCCAGGTGTCGTCGGGCAGCAGCCGCGTGACCTCGTCCCAGAGCTCCAGCACCCGGGGGGCCCGCTGCTTCTCGCGGATGGCGAAGGCGAGCGTCTGGCGCAACTCCTCGATGCCCTCGCGCAGCTCCCGCACCTCCCGGGCCTCCGCCCGGGCCTCGGCCACCCGGGGCTCCAGGCGCTCCACCACTTCGATCTTGCGCACCAGGGGCAGGGTCAGCGCGACCGCGGCCAGGCCCAGCGCCGTCACCAGCAGCAGTGCGTTGAGGATGCCGGCGACACGCCGCGGGCCGGGCCTGAACTCGGCGGGCAGCAGATCCAGATCCGGCTCGGCCTCCGGGACCAGGGCCTCGGGCCGGGCGCCCGCCGCCTGCAGCGCCGCCAGGCGATTCTCGACGGCGAGCCGCGGCGTCACCGCCAGCAGCACCCGCAGGCGCCCCTCGCCGCGCTCCGCCACCCGGTAGTCGAACAGCACGTCGTCCGCCCGGAACGGCGTCTGGCGGTCCATCTCGAAGCTGAGGACCTGGCGCAGGTTCTCCTCGGCCGCCGCGGGCAGATCGACTTCGTGGGTCAGCACCGAGTCGCCGGTCAGGCGCACCACCACGGGCCCCCGGGGCAGGGCGCCCTCGGGGACCGGCTCGCCGTCGCGGTGCCAATCGTCGGTCGCCAGATCCAGCTCCAGGCGCGGGCGGCGGTCGGCACCGGCGCCCCGCGGGCCGCCCATGCCGAACGCAGCGCTGAGCTCCCCCAGCCACCAGCGCCGGAAACGCCGCAGGGGCAGCAGCACGCTGGCAGCGGCGCTCATCGGTCAGCCTCTGCGTGAAGCAGCCGCCAGCCCACCACCACCGGCGGCTCGCGGAGGCCACGCCCTGGACGCACCACCGCCTCCATCCGGGCCTCGGCACCGCCGGCGGTGACGCCGCGGCCGCGCACCAGCACCCGGGCGGCATCGCCGGCGGAACTGAACCCCCTCGGCAACACTTCGATGGTCGCCAGCAACGGGCTGTCCGGCTCCGAGGTGCGCAGCGCGAGGAACTCCTCCAGCACCCCGGGATCGGCTCCAAGCAGGCGCAGCAGGGCGGGCGACGCGTGCCGTGGGTTCACCCCGGAGAGCCGGCTGTGGACCGTCAGGTGGGGCGCGATGCCGGCATACACCGCAGGGCTCATGCCCCGCACCTGGAGCAACTCGGCGCGGTGCCGGAACGGCCGGTCGGCGGCGCCGTGGCCGGTACCGTCGGCGAGGTACTCCCGGTCCTCCGCGCCGTCCTGGCGGCGCAGGCTGTCCGGGTCGCGCCAGTCCTGGATGGCGGCCACCAGCGCGGCCCGGCGGCCGGCCTCCGGCACCGCTTCGGCCAGCAGCCGGTCGAGCAGCTCCGGGGTGGCATTGTTGAGGTCCACCCGGCCGGCGGGGCTCGCCAGTTGCCAGTCGGCCTCGCCGGTGGCCAGCACCTCGCTGCCGCCGGGGCGGGGCGAGTCGCCGGGCCGGGGCGGCCGGGCCGCCAGCTCCCACAGGCCGCGGGCGACGCCGGCCTCGGCCAGGGCGGCCGCCTGGGCCTGCTCCACCTGGTTGCGGGCGCCGCGCACCTCGGTGCGCACGCCGAAGGCGTAGCTGACGGCGATGGCGCTCAGCAGCACCAGGCACCAGAGCACGATCACCAGGCCAACGCCCTGCTGGCGGCGGATTACGATGGCCCGGGTCATCCGTCCACCTCGGCGCGGGCGGGTACCGCCATCACCGCGGCCGGCCAGGGTGCGCCGGACAGGGTCGTGCCCTGGAGACGGATCAGGTCGGGGTACTGGCGCGCGGCGGCGGGCCAGTTGTCCCGCCAACCGGGGGGCTGGCCGGGCTCCGGGGCGCCGAAGTAGTCGAGGCGGGCATCGTCGAACACCAGGGGCAATGCCCGCTCCAGGGGCTCGCCCCGGGCGGCTTCCAGGCCGTCGGCCTCCGGGTCCAGCAGCCGGTAGCGCAGCCAGGGGGTGATGTCGCCCCGGCGCGCCTGCAGTTCCAGCTCCACCAGGTAGAGCCCCTGGCCGCGGGTGGCGTGGGCCAGGGGAGCGACGAACCGCAGGCGCTGGCGGTCGCCGTCGAACAGCGCCACCGGCGGATCGCGCCGGGCGTCGGTGAGCGGCGCCAGCAGTTGCACCTGGCGGCTCAGGAGATTGCGCACCACGCGCTCGGAGGCGGCCTCGGCGTGGCGCTCCGAGAGCGACTCCCAGCTGCGCAGGCCCATGCGCAGCGCGCCGTACACAGCCACCAGTACGACGGACAGCAGCACCAGGCTCACCAGCACCTCCAGCAGCGTCAGGCCCGCCTGCCGATGGGGGGAGCGCACCATGGCTCAGAGCCTTCCGGGTCGGTCGCGGGGCGCGGCCCGCAGGGTCTGCAGGCGGACCTGGCGGGGCGCCTGCCCGGGCTCCTCCCAGCGCACGGTGGCGGTGAGCCGATACAGGACCAGGGCGGGCTCGGCGGCCAGGTCGTCGGCGGGAGGCTCGGCGGTCTCCACCGCCACCGACCAGTCGGCACCGCTGTCGAGCCGCCCGCGCTCGTCCAGGCGACGCAGCGGACGCTCGGCGCCGTAGCGCGCCAGCAGTCCGCGCGCCTGGACCACCGCCTCGACGTGGCGTTCGGCGCGGGCGCTGCCCCGGGCGCCGGAGGCGAACACCCGCAGCACCACCGAGAAGGCCATGACCAGGATGGTGAATGCCACCAGCATCTCCAGCAGGGTAAAGCCCCGGCTGCGGCACCGGCCCGGGCAGCGCTCAGGGACGCCCATCGCCGCCCTCCCGCACCTGGACCTCTCCGGTGAGCCAGTCGACCGATACGGTGTACAGCCGGGCGTCCAGCGCCAATTGCAGCTGGCCGCCGCCGCTGCTGCCGTCCGGGTAGAAGCGCAGCACCAGGCTCTCGGCCTCGGGGTCGGGCAGCTCCAGGCGCAGGCCGGCCGGGAACTCCCGCAGGCGGTGCCCGCCCTGGTGCACCCCGGCAGCGTCCACCGTGAAATCGACCTCCCGGTTGCGGGTCAGGGCCTCCAGCTGCGCCTCCCGGGCGGCGGCGGCCACGTCCCGGGCCGCCGCCCGCACCTGCACCGCCGGGCCGCCGGTGCCAAGCCGCGGCACCACCAGGGTCATGGCGAGGCCGAGCAACGCCATCACCACCAGCATCTCCAGCAGGGTGAAGCCCGCCGCGGGATGCCGGCAGCCTGCTCTCACCGCCAGCTCACCACGTCCTGGTTGTCGCCTTCGCCGCCCTCGGCGGCGTCCGCGCCCAGGGTGTAGAGGTCGTAGGCGCCGTGCTCGCCCGGCGCGCGGTAGCGGTACTCGCGGCCCCAGGGGTCCTCGGGGATGCGCGGCTTCTTCAGGTAGGGGCCGTTCCAGCCGTCGGCGCCGGAGGGCCGCTCCACCAGGGCCTGCAGCCCCTGCTCGGTGGTCGGGTAGCGGCCCATGTCCAGGTAGTAGAGATCGAGGCCGGCACCCAATTCCTCGATCTGCAGACGGGCGGTGTCGGTCTTGGCCTTGTTCAGGTAGCCCAGCACGCGGGGGCCGGCCAGGCCGGCGAGCAGTCCCAGGATCACCAGCACCACCAGCAGTTCTATCAGGGTGAAGCCGCGGCTGCGCGCCGCGCGTCGCGTCGTTGCCATGAAAACAACCTCCCGGGCGGCGGCTGCGCCGCCCGCTCAAAAGGCCAGCTGGTTGACACCCAGGATGGCCACCAGAATCGACATCACGATACCTGCCACGACCACGCCCAGCACCAGGATCAGTGCCGGTTCCAGCACCGCCAGGGCGCGGCGCAGGCTGGTCTGCAGTTCTCGCTCGTAGACATCGGCGACCCGCTCCAGCATGGAGGGCAGATCGCCGGATTCCTCCCCGACCCGGATCATCTGCACGGCAAACGCCGGCAGCGCCTGGGCCCGGGCCAGCTCGTCGGCGAGCCGGCCGCCTTCGCGCAGACGCTCGGCCACCACGCCCAGGCGCTCCGCCAGGGGCAGCATTTCCACCACGTCCCCCGCCCCCCGGAACGCCTCCAGCAGCGGCACCCCGTTGCCCAGCAGGGTGCTCAGGGTGCGCGCAAAGCGGGCGGTATCCGCCCGGCGCAGGAACTCCCCAGCCAGCGGTGTGCGCAGCGCCAGCGCCTGCAACCGGCGCCGCGGGCCGGGCCGGCGCGCCAGCCGCTGGAACAGGGCCGCCAGGGCCAGGGTGCCGGCCAGCAGCGCCACGCCGTGGTTCTGCAGCAGCTCGCCGGCCCCCACCACCACCCGGGTGGCGAGCGGCAGCTCCCGGTCCACATCGGCAAACAGCTGGGCGAACTGGGGCACCACGTAGGTCAGCAGCAGCAGCACCGCCCCCACCGCCACCAGCACCAGGATCACCGGATAGATCAGCGCCGAGGTGACCGACTCGCGCAGCTCCCGGCTGCGTTCGAGGTGCTCCGCCAGCCGCCCCAGCACGGTTTCCAGGGCGCCGCCGGACTCGCCGGCCCGCACCAGGTTCACGTACACCGGCGGGAACACCCGCGGGTGCGCGGCCAACGCCGCCCCCAGGGCCTCGCCGTGCTGCACCCGCCGGCGGATGTCCTCCACCAGCGAGAGCAGCGCCGGATTGGCGCTCAACGCGCCGAGCACGCCCAGGGCCCGGTCGAGCGGCAGGCCCGCCTCCAGCAGGGTCGCCAGCTCGCGGGTGAAGGCGGCAAGCTCCGCATCCTTCACCCGATGGCGCTGCAGGCTCAGCCGGGGCCGGCTGCGGGGCGCCGGACGGCCGCGCTCCTCCACCCGTATCGGCACCTGCCCCTGGGCCTGGAGGCGGGCCACCACCTCGGCCACCGAGGCGCCTTCGAGGCTGCCGGTGCTCACCTCGCCGGCCGGTGACGCCGCCTTGTACCAGTATCTGCCCACGGTTGCCGATCAGGCGTCGCGGGTGACCCGCAACACCTCGTCCAGGCTGGTCTCGCCCGCCAGCGCCTTGTTCAGGCCGTCCCGGAACAGGCTGTGCATACCCTCCTGGCGGGCCTGGGCCGCCAGCCGGCCGGCGTCGGCGTGGGCCAGCACCAGCTCGCGCAGCGCCTCGCTGACCACCATGAACTCGGCGATGCTGCTGCGGCCCCGGTAGCCGGTGCCGCCGCAGGCCTCGCAGCCGCGCCCGACGTACACGGTGGGCGGGCCGCCGCCGGTGTCTTCCAGGCCCAGCCGCCGGGCCAGCGCATCGGGGACCGCCGCCGGCTCCCGGCACTCGGCGCACAGCCGCCGCACCAGGCGCTGGGCGAGCACCGCCCGTACCGTGGAGGTGAGCAGGTAGTCCTCCACGCCCATGTCCAGCAGCCGGGTGATGCTGCCGGCGGCGTCGTTGGTGTGCAGGGTGGAGAGTACCAGGTGGCCGGTGAGCGCCGACTGCACGGCGATCTCGGCAGTCTCGCGGTCGCGCATCTCGCCGATCATGATGATGTCCGGGTCCTGGCGGACGATGGAGCGCAGCGCGGCGGCGAAACCGAGCCCGATCTGGGGCTTCACCTGGATCTGGTTGATGCCCTCCAGGTTGTATTCCACCGGATCCTCCACGGTGAGAATCTTGCGCTCCGGCGTGTTCAGGTGGCGCAGCCCGGCGTACAGGGTGGTGGTCTTGCCGCTGCCGGTGGGCCCGGTGACCAGGAAGATGCCGTGGGGATGGGCCAGCATGTCCTTGAGGCGCTCGGCCATGGCGTCGTCGAAGCCCAGGATCTGGAAGTCGAGGGCCACGTCCGCCCGGTGCAGCAGCCGCAGCACCACGCTCTCGCCGTGCAGGGTGGGCACGGTGGACACCCGCAGGTCGATGTCCTGGCCCAGGGCGCGGATGCGGATGCGCCCGTCCTGGGGCAGGCGGCGCTCGGCGATGTTCAGGTTGGCCATGATCTTGATGCGCGAGACCACCGCGGAGGCCATCTCGGTGGGCCGGGAGTCCACGTCCCGCAGCACGCCGTCGACCCGGTAGCGGAACCGGACCTGATCCTCGAAGGGCTCGACGTGGATGTCGGAGGCCCGCGCCTCCACCGCCCGCTGCATGAGCTGGCTCACCAGGCGCACCACCGGCGCCTCGCTGGCCATCTCCCGCAGCCGCTCGGCATCCGCCTCATAGGCCTCTCGGGCCTCGGCGCCGGAGGCCTGGGCCTCGGCTTCGGCCTCCAGCCCCAGGCGTTCCAGGGCGGCCTCCAGCTCGGAGGGCAGGGCCAGCTGAAACTCGGGGCTGACCCCGCAGGCGAAACGCAGCGCATGCTGCAGGTAGCTGTCGTAGGGGTCGGTCACCGCGACGATCAGCAGCCCCGGCGCCTCGTCGAGCACCAGGGCGCAGCGCTCCACCAGAAAGCGCCGCGACAGCCGGGCCGGCAGCACCGGACGCTCCGGCAGATCGGCGCCCAGCGCCAGGGGCAGACCGGTGAGCCGCGCCAGGCAGCCCATGACCTCCCGCTCGGGCAGCACGCCGAGCCGGGCCAGCACGTTCCACAGCGGCTCGCCGGCGAGCTGCTCGCGCTGCAACCGCCAGGCCCGGTCCAGCTGGGCCTCGCTGAGCCGGCCCTCGGCGCCCAGGGTCTCGCAGAGGGCCTGCTCGGCGGCCTCCCGGGTCTGCGGCGCGCCGGCGGGCCGTTCGGCGGTGCTCATGGGCGGGCCGCTCGGCTCATTGCAGGTTCACCTGGATATCGGCCTGCTCGCGCAGGCCGGCCACGTATTCCTCGATGAGCTGTTCGCCGCGCTGGCGGGCGAGGTAGTTGCGGATCGGCTCCCGGGCCTCATCCAGGGGCGGCAGGGCGCCCGGCTCGCGGCTCTCCACGCGGATCACGTGGAAACCCTGGCGCGAGCGCAGCGGCCCCTTGATCTCGCCCACCTCCACCCGCGCCAGCGGGCCCTGCAGGGCCAGCGGCAGCTGCTGGCGGGTGATCAGGCCCATGTCGCCGCCGCGGCCGGCGTTGGCGCCGTCGGAGACCTCACGGGCGAGCGCGGCGAAGTCCTCACCCGAGCGGATGCGCTGCAGCACCGCCTGGGCCTGCGCTTGGGCCGCGCGCAGCGTCTCGGCGTCTGCCTCGCGGGGCAGCGCCAGCAGCACCTGGCGCAGTCGCAGGCGCTCCTCGCCCCGGAGGTCATCCTCATGATCGCGGTAGAAGTCTTTCACTTCCTGATCGCTGATACGGATCTTGGCGTAGACCTCCTGGCGCAGCAGGAAGGCGCCGGCAAGGCGTCGTCGGGTTTCCTGCTGGAACTGCTCCTGGGTCAGGCCCCGGGATTCCAGGGACACGATGAAGGACTGGCGGTTGGGATACTCGGCACGCTCGCGCTCCACCGCCTCGATGACCTGGCCCTCGGTGGGCAGCAGGTCCTGCCGGCGGGCCTCCTGCCAGAGCAGTTCCTGGTCGATGAGCTCATCGAGTTGCTCGCGCCGGGCCTTCGCATAGACGTTGGGATTGAAGATTCCGCCGGCGGCGTTCAAGTTGCCACTGGCCATGAAGTGATCCACCTTGCGCTTCAGGGCCTGGGGGGGGATGGGCTCACCGTTGACGGTGGCCACCGGCGGGCCGGCCAGCACGGGCAGGGCCACCAGCAGCGCCAGCAGCCCAATGCGCCCGCCACGGCGCAGACGGTCGGGAAAGAACTTGAACATCGCCAGAACTCTCTCGGTCAGCGGGGCTCCACCCAGGACGACTCGGCGGCGACCTGGCGGCGCTTGAGGTCGACGGAGACCACGTGGGCCCCCTTGACACCGATGCGCCGGGCACCGTCGTAGGTGATGGGTGGTGCGAGCCCGGTATCGTACTCGTAGAGGTCCTCAAGGCCCTCGACCAGCCCCTCGCGGCTGATGGCGCGGCCCTGCTGGCGCAGGGCCTCCGCCACCATCCGCACCGACACGTAGGCAGCCACCTGGGCTGCCAGGGCGCGGCGGGGCAGGCCGTGCTCCGCATGGAAACGGCCGAACTTGCTGCGGCCCTCCGCCGAGACGTCGGCCGGCAGGGTGGGATAGGAGAGATAGATGCGCCGGTGGAAGGCCTCCGGCGCCTGCAGCGCGCCGGATGCGACCTCCGGGCCCACGGCGTAGACGTAGGGCGTCCAGTTGGCGGCGGCGGCGGCCTCCAGCAGCCGTGCCAGTTGCGGGCCCTCGCCGGCGAAGAACAGCGTCGAGACACCCCGGCTGCGCTGCGCCTCCACCAGGGCTCGCAGCTTGCCGGCCGCTTCGGGCATGGGCTCCACCTGCAAGCCGCTCCAGCTCCAGTGGCGGGCCTGGCGGCGGATCGCGTCGACCACCCGCGCGTCCCGGTCGGCGTCACCATGCACCATTGCCACGGGGATGGAGGCGTCGGGCATGCGGCCGCCGGCGTAGTCCACCAGGGCGCGGGCCTGGGTCTCGGGGCCGGCAAACAGGAAGAACGCGAAATCGCCCAGCGTCCGGTCGGCGGGGGCATGACCGGTGAACGGCGCCACCACCGGCACCTTGTGGGTTTCAGCCAGTCCGGCGAGTTCCGCGTCCAGGCCGTCACTGAAGGGGGCCAGCAGGGCGAACACCTCGCCGCCGGCCATCAGCGCCTCGGCGGCCGCCCGGGCCTCCTGCGGCGACCCGGCCCGGCGGACCCGCAGTTCCAGGCGCCGGCCATAGATGCCGCCGCCGGCGTTCAGATCCTCGAAGGCGGCCTCGATCACCGAGCGCACCGCATCCGCCACGCCGCGGCCGCCGCCGGCCTCCGGCAGCACGGTGCCGAATACCAGCCGCTCGGGTCCCACGCCCGGGTCCAGATCCTGCTCCAGCACCTTCAGGTAGGCCACCAGGGCGTCCAGATCCTCCGGGGCCATGCGGAAGCGGGGCATATCCTCGTTGAGCCGGTTGCCCGCCGGGTCGATGCCGGCGGTGATGGCCTGGGCGAGGCTCGCCTGGTCGTAGGCGGAGAACCGCCGGCCCTTGGCGGTGGTGCCGCCGTAGCTGCGGGCGAGCCGGCTCCAGCGGATGTCGCTGGGGATGATGCCGCTCTCCTGCCGGCCCTTGCCGTCCCGGCCATGGCAGCTGGCGCAGGGAAAGCTGCGGGCGGGCAGCGGCACCCCGGTGCTCCCTACGAGCGCCTGAATCGGCTCGCCGGAAGGGCTGACGCCGCGGTTGTAAATGACCTTGCCCCGCTGCTGCAGATCGGTCAGCTCCGCCGCCGCCGCGTGTAATGCCATCGGGAGGGCCAGGGCGAGGGCCGCGAAGCCCGCACACCGGGCCCGAGACAGGCCCTGGCCTCCCATGTCAGAGGTCGACCTGGAGGCTGGTGAGCTTCAGGGCGATCTGCGAGACATCCGCCATGGGCTGGATCTTGGTCCAGTGCTTCTTGGGCACGTTGCCCGCGAGCATCAGTGTGGTGTGGTTCTCGTAGTCCGCGGTGTACTGGCCGAAGCGCTTGATGATCCGGTTGACGTGCTCCGGCTTGCCGGTGAGCCAGAGCCAGCCGGGCACATCGGCGTTCTGCTCGGCGGCGAATGCTTTCATGTGGTTGGGGGTGTCCCGCTCCGGATCGACGCTGATGCTGATGAAGAACACCTCCTTGCCGAAGCGCTCACCGAGGGTGTTACGCAATTGGTTGAGCTTGGCGGTGGCGATCGGGCAGGCGTCCTCGCAATTGGTGAAGATGAAGTCGATCAGTACCGTGCGCCCGCGCAGCACGTCGCTGTAGAAACGCAGCTCCTGGCCGTTCTGGTCAACTACTGGCAAGTCGGTGAAGTACTCCCGTGCCTTGTCTTCTTCCTTCGGCGTCATTCCGCCCGCTTCCTCGGCGGGTGCGGTACGACTCAGCTTTTCGCCGAGCTCCAGCATCTGCTCGGCTTCGTGCTCTCCCCCATGGCCAAGGACCAGGGTCGGCACCAGGGCCAGCAGGCCGGAGAGCAGCAGCACGTGGGAACGGCTCGTCATGGCAATCATCCTTCCTGCCGCACGGCGGCGGCGGTCTGGGCCGGGTCGCGGGCCCGGGTGAGTTTCTCCACCGCCGCCAGCACGTTGCTCGGAGCGGTGAATCCAAAGAAGCGATACCAGACGTTGCGCCGGGAATCGCCCACCATGATGGAGACGGGGTGGTCCTCGAAATCGGGCGTGTAGGCGCCCAGCTTTTCCAGCAGGCCGTCCACCCGCGCCTTGGGGCCGGTAAGAAAGCGCCAGTTCGCGCCGGCGCCGTGCTCGTCGGCGTAGCGGCCGAGCCGCTCCGGCGTGTCGGTCACGGGGTCCACCGTCAGGGACACCATGGCGACGTCATCCCCCACCCGATCACCCAGCTTGTTCTGCACCTGCTTTAGAATGGCGGTCAGCACCGGGCAGGCGGTGGTACAGCTGGTGTAGATGAAGTCCATCACCACAATGTCATCGCCGAGCACCTCGCTGACA
Source organism: uncultured Ectothiorhodospiraceae bacterium (assembly GCA_964487155.1). Lineage (GTDB taxonomy): Bacteria > Pseudomonadota > Gammaproteobacteria > Nitrococcales > Nitrococcaceae > CAZAQB01. Next base: position 17,073 of record CAZAQB010000055.1, read on the forward strand.
AAGCGCAGCTTGGCGCCGCTGCGGTCCACCAGCGTGAGATCCGGCAGAGGCTCCAGGCGCACCGCCCGCTTCTCGTCCAGGGGAGTAGGATCGGGTGCCTGTTCAGCACCGGAATGATCCTCGCCGGAGTGGGCGCCGGCGGCGCCCGCCGCCAGGATCCCCAGCAGCAGCGCCAGCAGCCCTGCCCTCATCGCACTATGCCTTGCCATGAATGCCTCCCAGCCACCTTACTGCGGCTGCTCGTCGGACACCGGCCGGGTTGCCCTTACCCCGCGCAGCGTGATGAACGGAAGGTCGGCGAACCCCAGCTCCCGGGATGGCACGGACACGTACACGTAGTAGGCACCAGGGCGGCGGAACAGCACTTCGGCGGCGTACACGCCGGGCTCCACCTCGGTGGCGGCCACTTCGGTGCGGCCGAAGCCCGGGGCGCGGAAATAGCGCACCTGGAGATCCTCGAGGCCTTCCACGTACTGCTCGGTATTGGGATCCCACAAGCGCAGCCGCAGCTGCTGGGGCTCGCCGGTCACCACGTTGCGGTCGTCCCCGGCCAGGCGGAGCACGGGCTCACGCTCGGCCTCGGCGAGCAGCGGATTGACATCGGCCTCCATGGTGAAGCAGTGCAGCACCGGCGGCGCCTCCAGCACGAAGGCGATGTTGTAGGTGCCCGCCTTGGGGATCTTCGCCTCGCTCTGGTAGACGCCGGGGTCGGCTTCCCGCAATGCCCGGTCGACGATGGTCACGGCCCGGGGGCTGTGGCCGTAGCTGCGGAAGCTGCCTTTGGGCCAGTTGGCTCCCTCCATGTAGAAATAGAGCCGATCGTCGCCGGGATTCAGGGCGATCATGCCCGCATCCACCGGCGAGGCCGCCAGAGTGCTGGCGATGCTGAGCCGCTTGGCCTGGCCCGGTGCCTGGTTGCCGGTGTCGAAGCCGTGCACCGGCGGCAGATCGTTCCCCTCCAGCTCGGAGAGGTCGATCATGGCCACCTTGGAGGTGCCGATGGCGCGCACGTAGGCGAAGCTGCGGGAGAAGCCGACCTGGTAGGGCCGCCCCTCCACGCCCACCGTGTGCGCCCGGCTGTTGTCGGAGGCATCGATGATGTGCACCTCGTCGGCCCCCGGGTTGACCACGAAACCCCAGCGCCCGCCCTCGGCGAACTCCAGCGGGCCGAGGCCGGGATCCAGGTCGATTCGGGCGCGCTGGTCGCCGGTCTCGGGGTCGATGACCCGGATGGCACCGGCGGCGGCGTCCACCGCATAGAGAAGCTCGCTGGAACTGGAGTAGGCCACATCGATGGCGACCTCGCCCACGTCCACCTGGCGCACCACTTCGAGATTCTCGACGTCGATGATGGTGACCGTGCCGCCGGTGCGGTTGCTGACGAAGGCAAAACGGCTGTCGCTGCTGAAGGCCAGCTCATGGTGGCCGGTGCCGGTCTCGATGGTCGTCACCGGCTCGCGGCTCTCGGTATCCACCACGGTGACGCCGCTCTGTTCATTCCGCTCGCCGTTGTTGGCCACCCACAGGTAGCGGCCGTCGGGCTGCAGAGCCACCCGCAGGGGTTTGGTGCCCACGTCCACGTAGCCTTCCACCTTGAAGTTTGCGGCGTTGACCACCGCCACCACGTTCTCGGTCGGGACGCTGACGTAGAGCAGCTTGTCCTCGGCGGACTTGGTCCAGTCGCCGCCCGGCCCGCGCAGCAGGATCTGGGTGAAGAAGTTGTCGGGCACGCCGGCCACCAGCACCGCCGGGTCGATCACCGAGATGCTGGCGTCGTTGTTCATGGCCAGGATGAAGTAGCTGTTCATGTCCAGCAGCGGACGCATGCCGGTGGTGCCACTGAGGTACAGGGAGATCCGCTCCTTGCAGTCGAGAGTCTCGCTGGCCTCGCCCGTGGCGGTCTTCTTGAGGTCCATCCAGGCGCCGGGATACAGGCCGGACACCGGCTCGCCGGTTTCCTGGTCGGTGATCTTGAAGCGCAGCCGGGCCCGGTCGCCGCGCATCAGATCCCGGCCGCCCTCGAAGCGCCCCAGGGCGGGGACCGCGGTGAACTCCACCCGCAGGCCCTCGCGCTCCAGCACCTGGACGTCCTCGGCGTAATCCGTGGACGCCTGCTCGGACCCCTCCACCGTCTCGGGGCCCGCGGTTGCGGCCTCCGTGGGCGGCGCGGCCTCGTCGAGCCGCCCGGACTCCTCGGCCGCCCCCAGGCCGGTAGCTCCCCATGCCAGGGCGAGGGCCGCCGCGAGAACCAGGGCGCGGCCCGCGCCCGGCTGTACCAGTCTCCACATCATCGACACAGTCTCCGTGATCCGGTTTGCAGCCCCGGGGCCGGCGTCGCGGCCCGCCCGAAGCTCATGAGTCGCACGCCGGCTGCGGGCCCACGGGACCGGTTCCGGCGCATTGGCTGAAATTTTCGGCGGCCGGGCCTCCCGCCCTTATCGGCCCTCGGCCCGTGGTCTCCAGCTCCGGTGTCCGTCAGGGGGCTTCGCGACCCTTCGGTGAACCTCCGGGGGGAATACTGAGCGGCGGCAACTGCGGGGCTGCCCCCGGGGGCTCACAATCCACCACCGGGCACCCTAGCCGGGCTCGGCCTGGGTCCCTCTGACCAGGATCAAATGGCAGGACGATGATTCTGCTGCGGGACCCGCCACCCCGCTCATTCCCCTCTGTAGCGCTTCGACAGGGCCGGGGTTGCGGAGTTTCCCGCCGCATCGGCCCGGCTGTCGGCCCATCGGACTTTTAACATTCCGTATCGGACGGGGCGCCGCCCTGCAACGTTGCACCTGGGACGTTGGCACGGGGCGGCTTGCGGGTCACTGGACGATCGGCCGTTTTCGTGCGTACTTGAGTACAGGCTTGAAACCGGTGGGCTGCACCCGCGGCACGCGGGTCTCCTGCCCGGCGCTGGCCGTGAACACCGAGGTCACCGGCGCCTGGTTGCCGAAGGTTGCGCCGTAGCTGGAGACCAGGTAGCCGTTCTCTCCGCGGTGCCGTAGAAGGTGTAAGTGCGGCTCTGACCCGACTCGACCAGCGAGTTGGCGTTCTCGCCCGCAGAGCCCTCATTGGCTCTCCTTTCAGCAACCTGAGATGCAGCCTCCGCTGACTTCCGGGGCTGCCGGAGGGGTTGTGGAAAATCTCAATCGACCTGCCCGATAGTCCGATACCTGGCGGGCGCAGGCGGGGGCGGGCGAATTCAGCCGGCTTCACAGACTTTTACAGTTCGCGCCCCGGGGCGCTGCCATACTCGGGGCGTGGCGGGATTGGCAGGCCGTTAAACGCCCGATTGGCCCCTGCCATGGCGACGGGGCGGGGCCGCTTCGCTGGGCTCGCCCAGCCACCGCAGACGCTGGTGCGGATGTCTGCATGGCAAAAGAAAACGGCGCCCCCAGCTCACCCAAGAACTGCCGGGGCGCCGCCGCAACGCTGCAAGGTGTCGTGCGGCCTGTTATCCGGGCCACCGGGGCTGCCGCTGCCGCGGCTGGCGGTGCCGAGGGAGCGCAGGCGCGGGGATGTGTGCACATCCTCGTGGCTGTTGCTCCCGGCCACCAGCCCACGATCCCCTCGGACCGTCGGGTGACTCCCTTCCTCTGTCCTTGCCCGGTGGGGCGCAAAGCCGTTGGGCAGATCCCCTCCCTGCGAACGTACCCTCAAGCGACAGTGTACACGCCGCGGTAACAGCGTCGCGATGCGTGGACCCGTGATCCGCCCGGCGCCAGGGCCCGGGCGGCGGCACAAGTGCTGCTCCCAACAGGCCCGCCCGCGCGAACGCCGCCGCAGCATGCGGTGGCTCGGCTTGGCTGACCGGGAGAGGATTCGCCGCGAGATGCACGCGAAATGCACGCAATATGGAAACGGCAAGAGTTCAGCCGCAGATGAACGCGGATTAGCGCAGATTACTTGAGCGGCACCGAGGCCCAGGACCGCGACTGTGGCCGGCCCTCACCCGGAGCTTCGCATCCCGCAACCGCACGCTTGTCCTCCATCAGCGTGCATCCGCGTTCATCTGCGGCCCTGTCTCTTGTCGCATTTCTCGTGCATTTCGCGTGCATCTCGCGGCCCCCAAAAAAACGGCCCCCGAGGGGGCCGCAAGTCGTTCAGGGGCGGGGGGCGGTGACGCCCCCCGATCAGGGTCGC
>CAZAQB010000056.1:0-21123 GCA_964487155.1 uncultured Ectothiorhodospiraceae bacterium
CGCCTGATCGAGGGCCAGCGCCGTTTCGCCGAGGAGTTCGGCGTTCCCTACTCGCGGGTCTTCATGGACGGCTTCGAGGCCTTCAAGGGCCGCGCGATTCGCGATGTCCTGCGCGATTGGCTCGAATCCGAGCACGGTGCCGACAGCCTCCGGAATCTGCTCCAGGACCTGGCCAATCATCAGCTCGCCCTGCTGGAGAGCGCCGGGGAGCTCTCCCGCGGCCCATCACCCGGCGACCGGTTGCGGCTGCGCCTGTGCAACCCGCTTTCGCTGTTTTCTCCCCGCTCTTCCCAGGGATCCCTGGCCCCCGTGGCGGCCGCCTACGCACGCAGCCGCGAGGCCAGCCACTGGCCCCGCGGCCTGGAGGATTCCCCATGCTGAACCCGCGTTCCAGGCTTCCCGCGGCCGGCCTTGTCCTGCTGGCCGCCTGCGCCCTGCTCGCGGGCTGCGCCACGCCGGCGGTGGGCGTCCGGCTGTCGTCCACCGCCAACCTGAACATGAACGAGGACAGCGAGCCACTCCCCGTGGTGGTCCGTCTCTACCAGCTCTCCCAGGCCGAGGATTTCCGCGCCGCGTCCTTCGACGAGCTGTGGCGCGCCGACCTGGCCACCCTGGGCAACGCCCTGCTGGTGAGGGAGGAACTGGTGATGGATCCCGCCTACACCCGCACGGTCGAGATGGCGCGCCACGACGACGCGCGCTTCCTGGGTGTGATGGCGGTGTTCCGGTCTGTGAACGGCGAGTCCTGGAAGGGCATTCAGACCCTGCCCGATTCCTGGGTCGGACGGCGGTTGGCCGACGAAGTCCGGATCTCGTTGCGCGGCAGTGCCCTCGTGGTCGAGTAGCCACCGACAGGGCCAACAGGGGGGTTGCCGGGGTGAGGGATTACCAGCGTGTGGTCTGGGCCGAGGGGGTGTTCCTGGGCCAGCAGCACTTCCAGTTGTGGGACCACTACCACGCCCGCGAGCTGGTGGCCCGTGACCGGGCCCAGCGACCGTTTGCCTGGGGTGTGCTCGATCTGGCCTACGAGGAGGCCGCCCTTGCCCGCGACCAACTGCGCCTGACCCGCTGCGAGCTACTGCTGCCGGACGGGCGCCTGGTCGACTACGTGGCCCCTCCCGAAGCGGCCTGCGGCCTGACCCTGCCCGCGGAGGCCGAACGCGCGGCTGTCTACGCCGGGCTTCCGGCGAATGATTCCGCCCGGGGCATCACCGGCTACGGCGAGCCCCTGAATAGCTGCGCCTGGGACGTGGAATACCGCGAGATCCCGGATCAGCACGATGCCTCCCGCCTTCGCGAGGTGGCACTGGCACGCCCCAACCTGGTGCTCTCGCAGGGCGAACAGCCGCAAAGCGGGGTGGCCTCGGTTCAGGTGCTGGAACTGCGCCGCGGCGGCGACGGCCGCTGGCAGCCGGACCCGGCCTTCGTGCCGGCCGTGTGCCGCCTTGCCGCCAGCGGGGCGCTGCTGGAGATCCTGGCGCGCATCGAGCAACGCCTGCTCGCCCGCATCCGCGTGCTGGACGAACGCCGCCGGCGCCTCGGCGCGGTGGCCGACTTCGGGCCTTCCGATCTCTCCCAGTTCCTGCTGCTTCAGGTATTGAGCCCAGGCCACGCGGCCCTGGCCCACCATCGCAGCACCGGCGCGGCCCACCCCGAGACTGTCTACCTGGAACTGGTGCGGCTGATCGCGGCGCTCGCCGCCTTCCAGGGCGATGCCTTGCCTGCCGGGCTGCCGGACTACGATCACGGCCGGCTCGGCGAGCTGTTCGCAGCCTGCGAGAGCACCATCGACGCGTTGCTGAGCGACGCGGTTCCGAGCCCGATGAGCGGCGTGCGCCTGGAGACGGAAACCGATGCCCTGCGGGTGGCCCGCAGCATCGACCCCCGGCTGCTGCAACGCGGCACCTTCTTTCTCGCCGTGCGCTTCGAGGCGGACGATCCGGCCTGGGCCGGAGATTTTGCCCGTCAGATCAAGATCGGCGCCCGAGAGGACATCGAAATGATCCTGTCGACGGCGCTGCAGGGGGTGCCCGCAAGGCATGTCCAGCGTCCGCCGAACCGCCTCCCCGTCAAGAGCGGTTACGAATACTTCCGCCTGGAAGCCGGCGGCGAGTTCTGGCCCCGCGTGCTGGAGCACCAGACCCTCGCCCTGCTGTTGCCCCGCGCCTTCGCCAGCGCTTCCATCGACCTGCTGAGCATTGAGGAATAGCCGTGGCCAGCCCCGCGCCGACCAATCCGTTGCTCGAGTGCTGCGCCGAACTGTTGGCCATCGCGATGCCGCTGCGCTGGGGCCGCGACTCCGCGGAGCTGCCCTCCGATCTGCGCGAGCGGGTGCTGGCCGGCTTCGACACCCTGGAGCATATGGCCTTCGAGAGGCAGCTTCCCGCCGCCGCGGTAGAGGACGCCAAGTACGCCCTGGCGGCCTTCGTGGACGAGTCCGTGCTTGCCTCCGAGTGGCCGGGCCGCGTCGAGTGGATGAGCCAGCCGCTGCAGCTCGGCTTCTTCGGCGAACACCTGGCGGGCGAGGGTTTCTTCCGGCGCCTGAACGCCCTTCGCCAGGGCGGCGAGCCGAACGCCGATCTGCTCGAGCTCTACTATGTCTGCCTGCAGCTCGGCTTCGAGGGCGTCTATCGCCTGCGCGGCCTGGAGCAGCTCATGGCACTGCAGGTGGATCTGCGCAGCCAGATCGACGCCTATCGCGGCATCAGCGACCCGCGCCTGTCCAACAACGGCACACCCCAGGTCGGTGTCTTCCAGCGGGTCGGCAGGCACCTGCCCTACTGGGTCATCGCCTCCGTCACCGCGGCCACGGTGTTGCTGGGCTACACGGGCTACCTGGCCCTGAGTCAGCGCGCCACGCAGGCGGCAGTGGTCTCCATCGCCAGCGCGGCGGAGTCCCTGGCGCAAACCCGGCTCGCGCCGGTGACGGCAAGGCCGGCACCCGGCGGCGCAGGCGCGCCGGAGGCCAACTGATGGGCGGCATGGCGTTTGTGCTGCGCGGCGGCCGAGCCCTGGCCCGCCACGGCGGGCCAATGGCCGCCGGGTTGCTTGCCCTGTGCGCCATCGTCTGGTTTGCCGGGCCGCGCGTCGGGCTGACCGGTGCCACTGACCGCCTGTGGATCATCGCCGGCATCATCGCGCTGGGTATGCTGGCGCTGCTGCTGCGCTGGCTGTTGGTGCGCCATCGGGGGCGCAAGCTGCAGGCCGAACTGGCCGCCCAGACGGACGCCGGGGCCGCGGCCCGCGAAGCGGACATCGCCGCTATTCGCGAGAAGATGGACGCGGCGGTGCAGTCCCTCAAGACCTCGGAACTGGGCGGTGGCCACCGCGGCGCCGCGGCCCTCTATACCCTGCCCTGGTACATGATCATCGGTCCCTCCGCGGCCGGGAAGAGCACGCTTCTGGGCAATTCCGGGCTGCACTTCCCGTTGTCCGACAGCCAGGACGCCCGCCTGCGGGGCTATGGCGGCACCCGCAATTGCGACTGGTGGTTCTCCGACCAGGCCGTCCTGCTGGACACCGCTGGGCGCTACACCACCGAGGAGGACGACCGGGAGGAGTGGCTGACCTTCCTGCGCCTGCTGCGCCGTCACCGGCGCCGCCTGCCCATCAACGGCGTGCTGGTTGCCATCAGCGTCAGCGACGTGCTCACCGCCGATTCGGCGGCCCTGGAGCGGCATGTCAAGATCATCCGCGAGCGCATCGATGAGCTGATCCGCGAGCTGGCCCTGGTGTTCCCCGTCTACCTCGTGTTCACCAAGTGCGATCTCATTCAGGGGTTCGAGGCCTACTTCAGTGATCTTGGCGAGAGCGAGCGGGAGCAGGTCTGGGGTGCCTACCTGCTGGACGCCGCCGGGCCGGATGTGTCTCCGGCCGTGGACGCCTTCGCCGAGCACATGCAGACCCTTCACCAGCGGCTGTGCGAGCTGCGCCTGCGCAAGTTGTCCATGCAGCGCAGCCAGCGGCGCAAGGCGGAGCTCTACGACTTTCCGAGCCAGTTCCTGGCGGCGCGCGAAACCCTCGGCGAGTTCGTGCGGTTGCTGTTTCGAGCCAATCCGTATCAGGAGACGCCGCTGCTGGCCGGAGTCTACTTCACCAGCAGCACCCAGGAGGGCACGCCCCTGCAGCGAGCCCTGGGCGGCCTGCGCCAGGCCTTCGGCCTGGCGCCCGCGGCAGGCACCGAGACCGGGGAAAAGCGCCCGTACTTCATCAAACGCCTGTTCACCGATGTCATCTTTCAGCTCCCCGGGGCGGTGCGCAGCAACCGGCGGCGCCTGATCTGGGGCCGCTGGCTCAAAGGCTCGGCGCTGGCCGCGGCGCTGGGCATCATCGGGCTGACGCTGGTGGGTCTGAGCGGCGCCTACACGGCCAACGCACTGCTGCTCTCCGAGGGCCGCTCGCGGGTGGCGGCTGCGGTGTCCTCGGCCGGCGCCGGGGCCCCGATCGAGACGTATCGGGAGCTCGAGGCGCTCCATGGGTACCGCCAGCGTCTCCTGGCCCACCGGGCGCACCGGCCCTGGCCGCTGCGTCTGGGGGTGTACTCCGCCGGAGAGCTGCTGCCGGGGGTCGAGCAGGTGCTGTTCCGGCTGCTCGGCTCCCATTTCCGCGACCCCGTGCTGACCGCCCTGGAGTACCGGCTGGAGAACCATTCCCGGCAGTGGCAGAGCGCGGAGCCGGAAGCGCGGGAGGCGCTGCGTCAGGCGTACTACACGTCCCTGCGCACCTACCTGGCGGCGGCGCGATTCCATGAGCGGCTGGACCTGGACTCCGCCGCCGGCCTCGCCAGCGACCTGTGGGCGCGGCGACTCGGCCTCGTCGACGGTGAACAGGGGCACGAGGCAGCGCGCGAACGGGCGCCTCACCTGGTCGACCTGGCCCGTTACTACCTGCAGCGTCTGGAGCAGGAACCGGCGTTGCGCGGCTGGCCGCTGCGTGAAGGGCTGGTGGCCCAGGCCCGGGAACAGCTCAGCACGCCGCCGGATGCCGAGCGGCTGTACGCACGCATCCGCCACCGGGGCCTGGGTGAGCTGGGCAGCCTGTCGATGCAGGATCTCCTTACCGGTGAGAATCGGGGACTGCTCTCGGCGCAGCGGCGGCTGCAGCGTTTCTACAGTGCCGAGGGCTGGTACGGTTTCACCCGCGAGGCCCTGGACGACGTCATCGCCACGGCGAGCCGCGGCGATTGGGTTCTGAGCGCACCTCTGGATGGGGCCGTGGCGGAAGCTCCCGCGGGCGCGGCGGCCGTAACGGTGGATGCGGAGCTGGCGGCAGAACTGAAAAACGGCATCCGCCGTCGCTATTTTTCCGATTACGCCAGGCACTGGCTGTCATTTCTGGGCGCCGCGCGCCCCAAGGCCCCCGCCTCCCTGGACGAAGCTGCGACCGTGCTGCTGCGCCTTGCCCGCAGCGACGGGCCGGTGGGGGAGCTGATGCAGGTCACTGCCCGCAATATCAATCTCCACGACCTGCCCGACGCCGGTGTCGGCGCGAAGCTCCCCAAGGAGTTCGACGCCCGGCCCCGGGTGCCCGAGCTGGAGGGGGCGTTCTCCGATCTGCGCCGCTTCGCGAACCCCAGCGAGAACAAGAGCACCAGCGACCTGATCAACCAGTACCTGCTGCTGCTTACCGAATTGAAGAACGCAACGGAGCGTCTCGCGGCATCCGCCGACCTGTCCCGGGATGCCGAGCGCTACGCGGCGCGGCTGCTCTCCGGGCGGGGTTCGGACACCGAGATCTATAGAGTCTGGGTGAGTACCGCCAGCCTGCTCAATGGCACCGGCGCCGAGACCCAGGAGGCCATCAAGCCGCTGTTGACCCTGCCGGTGACGCAGCTCTGGCGGCAGGTGGTGAGCCTGGCGCGACGGCACATCGAGGCCCGCTGGCGGGCGGACGTGGTCAGCGCCTACCGGGGGCGTCTTGCCGGCCGCTTCCCCTTCGTGCGGGACGGGGAAGACGCCGCCATCGAGGATGTGGGCCGTTTCTTCCAGCCGGGCGGCGGCGTTCTGTGGTCCTTCGTCGACGAGACGCTGGCGCCCTACCTGGAACCGACCCGCGGCGGCTGGCGCCAGCGCTCCTGGCTTGGTGTCCGGCCGGGCTTCTCGCGGGAATTCCTTGAAAATCTGGCCACCGCACGGCGCATCTCGGAGGCCTTTTTCCGGAAGGGCGGCACCGGCCCCGAGGTGGTATTCCACGTCTACCCGGTGCCCACTTCCGGATTGAGCGAAATCCTCCTGGAATCCAACGGCCAGGCCTACCGCTACCGTAATGGTCCCCAGCAGTGGCGCCGCTTCAGCTGGCCCGGCGATCAGCAGCGCATCGGCGCCCGGGTCTCCGGCACGATCAGCCGGGGCGCCGCCCTCGCCGAGTTGCAGGCGACCGGCCCCTGGGGGCTTTTCCACCTGCTGGACGCCGCCGACCTGACAGCCGAGAGCAGCAACATCTTCAGGGCCCGTTGGCGGATCGCGGCCGGCAGCCGGGACCCCATTCCCGTGCGTTTCAGGGTGCGCACGGACCAGGATCGCGCATTGTTCAGCGGCGAACTGCTGCGCCGCTTCAAGCCGCCCCGGGCCCTGTTTGCCGCCGGTACGGACATGGCCGCGGCCCTGGCGGAGGTGCGCTGATGTTCGGTTTTCTCCGCTCCCGCCCGGCCAGCCCGCCGGCTCCCAAACCCTGCGGCCAGACCCTGGTCGGTTGCTTCGGCAAGCTGCCCGTGCAGTGCGAATTCATCAAGCACAACATCGCCCACCGCGAAACCCAGGCGCTCGACCAATGGGTGCAGGGCGGCGTCAGTCTCGCGGCGCGACATGGCGATGCCGGCACGCCGGGGCAGGCGTGGATTCGCCACGGCATCTTCGGCGGCACCTGGGAGGAGGCTCCCGTGGTGTTTTCCATCCGCCCAAGCGCGGATCGCAGCGGGCGGCAGTACCCGTTCGTGGTCTTCCAGGTCCTCGGGGCGCGGGAGCGGGAGATCTGGCCGGGGGCCCTGGCGCTTCATGCCGAGGGGTTTCTGGAGGCGGCGGTCCATCTCCTGAGCCAGCCCTGGAGCAATGAGCCCCTGCGCACGGTGCTGGAATGGGTGGACCGCATCGACGCCGGGCCCCGTCGCCCGGCCGCCGGACTCCCCTCGGAACTCGGCGCCCAGGAGTTTCTCGACGGACTCTATCCCGGGCTCGCCCAGGCCGCCTGCCTGAGTCATCTCAACCGGGCTGTTGAGCTGTTCCGGCAGGTGGAGCGGCGCACCGCGCCCCGGGTGGGATGGGGCCTGCGACTGCCGCTGGAGCAGGCGCTTCCGGCGCGCTCCATCCAGTGGTGGCTGCGCCTGGCCGAGCGCATTATCGGCCGCGGCCGCTGGCGCCCCTGTTTTCTCTGGCAGCCGGGCTCGCCCACCGGCAATCCCAGCCTGCTGCTGTTCTTCCGTACTCCGCCCGCTGCGCTGCTGGCGAACCTGCTGCAGGGGCGAAGCCTCGACGCCACGGTGGTGGATCCGTTCCACGAACCGATGCCCGCCGCCGACGCCGGCCTTGGCCGAATGCCTTCGACGTCCAGTGAGTTGCTGGAGTCCCTGGTCGCAGGGGGGAGGCGGCCATCATGACTGCAACTGCCCAGGCGGCCGCCTTGCCCGCGGCGGGCAAGGTCAGCCCGCCGCCGCAGGCTCTCCCGGAGATGCTGCGCCCCCTTACCCCCGAGCCCACCGGGCGGGATCCGCGCTACGGTGAGCGCTTCGAGGCGGTGCAGGCCGAAGTGGCGCGCCTGGCGGGCACGGATTTTCCGCTCATTGTCGAGGGCTGCCGAGGCATCCTCTGCGACGAGGCCAAGGATCTGCGCGTCCTCGGCTACCTCGCCCTCGGCCAGCTCGGCGCCGGGGGCGTCTCGGGGTTCGCCGAGGCGCTGGAGATCACCGCCGCCCTCATCTCGCAATTCGCCGGCGAACTGCATCCCCGGCGCGAGGCGGCACAGGCGGCGGCGCTGGGTTATCTGGAGAGCGAGCGCATGATCGCTCTGCTGGAACGGGCGCCGGACGCGGGGGATCCCGCCGCCCGGGCGCGTCTCGACGAGGCCCTCACGGGCCTGTCGAAGGCCGCGGAGCAGGCCGGCGACTTGCCGCCGCTGCCCCTGGGGCGACTCCGGCAATGGTGGCACCGAACGACGCCGAGCCCTGTCTCACCGCCGGCCGTGCCGGTCGCCGACCCCGGGGCTGCGGTCCCGGCGCAGCCCCCGGCTGCGTCTCGACCGGCCGCGTCCGGCGGCATCACCGACGATGCCGCCTTTCACGCAACGATGCGCCAGGCGCTGGGATTCCTCCGGGAACAGGAGCGCTGGGGCGAGCATGCCGGCCTCGCCCGGGCCTACCGCTGGTCCGCTCTGGTTGCGCCGTCCGCCGAAGCCGGTGTGACCCGGGTCGAACCGCCCCGGGCCTCGGCTCTGGCTGCGGTTCATACCGCCATGGCCGAGCAGCGCTGGGCCGATGGGCTGCTGGCCGCCGAGCGGGCGTTCCTGGAGCCCGGCGGCCAGTGGTGTCTGGGCATCCAGCGCCTGGCTGCTGCTTGTGCGGCCCAGCTCGGCGATCAGACAGCGCTGGCCGCCATCGAGGGCGGCGTCCAGGCGCTGTGCCGGCGCATGCCGATGCTCTCGGAACTTGCCTTTCGCGACGGCACCCCCTTCGTCAGCGCCGAGGATCAAGCCTGGCTTGCGCCGTTGATGGATGCTCCGGCACCTGCGGGCGCAGTCAGCGAGCCGGAGCCGGAGCCGGCGCCGGAGGGCAGCGCCCTGGCGGCGGCCCGGGAGCAGGTCGCCGGCGAGGGTCTCGGCGCGGCGCTGCGATCCCTGGAGCAGGGCGCCGGCGCCGGCCGCGGGATGTCCCGCCGTTGCGCCCTGCAGGCCCAGCTCTGCCTGGAGCAGCGCCGGCCCGACGTCGCCCGGCCCCTGCTGGAGGGCGCCCTCGATGCCATGCGCCGCGGTGGTCACGACCTCTGGGATCCGGAGCTGACCGCCCAACTGTTGCGCCTGTCGATTGCGGCCACCGGCCGCGACTCCGGCCTGCCGGCCGCCGAGCGGCGCCGCCGACTGGCCGCGCTGCGCGACCAACTCACTCGACTCGACCCCGTCTCGGCCCTGGGCCGTGACGCCGGGGCCGACCCCAGCGGCCGCTGAATCCTCGGAGGAAGACATCCCCATGGCCAAGAGCTTTCAGAACGAAGTGCCCCGCGCCCGGGTGAACATCACCCTGAACCTGGACGACGCCGGCGCCCGCCGGCGCACCGAGCTGCCCCTCAAGATGCTGGTGATGGGGGACTACAGCAGGGGCCGCGGCGAGGGCCGACTGCGCGAGCGCGAGCGAGTCGCGGTCAGTCGCGACAACCTGGAATCGGTGCTCGCGGAACTGGCGCCGAGGCTGCGTCTGAGCGCGCCCAACACCCTCGCCGACGACGGCTCGGAAGTGGACGTGGACCTCACCTTCGACAGCTTCAGCGCCTTCCACCCGGAGCAGGTGGCGCGCCGCATTCCCCAGGTTAACAACATGCTGGCCATGCGTAACCTCCTGAAGGATCTCAAATCCAATCTGCTGGACCACGGCCGGCTGCGGCGCGAGCTGGAAACCATCCTGGGCGATGAGTCGCGATCCCGCCAGTTGATGCACGAGTTGCGCGCGCTGGCGCCGCTGCAGGAGGACGAAGCCTCCGCCGGATCCGAGAGCTCCGCCGCCGAATGACGACCCTTGCCAAGGAGACCCGATGATGGTCATGCCCACTGCCGCTGAAGGCACCGTCGAGACCGCCGACCCATCCACCTACGAGCAGCTCTGCGCCCTGGTGGAAATCGAGCCCGTGCGCCAGGGCATCTGCCTGGAGACCTTCAAGGACGCCCGCGGCATGGCCGACATGCCGCTGGAGCAGCGCCTGACGGCCGCGCTGCAGGTGTTCCTGGATCTCGCCAGCCGGGGCGCCACGGTGCAGCGCATCGACAAGTCGCTGCTGGATGAGTACATCGCGCGGCTGGACAGCGCCATCAGCCGCCAGCTCGACGCGGTGCTGCACCACCCGGACTTCCAGGAGGTGGAATCCGCCTGGCGCAGCCTCAAGTTCCTCGCCGATCGCTGTGACCCCAAGTCCAACATCAAGCTGGAACTGCTGGACGTCAGTAAGGACGAGCTGCTGGAAGACTTCGAGGACGTGCCGGAGGTGAGCCAGTCGGGGCTCTACGAGCACACCTACGTGGCGGAGTACGACACCCCGGGGGGCGAGCCCATCTCCGCCATCGTCTCCAACTACCAGTTCGACGGCTCGGCGCCGGATATCGCCCTGCTGCGGGACATCTCCCGGGTCGCGGCCGCCTCCCACTGCCCGTTTCTCGGCTCGGTGGGTGCCTCGTTCTTCGGCAAGGAATCCATCGAGGAGCTGACCCAGATCGATGACCTGGGCACCTATCTGGACAAGGCCGAGTACATCCGCTGGCGGGGCTTTCGGGACAGCGAGGATGCCCGCTACGTCGGTCTGGTGCTGCCGCGTTTCCTGCTGCGGGTGCCCTACGGCGAGGACAACCCGGTGCGCTCCTTCCAGTACCAGGAGAACGTCAGCGGGGTGGACCACGAAAAATACCTCTGGGGCAACGCCACCTTCGCCTTCGCGGCGAATATTGCGCGCAGCTTCCGGGAGAACGGCTGGGCGGTGAATATTCGCGGCCCCGAGTCGGGCGGCAAGCTGGAAGCGCTGCCCATGCACTACTACGACCTGGGCCGGGGCCGGCAGGCCAAGATCCCCACCGAGATCCTGATTTCCGAGACCAAGGAACTGGAATTCGCGCTGGAGGGGTTCATCCCGCTGTCCTACTACAAGAACAGCGACTTCGCCTGCTTCTTCTCCGCCAACTCCACCCAGCGCCCCCAGGAATTCGACACCCCGGCGGCCACCGCCAACGCCCGAATCAACGCCCGGCTGCCCTACATCTTTCTGGTCTCGCGCATCGCCCATTACCTCAAGGTGCTGCAGCGGGAGAACATCGGCTCCAGCAGAACCCGCAAGGAGCTGGAGCGGGAACTCAACGACTGGCTCCAGTCCCTGGTCACCAAGATGAAGAACCCGGATCCCGACCTGGTCGCCACCCATCCCCTGCAGGACGGGCTGGTCCGAGTCGACCCGATCCCGGAGAACCCGGGCTACTACCGGGTGGCCATGGCGGTGACCCCCCACTTCCAGGTGGAGGGCATCGACGTGAGCCTGTCCCTGGTGTCACAGCTGCCGGCGGGCGAGTCAGCCTGAGCCGGCGGTGACAAGCGGCGGGCCCCGAGTGGCGGGCCCGCCGGTGCGGCACGGGCAGCCCAGGTCCGACAGGCTGCTCGGCAGCACGGCAAGGACGGCCGCCCCGCAGGGGGCCGAATCGATGTTTCAACCAATGGACGACAACCGCTAGGAGAGCTTCATGGCCATTCCCGCTTACATGTGGATCACGGACGACCAGGGCAACGAGATTCGCGGTTCGGTGACCATCGCCGACCGCGAGGGCAGCGTCGAGGTGCTCGGCTTCGATCACGAGGTGCGCATCCCCACCGACCAGGACACCGGCATGCTGACCGGCACCCGCAAGCACGAGCCGGTGCAGATCCTCAAGGCCTACGACTCGGCCACCCCGTACCTCTACAAGGCCTGCTCCAACGGCCAGACCCTGCGGGAGATCCGCCTGGCCTGGTACACCATCGACGACACCGGGACCGAGAAGGAGTACTTCCGCCACGTGCTGGAGGACGTCAAGGTCACCTCCGTCAACCCCGTCATGCACAACGTCAAGGATCTGGACAAGGAGCGCTATCCCCACCTGGAAACCCTCAAGTGCCGCTACGGCCGGATCACCTGGACCTTCATGGACGGAAACATCGAGTTCTCCGACTCCTGGACCGAGGGCCGCTGATCCCGCCCGCCGGGGAGAAAAACCCTCTCCCCGGCTATTTGCCGGCGGACCGCGATTCGGTGACATGGCCGGGCGCCGAATCGGCCCGAGGGCGGGCCTCCCACAGGGGGGCTCGGACGGGCGCGCGGGAACCACTCCAGTGGGAGCGGCGCCCTCGCCGCGATTCTTAATCCGGCTGAGCCAAGAACATGATCAGCTGCGGGCCAGCCCCGGGGGACCACCATGGCCAAGGCACTCTACGAGGTTCTGCACGGATCCTACGGCGACGGCACGCCGGTGGCCGCCGCGGGTAGCGAAGCCATGGCGTTGAGCGTTCTCGACCACCTGCGACGGCTGCTGAATGCCCGTGCCGGAAGCCTCCAGCACTTGCCCGAATACGGGCTTCCGGATCTGCCGTCGATTTATGCCGACCTGCCGTACTCCGCCGAACGGCTCGGCGAGGCCATCAGGCGCAGCGTGGAGCGCTTCGAACCGCGCCTGGAGCAGTTGAACCTGACGGTTCTGGCCCGGCCAGGCTGCGCCGGCGTGCTGAGCGTCGAGCTCAGCGGACGGCTGCCGGCGGGCGAGCCGGTGCGCTTCGAGTCGGTATTCGAGCCCGGCGGCGGTGCCCGGGTGTTCCCGGTGCGGGCGGGGGCCGGCTGATGCGCGACTACTTCGAGGCCGAGATGCGGCTGTTGCAGGAGGCCGCCAGCGAGTTCGCCGGCGCCCATCCGGAGCAGGCCCGGATGCTCAGGCTCGGCGAGGGCAGCGACCGTGATCCGTACGTGGAGCGCCTCCTGGAGGGCATGGCTTTTCTGACTTCCCATGTGCGCAGCCGCATCGACGAGAGCCGCGCGGTGATCAGCGAGCAGCTGCTGGCGCGCCTGTGCCCGGCCCAGGTCCGGCCCTACCCGTCGGCCACCGTCCTGGAACTGCGGCCACAAAGCTGGCGCCAGGCGGCCCAGAGTGTTCCCGCCGGCGCGGTGGTGTTCTCCCGGCCAGCGGGGGAGGCGGCCGTGCGCTGCCCGTTCACGCTGACCCGCGGCCTGCGCCTGTATCCCCTGGAAGTCCATGCCCTGACGGCGCAGGAGAGTGACAGCGGCGAGACCTGCCTGAGCATCGAGCTGCGTGCCCATGGCACCACCCCCATCGCCGGGCTGGGCCTCGGTCACCTCGACTTCTTCATCAGCGCCGACCGGGCGCTGGGCACCAGTCTCTACGCTCTGCTGAGCGGCGCGTGTCAGATCCATGCCCGCGCCGATCAGGGGCCGTTGCGCGCGGCGCCCGCGCTGCGCTTCCGGCCGGTGGGCCTGGAGCATGAAGGCGGCCTGCTGCCTGCCGGCGAGAGTGGCCAGCTGGGCCTTGACCTGTTGCAGGACTACTTCTGCTTCCGCGAGCGCTATTTCTTCCTGCGGCTCGAAGGCCTCGACGATCCATCCCTGGGCGAGCCCCGGCAGCGGCTCACCCTGGAGGTCACCGCACCGGCCCGCCTGCCCCCGGGACACCGCCTGGGCGCCGAGCATCTGCGCCTGTTCTGCGTGCCCGCGGTCAACCTGTGGCCCATGGATGCCGAGCCCATCACCCTGGACCACCGGCGCAGCGAGTATCGGCTGGTTGCCGATGCCAGCCGGCCGGATGCGGTGTCCATCCAGGCGGTGGAGTCGGTCACCGTCCGGGGCCGGCTCAGCGGCGAGGTCAGCGAGCTGCGCCCGCTGCACCGGCTGCACCCGGGGCAGCGGGCAAGCTACTTCCATGCCACCCGCCACAGTCACGGTTCCGATTCCGCCCATACCTACCTGCAGCTCGGCGGTGGAGAGGCCACCGAGACCGAGACCCTCTCCGCCCGGGTGCTGGCCTGCAACGGCCATCTGCCCCGCCGACATCTCGGCGAGGGCGACGTCTGCGAGCCCGGTGCCGATTTTCCGAGCGACCTGCGGGTGCGCAACCTCGGCCGGCCAAGCCCCTACTACCCGCCGCCCGCGCCGCTGGAGCATCCCCTGCGCCTGCATGGCTTCCTGGTGGCGAGCGTCGGGTCGCTGGCCGATGCCCCGACTCTGCGGCGCCTGCTGCACCTCATGGACTGGAGCGAGCGCGCCGAGAACCGTCAGCGCATCGACGCCCTGTCCGCCATGCGCGCGCGCCCGCTGCACTGCCTGCGCCACGGCCTGCTGCAACGCGGTCTCTGCCTGGAGGCGGAAGTGGAGGAGGGCGCTTTCCTGTCCCTGGAGGATCTGCGCCTGTTCGGCGACGTGTTCCACGCCTACCTCGCCGGCGCGGCGCCGGTGAACGAATTCGTGTCCCTGAGCATCACCACCCAGCCCCGCCACAGAGAGCTCAAATGGCCGCCCCGAACTGGTCAAAGCTCCCCCCTTTGATCGAGGATCTCCTGGCCCACGCGCCCGAGTACGGGCTGTTCCAGGCGATTGCCGTGGTGGAGCGGGCCTGGGGCTCCCGGGGGCGCATCGGCAACGGACTCGATCGCTGGCTGCGGGTCGAGCCCCATCCCGGGCTCGCCTTCCCGCCGGCCGACCTGCGCGGCGGCCACCTGGACGCGGCCGGGGTGCTGCGGCTGAAGGCCAATGTGGACGGCCTCTATGGCGTGGATGCACCGGTGCCCCATTATCTGCTGGAGGCCGCCGCCCGCCAGGACGAAGTCGGGGCCCGGTTCCGCGCCTTCCTGGACGTGTTCAACCACCGCCTCTACGGATTGCTCTACCAGGCCTGGAAACTGCGCATCCCGACGGATGAGGAGGGGGCAAGTCCCTACGCCGGCCTGACCCGGGCGCTGGCGGGCGGCTGCGGCGAGGGCCGTCTCGGACACGCCGGCAGGCTGGCGCGCCGCCGGCCCTCCGCCGCCGCCCTGGCGGCCATCCTGGAGGCCGAGCTGGAGTTGCCGGTGGGGGTTGTTCACGGCCAGCCCCAGTGGCTTTCGGTGGCCGGGCGGCCGGCCATTGGAACCCAGCCCGGTCCCCGGCTGGGGGAGGACACCCTGCTGGGCGATGGCATGCAGGTGGCCGGCGAGCGCATCGACCTGCACATCGGGCCGCTGTCCCTGGGACGGGCCCTGGACCTGCTCCCCGGCCGGCAGGCCGGCGCCCGGCTGCTCGCCTTGCTGGAGGATCTGCTCGGTTCAGAGATCCCCTTCGACCTGGTGCTGCGCGTGGCGCCGGGCGCCGCCGCGGCCCCTGCGCTTGGCAGCGGGCCCCTGCCGCTGGGCTGGTCGGCCTGGCTCGGCGAGCGCCTCGACGCCGAGGTTCCCGTGCGCGTCAGCAGCGGCCGCCTGCCAGCCCGGCTGACCGCCTCACCACCGATGTCCGCAGGGAAGCGACCCAGCCATGATTAAACCTGTTGAATCGTTTGATGCAAGTCAGGCGGCGATCCGCCAGTACGCGCTGCAGGTGCAGGGCCTGGCGGCGGATGAACTGCTGGTCGAAGACTTCCACACCGAGTACCTGGAGCTCTCCCGAAACTACGCCCTCCACGTGCAGGCCGTCAGCCGGATCCCGGATCTGGACCCGCGCGCCCTGCAGGCACGACCGGCGCTGCTGAGCCTGCGCTGGGCCGGCGCGCATCGCTACCTGCACGGCATCGTCGATGGCGCGTGGCAGGGCGGTGAGAGCGCCCGCGGCTGGCACCTGGGGATCACCCTGCGCTCGCCGCTGCACCCCCTGTCCGCGCGGCGCGGCAACCGCGTGTTCCTGGGCCAGACTGTGGTGGAGATTGTCCAGTCCGTGCTCGACGGCGCCGGCCTGCCGGCGGAGGCGGTGCGCTTCGAGCTGGCCTCGGAGCCCCCGGCCCGGGAGTTCGTCGTCCAGTACGACGAGTCCGATCTTGCCTTCATCGAGCGCCTGCTGGCCCACGACGGGCTCAGCTACGCCTTCGCCCAGGATGCCGAGCGCGCCACGGTGCTGGTCACCGACAACAATCCGGCCCTGGCCGCGGCGCTCGGCGAGGTGGCCCTGGACTACCAGCCCCTGAGCGGCCAGACCCGCACCGCCACCACCGTCTACCGGTGGCAAGCCGAGGCCCGGCGCACCGTCCCCGGTGTGCGGCTCAACGACTACAACCCTGACGCGCCGCAACGCGCCCTCCAGGTGGAAACCGGCCAGGGCGGCGCCGACTACCGTTTCGGCGAGGGCTACGGCGAGCGCGCCGAGGGCGAGCGGCTCGCCGTGCTGCGCCAGCAGGCCCACGACTGGCCGGGATATACCGCCGTCGCCGAGACCGACTGCCGGGCGCTGCTCCCCGGCAGCCGTCTCCTGCTGAGCGGCCACGGCCAGGCGGACGGCGCCTGGCTGGTGGTGGCCGCCGGGCTCTCCGGCGACCAGCGCAGCGGCCACGCCTATGGCGAAGCGACCCGGGATCCGGGCTTCCGCGCTCGGCTCACGCTGATCCCCGCCCATGTGCCCTATCGCAGCCCGCCGCAGCCCCGGCGGCTGCACGGCGTCTTCCAGGCCCGCATCGAAGGCGACGGCGGCGAGTACGCCTACCTGGATGATGCCGGGCGCTACCGCATTCGCCTCGCCTTCGACCTCGGCGACCGGCCCGACGCCGAGGCGAGCCACCCGGTGCGGCTGCTGCGGCCCTATGGGGGCCCGGGCTACGGCATGCACTTTCCCCTGCACCACGGCACCGAAGTGGTGGTGAGCGGTGTGAACGGCGATCTGAACCGCCCCATCGTGCTCGGCGCCCTGCACAACCCCCGGACGCCGAGCCCAGTGACCGGCGCCAACCCCAGCGAGAACCTGCTGCGCACCTGGGCCGGCAACGAGTTGCTGATGGACGACCGCAGCGGGGCCGAGCGGGTGGAACTGTGCACGCCGCAGCGGCGCAACCGCCTCAGCCTGGACGCAAGTCAGGGCGCCCATTCGGTGACACTGGAGAGCCGCGACGGTGACCTGCGGCTGCGCTCGGGGCAGCAGATGTCCCTGGAGTCGGGCCGGGACCAGTACGTGGAGGTGGGGGGTGATCACACGGTCACCGTCCAGGGCGAGCAGCGCGTGCTGTCCCGCGAGGGAGACATCGACCTGCGCTCGGGCCGGGACCTGTCATTGAAGGCCGCCGAGCACCTGGGGCTGGAGGCCGCCCGCGCCGACCTGACCCTGCGCGCCGGGCGAGACCTGCGTCTTGGCAGCGGGGCTGGCGCCTCGCTGGAGGTGCGCCAGGGCGATGCCAGCGTGCGGGTCGGCCGCGGCGGCCTGCGGCTGCAGGCGGCCGGCATGATGAGCTTCCGCGGCGAGGGCCAGGGGGCGATCCGCATCGGCCAGTCCGGCGGCACCATCGAGATCACCGCCGACGGCCGCCTCGCCATCGATGCGCCGGCCGTGGAGATCACCGCCGGCTGCATCGACATCAAGGGCCAGGGTGTGGGCAACAACAGCTAGGAGTCGCTGATGCCGCAACACAACACGCTCCAGCCGCTCGCGGCCCCTGTCCCCGGGACCCTCCAGATCGTGGAGGTGCTGGACGCCAGCAACGGGGCAGCCACTCGGGTGCGGGACCGCGCAAGCGGGCAGTGTTTCCAGGTCGCCGGCCACCTGGACTGTGCCGGCGCCCTGGCGCCGGGGGATCGGGCCTGCGTGGCCGCCACTGCCCAGGGCGTCGTGGTGCTGGGTCGCCTGCGCTCGCCCGCCGAGGCCCCTGCCGCTCTGCCCAGGGAAGCCGGCGGGCGGGTCGAGATTGCCGCCGCGCATTCGGTGCTCATCCGCGCCGGGGCCAGCCGCATCGAGATCTGCGCCGACGGCAGCATCCGCCTGGACGGGTGCGAGGTCCACCAGGTGGCCGAGGGCCGTCTCAGCCTGGCGGCGGCCACGGTGGAGATCAACTGAAGGTGGGCGCCGAGCCGGGGCATAGGCCTCTGGACGAGGCGGCCCGGCTGTGGGCACAGCGTCGCCGGCTGCTGTCGCAGCCCTGGCTCGATGCCGCCTCCCTGGATCGCCTCGAACGCCGGCTGCGCGTGCACCTGTCCCTGCTCGCCGACCTGGGCGGCCCGCTGCAAGACCCGCCCGAGTCGCCGGACCCAGCCACGGTCCACTGGATGGCGGCCCTGCTGGGCGACCCCGAGCGGAGCCTGGCGCCGGCCCTGGAAGCCGCCGCCGGCGGCGATGCTGCCGCCGCCGCTGCCCGGGAGGCGCTGATCCTGGTGCCCGCCTTCGCCACCGCGCAGCGCTCCGCCGGCCTGTCGCGCATCTCCGCCAGGGGCGCCGCGGTGCAGGTGTCTGTCGCCGCCCAGGCAGGCCTGGTCCTGCCGGATGCGCTGGTCAACACGGCCCTGGCTGCCGACGACGAGGCGACCCGGGTAGCGGCTATAGAGACGGCAGCCGGGGACTCCGGGCGCGATGCCGGGTTCTTCCACCCCTGGTACCAGAGCGCGGATGGCGCAGCCGGTCATGCCCAGTGCTGTGCCGCCCTGCACGCCGGACTGCTGCGGGGCGATACGCAGGCGCAGCGCGCCCTGGGGACGGCGCTGGAGCAAGCCGCCGACGACCATCAGTCGAACCGGGTGCTGCGCCTGATGGCGCTCGCCGGCTCGGATGACCATGGCGAGACGCTGCGCCTCTACGCCCGTCGCGAGCCGGTCCGCGGCACCCGGCTGCTGGCGCTGCACGGCGCGCCGGCGCACCTGGATACGTTGCTGGAGCTCATGGCGCGGCCCGAGGCGGCGGCCGAAGCCGCGCTCGCCTGGTGGCGGCTGACGGGGGCCATGCCGCCCCGCGTGCCGCGGCTGCGCTCACTGGACGGCGCAACGGCGGGCGGCGGCGAGATCCCCGACGTCCAATGGGCAGAAGGCTGGCTGCGTTGCCACCGTGACCATCTGGCGGCCGCGCCCCGGCTGCTGCAGGGCCGGGCCCTCGAGGCGCCCGGCCTGGTGCGGGCCTGCCAGGGCTGGGCCGGAGCTGCGGGCGCGGACGCCCTGGACCAGGCCCGAATGCTGGCGGGGCCGGCGCTCAAGGCCCGCCCCGCCCAGTGGCTGGCGCTGCGCCGCCGGCACCTGGAGGCGGCCGGCCTCAGCGATCAGGCCGAGCCCCCGCCAGCGCTGGCCGAAGCCGATCCCTGGGAGCATGGCCACTATGCTTGAGCTCGCCAACGCCAGCCCCTGGGCGGCAGGGCTGTTCCCGGGCTGGGATGCCCAGCGGCGAGAGGTGGTGGTCGTTGCCGTCAAGGTGCGCTTTCGTTTCGGCGCCGACGGCACTCTTGAACCTGACGCAGCGCCGCCGCTGGTGCCCGCCGACCGCCACCACGGCGAGCCCGCCTCCAGCAGCCTGGCCCAGGCCGCCGAAGGGGTGCCGTTCAAGCAGGGTGCGGAGTGCCTGATCCACGGCACTGTCCATCCGGCGGCAGCGGGCCAGCGGGCCCGCGGGGTCCGGGTGGCCCTGGAAGCCTCCGGCGGCGGATGGTGCAAGCAACTGCGGGTGACCGGGCGTCGCCGCTGGCAGCGCACCGCGCTCGGCCTGGTGCCGGGGGAGGCCGAGCCCCTGCAGCCCACCCGCTTGCGCTACGAATACGCGTTCGGCGGTGTCGATGTGCGCTGCCGGGCGCTGGAGGTCCGCAACCCGGTGGGCATGGGTTTCGCCGCCAGCCGCCGCGGCGCCGCCGGCGCCGAGCTGCCGCGTATCGAGTACCAGGATGAGCCCGTGAGCCGCTGGGGCCAGCGGCCCCGGCCGGCGGGGCTTGGACCCGTGGCGGTGGACTGGCAGCCCCGCCGCGGCCTGATGGCGGCTTGCGACGACGAGGCCGCCGCGGCCGGCCTGTGCCCCTACCGCGAGCCGGTGCCCGCTGACCTGTTCAACGCCGCGCCGGCGGACCAGCGCCTGCCGGGGCCCTTCGCCGGCGGCGAGCGGCTCAGCCTGGAGGGCATCGGTTGCTGGGGTGGGGCGGCTGTGCTGCTCAGCCTGCCGGCCTTCGCGCCTCGCCTGCGGCTCACGAGCGGCAGCGGCGGCCCCCGGGACTTCCAAGCGGCATGTGACACGGCGCAGGTGGATGCCGACGCCGGCACACTGGACATGGTCGCGCGCGCATGCCTGCCGTGGAACCGGCTGTCCGCCGAGACGGGCTGGGTGCTGGTCCGGCCCCCGGGGGCGGTTTCGTGAGCGGAACACCACCGGCGCTTTATCTGGTCGAGGCGCGGTCGATCCACGCCGCAGGGCGGGATCCGGGGATCGCCCTTGCGGCGGTTCAGACCGCAGCTTCGGCGGCCCGGCCGCATGCCTCCTTCAAGGTCCCACGACCCTCGGGGGACGGCGCTGCGATCCTGCACGCCCCCTGCCAGGGCGTCTCCGGCGACCAACGCATCCCTGAACTGCTGGCCCTGCTCACAGCGTCGATGGCCATGCCCGCGCAATCCGCCTCGCCCCGAGCGGCCTGGCTGCTGCTTGCGCCGCGGCAGACGCGCCGGGGCGCCGGCCTGGCGGCGGAGCCGCTGCGGGCCGACGTGGCCCAGGCGCTGGGCTGCGACTGCCAGCCGGTGTCCGAGTACGCCGCAACGGCGGCGCTGGAGGACATCGCCCGATGGCTGGCCAGCGCAGCGCCGGGAGCGCGGGCGTGGCTGCTGGGTGTGGACAGCCTGCTGGCCACCGATACGTTGCTGGAACTGGGACCCTCAGACGCCCTGGCCCGTGCCGGTGCCGAGGGCCTGGTGCCCGGCGAGGCCGCGGCGGCGGTGGCGCTGTCCCTTTCGCCGCCACCCGGTGCTCAGGCCTGCATCCGCGGCTGGAGCAGCCGCCCGGAACCCGCCGCCGCGGAATCGGCTCCGGGCTGTCTGGAAGCGCTCCCAGGGGCCGTGGCGGAGGCTCTGGTCCAGGCTTGCGTTCCGGCCGCCTCGGTGCAGGAAGTGGTGACGCTGGCGGCGGGGGATGCCGCCAGTGAGCTGGAGTGGGCCCAGTGCGCCGCCCGCACCTGGCCCACCACGCTCAACGCCGGCCAGCGCCACGCCATCGAACTGGGTCTGATGGAGGCGCCGCCTGAGGCCGGCCGGCTGCCGAGGCGGCTTGGCGTAGGGCCGGTGCTGGGGGATGTCGGCGCCGCCTGGCTGCCCCTGGTCCTGGGGCTCGCCCGGCGGGCACGGCTTTGGCAGGCGCGCTGGGCCGCGCTCGGTGTGGAGCCGGAGCCGGCCCCCGCAACACTGCTGTGCCGGCACCTGGGACCGGGACCGCGAGATGCGGTCGTGATAGCTTAACGATGCGCTGATTTCCACGGAGGGAGCCATGTTGTACCACAGTGCCATGCCGGGTCCGGACGAGAGCA
>CAZAQB010000057.1:0-19954 GCA_964487155.1 uncultured Ectothiorhodospiraceae bacterium
CTCACCTGCCGCGGCGCTCAGGGAACGTCTCGCGACGGCGGGCGATTGTCTCCCGGGATCCGAGGGCCCGCGCCGGTCCCGGCGGCCCTCCCGGGGCCCTGCGATGAGCCTTGCGGACCTCGCCGCGCTGCCCTGGCTGCCCTGGCTGCTCTCCGGCGCCGCCGGCGGGCTGGTGCTCGGCCTGCTGGTCGGGCTGCTGGCAGGCGGCCAGGCCACGGCCCGCGCCCGCCAGGAGAACGCCGTCCTTGCCGCCCGGCTGGAGGCCACCGAGGCAATGGAGCAGGAACGCGACCGGGCCTTCGACGAGGCCCGCTACCAGCTCTCCAACGCCTTCCAGGCCCTGGCCGGCGAGGCTCTGCGGGATAACGCCGAGAGCTTCCTGAGGCTCGCCCAGGAGCGCCTCGGCCAGTTCCAGGTTCAGGCCCGGGCCGATCTCGGCGAGCGGGAACGCGCGGTGGAGCGGCTGGTGGCGCCCCTGCGGGAGGCGCTGGGCCGCACCGAAACCCAGATCCAGGCCCTGGAGAAGGAGCGCCGCGAGGCCTACGGCGCCCTGCAGGCGCACCTGCAGGGCATGGCCGGGGTGCAGCGGGAGCTGCAGGCGGAAACCGCCAACCTGGTGCGGGCGCTGCGCCGGCCCGAGGTGC
This sequence comes from uncultured Ectothiorhodospiraceae bacterium, assembly GCA_964487155.1. Lineage (GTDB taxonomy): Bacteria > Pseudomonadota > Gammaproteobacteria > Nitrococcales > Nitrococcaceae > CAZAQB01. The sequence continues at coordinate 645 of CAZAQB010000057.1, forward strand.
GCGGCCGCTGGGGCGAGATGACCCTGCGCCGGCTGGTGGAGCTGGCCGGCATGGTCGAGCACTGCGATTTCGAGGAACAGGCCCACCGGGGCACCGACCAGGGTCCGGTGCGCCCGGACCTGGTGGTGCGGCTGCCCAACGCCCGGGAGATCGTGGTGGATGCCAAGACTCCCCTGGACGCCTACATGGACGCCACCGAGGCCACCGGCGACGACGCCCGCCGCGAGGCCCTCATCCGCCACGCCCGGGGCCTGCGCCGGCAGGTGCAGAGCCTGGCCGACAAGGCCTACTGGCGGCAGTTCCAGCGGGCGCCCGATTTCGTGGTGCTGTTCATCCCCGGCGAGCAGTTCCTGAGCGCCGCCCTGGATCAGGACCGGGACCTGCTGGAGTACGCCCTGGCCCGCCAGGTGATTCCAGCCACCCCCACCACGCTGGTGGCGCTGCTGCGCTCGGTGGCCTTCGGCTGGCGCCAGGAAGCGCTGGCCGCCCACACCGAGCAGGTGCGCGAGCTGGGGGTGACCCTGCACCAGCGGCTGGTCACCTTCGCCGAGCACCTGAGCCGGCTGGGGCGCAGCCTGGGCAGCAGCGTGGACCACTACAACCGGGCGCTCGGCTCTTTGGAGCGGCAGGTGCTCTCGGCGGCGCGGCGCTTCGCCGACTATGGCGTGGACAGCGACCGGCCGCTGGATGCCCCGCCCCCTCTGGAACGGACCGTGCGCCCGCCAGCCCACGCCGGAGAGTCGCCCGGTGATACGGAGCCAGGCCATGACACCTGAGGCTTACTGCCGGAACAAGGCGGCGCCGCCGGGCTCCAGCCTGCACTACGCTCTGCTGTTCGCTCCCGCCGAGGTGCGCGGCGCGCTCTGGGCGCTGCACGGCTTCCGCGCCGAGGTAGTGGAGATCCCCTCGGAGTGCAGCGACCCGGGCGTGGCGGCGGTGAAACTGGGCTGGTGGCGGGAGGAACTGGAGCGCGCCCTGGCCGGCCAGGCCCGCCACCCGGCGGCCCAGGCTCTGCAGCAGGCGCGCGCGGTCCACGACTTCGACCCGCAGCCGCTATGGGAGGTGCTGGACGGTGTCGCGATGGACCTGGAGTACGGCAGCTACCCCGGTTTCGCCCAGGTGTCGACCTACTTCCACCGGGTGGCCTGCGCCCCGGGCCGGCTGGCGGTCAACCTGCTGGGCGCGAGCGAGCCCGCCACCCAGCGCTTCGCCCACGACCTGGCCATGGCCGTGGAACATACCCGCCGGCTGCGGGACGTGCTGCCCCTGGCCCGCCGCGGCAATGTGTACATTCCCGCCGATGAGCTGGCGCAGGCCGGGCTGGCGCCGGAGCAGCTGCGCACCCCCGCGATCCAGGACCAGGCCGTGCCGGTGTTCCGCCAGCAGGCCGAGCGCGCCCGGCAGTTTCACCGCCAGGCCCTGGAGCAGCTGCCGGCGGCGGACCGGCGCCGGCAGCGCGCCGCGCTGGTGATGGGCCGGCTGCACATGGCGTTGCTGGACGTCATGGAAGCAGACGGTTTCCCGCTGCTGCGGCGGCGTTATCATCTCACTGCGCTGCGTAAGCTCTGGCTGGCGTGGCGCCAGGCCCGACTCAATCACTGAAGGATCCCCATGCCCCCGATTGCCGAACTCCTGCCGCTGCCGGCGGCCGATGGCGCCGGCAGCCCCCGGCTGCTGGCCGGACGCCGGCTGCTGATCACCGGCGCCGCCCACGGCTTCGGCGCTGCCCTGGCCCGGGCCGCCGGGCGCTGCGGTGCCGAGGTCATCCTGCTGGACCGGGATCTGAAGGCCCTGGAAGGCGTCTACGACGCCATCGAGGCCGACGGCAGCCCCCAGCCCGCCCTTTATCCCATGGATCTGCTGGGAAGCACCCCGGATGACCACCAGCAGCTGGCGGCCCGCCTGCAGGAGAGCTTCGGCAGCCTGTCCGCCCTGGTGCACGGCGCCGCGGTGCTGGGCAAGCCGGCGCCCCTGGAGCACTACGCGCCCCAGGAGTGGCTGCGCACCCTGCAGGTGAACGTCAACGGGGCATTCCTGCTGACCCGCTCCCTGCTGCCGCTGCTGCGCTCGGCACCCGGCGCCCGGGTGGTGTTCGTCAGCGATGCATGCGGGCGCCGGGGCAAGGCCTACATGGGCGGCTACGGGGTCTCCAAGTTCGCCCTGGAGGGCCTCATGGAAACCCTGGCGGCGGAGGCGGAAGGCTCGGACGGGCCGATCTCCCTGAGCCTCGATCCGGGGCCCATGGCCACCGCCCTGCGCCGTCAGGGCTACCCCGCCGAGGGCCCGGCGGAGCATCCCGCCCCGGAACAGGTGGCCCTGGCCAGCCTCGGCTTGCTGGACCCCGCCGCGACGCCGGTGAACGGCGGGCGCTACCGCTTTTCCGGGTAGCCCAGCCAGCCGATGGCCCGGCCCCGACGAGGCCGAAACTGGCGTTGGCAGGCGACGGCCAGCCGGCATGGCTGTCGGGCCCAGGCGACGGATTTTGAATCAAATTGTGAAATTGTTCGCACCGTTCGCGGTTAGCGGCAAATCCTATGAACTGCCTCACAGTTGACCAGGCATGGCGAGCCTAGCATCAGGCTCACTACGAACGAGGTGACCCCCCATGGACGCGACTCGCACCCTCCAGAAGCTGATCGAATCGGACTACCGGATCGCGGCCCTGGACACGCCCGAGACAGACCGGGTGCTGGGCGTGTTCAAGCGCCTGACCCTGACCACCGGCCGCGCGGTGTACGACTGGACGCCGGACAGCGGGCTCTACCGGCTCGGCATCGAGCACATCTTCATCCCGCGCACCCGGGCGCCGGCCGACGTGATCGCCTACGTGGCCTCCAGCCGGCACTACGGCATCTACCTGCTGCGCGAATTCCACGAACCCCTGGCCCGCAGCTCAGTTCAGAAAAGCCTGCTGCAGGTCGCCGACAACGAGGACGGCGTGCGACGCCTGGTGATCCTGGTCGGCCAGCACCTGACCATCCCCGAGGTCCTGAGCGGCCGGGTGGCGGTGCTGCGGCACAACGTGCGCAGCCAGCAGCAGGAGGCCCGGCGGGCCGCCGCCTCCTGAAGCCCCGTCGCCGCTGAACTGCCACGGCCGGCCTCCTGCCCTGGAGGTCGGCCGTTTTCGTCGGCTTAGAGCGTGTTCACAAAACTTTAGGCGCCATACCGATCAGCTCGCCGGCGCGGCACGGCCCAAGACACTACCCGCCGTAGCCCCACGTTGCGAAGACACGTGGGTGCCGGCGTCGCAGGCGCCAACGCGATCATGCCTGGCCCCCTACCCTGCCCAGGCCACAGCGCCCATCCCACCGCCTGATGGCACGTTTCTCCGCAACGTGCCCTACGGCGGGCTACGGTCAGCCTCACGACCGGCGACAACGCTCATTCAATTTGTAAACACCCTCTTAGCCCTTTCGGGTCCGCGCCGGGCGCCGGCGCCCGGCGCCGGCCGGCCGACGCGCCGGTTCGCCGGCCGACGCAGTCCGCGGCCGGTCCAACCCCACGCTCGCCAGCAGCGCCTGCAGTTCCGTGCCCTGCAACTCACGCAGTTCCCCCTGGTGCATGCCCCGGGGAAGGCCCACCGGCCCGTAGCGGGTGCGCAGCAGCCGGCTGACCCGCACGCCCTGACTCTCCCAGAGCCGCCGCACCTCGCGCTTGCGGCCCTCGTGGAGCACCACCCGGTACCAGTCGCTTGACCCTTCGGTACTGGACAGCCGCTCCACCGCATCGAAGCGGGCCGGGCCGTCCTCCAGCTCCACGCCGTCGCGCAGCTTCTGCAGGGTGGCCTCCGGCACCTCGCCGTAGACCCGCACCGCGTACTCCCGGGGCAACCGGTAGCGCGGATGCATCAGGCGGTTGGCCAGCTCGCCGTCGGTGGTGAGCAGCAGCAGGCCGCAGGTGTTGATGTCCAGCCGGCCCACCGCCACCCAGCGGCCCCGCTCCAGGCCCGGCAGGCGCTGGAACACGGTAGGCCGGCCCTGGGGATCGGCGCGCGTGGTGAGCTCACCGACCGGCTTGTGGTAGATCAGCACGCGCCGCCGCGGGGGCTGCAGGCGGCGGCTCGCCAGCGGCCGGCCGTCCACCTGGATGCGCGCGTCGGGCTCCACCCGGTCGCCCAGGGTGGCCGGACGGCCATTGACCCGGATGCGGCCCTCGCGGATGTACTGCTCCATGGTCCGCCGCGAGCCTAGACCTGAGCGGGCCAGCACCTTCTGCAGCTTCTCGCTCACGGGCCACCCGCCGGGCCGTGGCCCGGCTCCGGCAGCCGCAGGTCGAGCTCGGGGTGGGCCTGGTCCAGATCCTGGAGCTCCGCCAGGGTGGGCAGCTCGTCCAGGCTGCGCAGGTTGAAGTAGTCCAGGAACGCCCGGGTGGTGCCATAGAGCCCGGGCCGGCCGGGCATCTCCCGCCGCCCCACGACGCGGATCCAGTCCCGCTCCTGGAGGGTGCGCATGATGGAGGTGCTGACGCTCACACCGCGGATCTCCTCGATCTCGCCCCGGGTGATGGGCTGGCGGTAGGCGATGATGGCGAGGGTCTCCAGCAGCGCCCGGGAGTAGCGACCGGGTTTCTCCTCCCACAGACCGGCGATCCAGGGGGCCAGTTCGGGCTTCACCTGGATGCGGTATCCGCTGGCCACTTCCTTCAGTTCCACCGCCCGCTCCTGGTACTCGGCAGCAAGCTCCGCCAGGGCGTGGCGCAGCTCACCGGGCTCCGGCCGGCCGGTCTCCGGGAACAGGGCGCGCAGCCGCTCCAGGGACAGCGGCTCGCCGGCGGCCAGCAGGGCCGCCTCCAGCACCTGTCTCAGTGCGGGCAGCGTCATGAGCCGTCTGCTTCGCCCGCGGCCCGACGCAGGTAGATGGGGGCGAACGGCTCGGCCTGGAGCAGTTCCACCAGGTGCTCCTTGAGCAGTTCCAGCACCGCCAGGAAGGTCACCACCACCCCGGCGCGGCCCTCCTCGGGGGTGAACAGGCCGGTGAACTCCGCGAACCGGCCGGCCTCCAGGCGGGCCAGGGTCTCGGCCATGCGGGCGCGCACCGACAGGGCCTCGCGCTGCACGTGGTGGCTGCTGAACAGCTCCGCCCGCTGCAGCACGTCCGCCAGGGCCACCAGCAGTTCGCGCAGGCTCACCTCCGGCGGGCTGGTGGTCACGCGGCGGGGAGGCGCCTCGGCGTGGGCGGGGAAGATCTCGCGGGCCACCCGGGGCAGCTCGTCCAGGTCCTGGGCGGCGCGGCGGAAGCGCTCGTATTCCTGGAGGCGGCGCACCAGCTCGGCGCGGGGGTCGGACTCGTCATCGTCACCGGCCGCCACCGGCCGCGGCAGCAGCATGCGGGATTTGATCTCACCCAGCACGGCGGCCATCACCAGGTACTCCGCCGCCAGCTCCAGGCGCAGATCCTTCATCAGCTCCACGTAACTCATGTACTGCCGGGTCACCTCGGCGATGGGGATGTCGAGGACGTCCAGGTTCTGGCGCCGGATCAGGTAGAGCAGCAGATCCAGGGGACCCTCGAAGGTCTCCAGAAAGACCTCCAGGGCGTCGGGCGGTATGTAGAGCTCCGGCGGCAGCTCGTGCAGCGGCTCACCCCGGACGCGGGCGGGAGCGGCGGCCTCGTCACTCACGGCTGGCGGGTATCGCGAGCACGGGCCGGCGCAGAGAGGTAGCCGCGAAATGCACGCGAAATGGGAGAAACAGAGGGCCGCAGATGGACGCGGATGTTGGCAGGACCGATTGGGGAGCTTTGCTCATCTCGGCCGGGCGTGAGCAGGTCCCGAGCGCGGTGGGGAAGGCCTCCCCGCTTTCAAGTTCAGGGCGGCGACTTCGCATCCAGTACCCTGCAGCTTTCTTCCATCCGTGTTCATCGGCGTTCATCTGCGGCCAACTTTTACTTGCTCTTGCTGACTTTCGCGTGCATTTCGCGGCCAAAAAACTCTTACCGGTACTCCAGACCCACCGCGGCGCGCACGTCGGCCATGGTCTCGCGGGCCACTTCCCGGGCCGACTCGCAGCCCTCGGCCACCACCTGGCGCACCATGTCGATGTCCTCGGAGAACTCCTCGGCGCGCCGGCGGATGGGGGCCAGCTCCGCCTCCACCGCCTCGATGAGGGGGCGCTTGCAGTCCAGGCAGCCGATCCCGGCCGAGCGGCAGCCCTCCAGCACCCAGTCCCGGGTCGACTCCTCGGAGTACACCTTGTGCAGCTCCCAGACCGGGCAGCGGGTGGGTTCGCCGGGGTCGCTGCGGCGCACCCGGGCCGGGTCGGTGGGCATGGTGCGCAGCTTGCGCTCCACCTCCCCGGGGGGCTCACGCAGGGCAATGGTATTGCCGTAGGACTTGGACATCTTGCGTCCGTCCAGCCCCGGCATGCGCGGCGCCGGGGTGAGCAGGGGATGGGGATCCGGCAGGATGCTGCGCCCGGAGCCCTCCAGGTAGCCCTGCAGTCGCTCGCGGTCGGCCACGGTGATGTTCTGATTGGACTGCAGCAGGGCCTGGGCCACCTCGACCGCCTCGTGATCCCCCTGCTCCTGGTACTTCCGGCGCAGGTTGCGATAGAGCTTGGCGTTCTTCTTGCCGAGCTTGCGCACCGCCTCCTCGGCCTTCTCCCCGAAGCCCGGCTCCTGGCCAAACAGATGGTTGAAGCGCCGGGCCAGTTCCCGGGTGAGCTCCACGTGCGAGACCTGGTCCTCGCCCACCGGCACCGAGTTGGCCCGGTAGATGAGGATGTCCGCCGCCTGCAGCACCGGATACCCGAGGAAACCGTAGGTGAGGAGGTCCTTCTCGCGCAGGTTCTGGAGCTGGTCCTTGTAGGAGGGCACCCGCTCCAGCCAGCCCAGCGGCGCGATCATGGACAGCAGCAGGTGCAGCTCGGCGTGCTCCATGACCCGGGACTGGATGAACACCCGGGCAAGCTTCGGGTTGACCCCGCAGGCCAGCCAGTCGATCACCATCTCCCAGACGCTGTCGGCGATCACCTCCCGCTCGTCGTAGGCGGTGGTCAGGGCATGCCAGTCGGCGACGAAGAAGAAGCACTCGTGCTCGTGCTGCAGGCGGATCCAGTTACGCAGCACGCCGTGGTAGTGGCCCAGGTGCAGCCGGCCGGTGGGCCGCATGCCCGAGAGTACCCGGTCGTGACGTGCAATCTGAGTGTTCAATCCCTGCTCCCCAGAGGACTCGCGCGAAGCCCGCCATCATACCGGTCGGCGGCGGCAGGTGCAGGATGGAAGCGCCGTCGCCGCGGGCCGGGCCTCAGCTCTCGAACACCGCCGGGTCGCCCGCGCCCCGGCGCACCACCACCGGGGTCTCGGCGGTGAGGTCGATGACGGTGCTGGGCTCGAGGCCGCCCGGGCCGCCATCGATCACCGCATCCACCCGGGCGCCGATGCGCTCGCGGATGTCCTCGGGGTCGGTCATCGGCAGGTCGTCCCCCGGCAGCAGCAGGCTGCTGCTGCACATGGGCTCCCCCAGTTCGGCGAGGATCGCCTGGGCGATGGCGTTGTCGGGCACCCGGATGCCGATGGTGCGGCGTTTGGGATGCTGCATGCGCCGCGGCACCTCCCCGGTCGCCGCCAGGATGAAGGTGAACGGCCCGGGCGCATGGGCTTTCAGCAGCCGGAAGGCGTTGTTGTCCACTCGTGCGAACGCACCGATCTGGGAGAGATCCCGGCAGGCGAGCGTGAAATTGTGTGCGGGCCCCAGGTGACGGATCTGCCGGATCCGATCCAGCGCGTCCTTCTCCCCCAGCTGGCAGCCCAGCGCGTAGGTCGAATCGGTGGGATAGACGATGACATCGCCGGCGCGCAGCATCTCGACGCTGCGCCGCACCAGGCGGGGCTGGGGCGTCACCGGGTGGATGCAGAAGTACTGGCTCATGGGCCCCGGGGCTGGCGGCTGCGGTGGCGGACGATGCGCCGAGTGTAACGAGTCCCCGAGCCATGGCAATGGCCGCGGAATCACTGGTAAGCTCGCCCCGGGGCTATCCGGGTTCACTGCACCATGCTCTACGCCATCATCTCCGAGGACGTGGCAGACAGCCTGCCTCTGCGGGCCGAGGCCCGGCCGGCGCACCTGGCGCGGCTGGAGCGCCTGCGCGACGAGGGCCGGCTGCTGCTGGCCGGGCCGCACCCGGCCGTCGACAGCGAGGATCCGGGGCCGGCGGGGTTCAGCGGCAGCCTGGTGGTGGCCGAATTCCCCTCGCTGGACGACGCCCAGGCCTGGGCGGACGCCGACCCCTACCAGGCGGCCGGCGTCTACCGCCAGGTCACGGTCAAGCCGTTCAAGCGAGTTCTGCCGTGAGCGCGGAAGACCGGGCGGCGCTGATCGAGACCCGGCTGCGGGCGCAGCTGGCGGTGGCGGAACTCGAAGTGCATGACGAGAGTCACCTTCATCGGGGACACCCGGGAGCAGCCGCGGGCGGCGGCCACTTCGCCGTGCGGGTGGTCAGCGACGACTTTGCCGGCCACAGCCGGCTGCAGCGCCAGCGCCTGGTCTATTCGGCCCTCGGCGAAGCCATGGCACCGAACCGCATCCACGCCCTGCGCTTCATCGAAACCCTGACCCGGGCGGAGGCCGGGGTCGCCTGACGGGGCGGCAGCGGTTCCCGGCATCGTGCCTCGATCATTCACGACAAAACTGGACAGAGACTATCCAATGAACTCCATTCGCAAGATCTCCCTGGCGGCGGGCATTGCCCTGGCGCTGACGGCTACCGGCCTGGCAGCCCAGTCCGGTGGCGACGCAGTCATCGCCACGGTCAACGGCGCGACCATTACCGAGCGCCAACTGCAGGACTACATCGACCAGCGCACCCAGGGCCAAGGCGCCAGCCTGCCCGACGAGGCCCGCCAGCAGCTCGCCCAGGAGCTGATCAACGTCACCCTGCTGGCTCAGAAGGCCCGCGAAGATGGCCTGGATGAGAAGTCCGACGTGGCCGCCCGGCTCGCCAACGTGCAGGCCACCACGCTGGCCCAGGCCGCCGTGCAGGAGTTCGGTGAGGGCCAGAGCGAGGCCATCAGCGACGAGGAAGTCCAGAGCGTCTACGACGAGCAGTTCGCCGGCTCGGGCGGCGGCAAGGAGTTCAAGGCCCGGCACATCCTGGTCAGCGACGAGGCCAAGGCCCGGGATCTGATCCTGCAGATCGCCGACGGCGGCGACTTCGCCACCCTGGCCGAAGAAAATTCGGAGGGTCCGAGCGCCGCCCAGGGCGGCGATCTGGGATGGTTCTCCCCCGACGCCATGGTGCCGCCCTTTGCCGAGGCGCTTGCGACCATGGAAGCGGGCGAGGTTTCCGACGAGCCGGTGCAGACCCGCTTCGGCTGGCATGTGATCAAGCTGGAGGATACCCGGGAAGCCTCCCCCCCGAGCCTGGAGGAGGTGCGTCCGCAGATCGTCAACGCCATCGCCCGCAACCGGGTGGAGGACCACCTGCGCAAGCTGCGCACCGAGGGCAACATCGAGTACCAGGCCGACTGGGCCAGACCCAGCCAGGGCGAGTAATACCCGCCCGCCTCCCAGGGGCCGCCGCTACCGGCGGCCTTTTTTTCGTCGATGAGCCGGAGCGAGTCCAACCCCGGCGTGGCCCCGCTCTCCCCGGGCGGGGCTTTCTCATTGTATTAGCCCCTTTTCTGGCCCAGGCACCGCGCAGGGTGGCTGTCAAGGCCCATTCGGCCGGCTCCCGGCGCTTCTGATTCGCCGCCCACTCCGCTACAGTTCGCGAACACTGACCACCCGGTGTCGCGCTGCAACACGGCGCCCGGGCCTGTGACACGCGGCCGACCCCGCCCTGCCCAGAGAGGTCCTCCCATGAGCCCCATCCGAAAGGTCAACTGCCTGCTGGTGGCCAACCGCAGCGAGATCGCCATCCGGGTGATGCGCACGGCCTCCGAGCTGGGGATCCGCACCGTGGCCCTGTACTCCGAGGAAGACCGCTTCGCCCTGCACCGCTTCAAGGCCGACGCGGCCTTCGAGGTGGGCAAGGGCTGCAAGCCCATCGCCGCCTACCTGGATATCGCCGAGGTGATGCGCGTGGCCCACGAGGCCGGAGCCGACGCCGTGCACCCCGGCTACGGCTTCCTCTCCGAGAATCCGGATCTGGCCGAGGCCTGCGCGGCGGAGGGCCTCACCTTCATCGGCCCGTCGCCGGACACGATGCGCCGGCTGGGCAACAAGGTCAGCGCCCGGGCCCTGGCGGAGGAGGCCGGCGTGCCGGTCACTCCCGCCACCGGTGCCCTCCCCGAGGATGTGGATGAAGCCCGGGCCCTGGCGGCCGAGGTGGGCTACCCGCTGATGCTGAAGGCGAGCTGGGGCGGCGGCGGCCGCGGCATGCGGGTGGTGGAGGACGAATCGAAGCTGCCGGAAATGCTGGACGCCGCCCGCCGGGAGGCGAAAGCCGCCTTCGGCAACGACGAGGTGTACCTGGAGAGGCTGGTGCGCCGCGCCCGCCATGTGGAAGTGCAGGTGCTGGGGGACCACCACGGCAACGTGGTGCACCTCTATGAGCGGGACTGCACCGTGCAGCGGCGCAACCAGAAAGTGGTGGAGCGCGCCCCGGCCCCCTACCTCACGCCAGAGCAGCGCGAGAGCCTGTGCGAGGCGGCCCTGCGCCTGGCCCGCAGCGTCGGCTACGCCAGCGCCGGAACGGTGGAGTTCCTGCAGGACTCGGACAGCGGCGAGTTCTACTTCATCGAGGTGAACCCGCGCATCCAGGTGGAGCACACGGTGACCGAGGAGGTCACCGGCATCGACATCGTCAAGGCCCAGATCGCGGTGGCCGAGGGCTATGCCCTGGGCAGCCCCGAGTCCGGCGTGCCGCCGCAGGAGCGCATCGCCGTGGAGGGCCATGCCCTGCAGTGCCGCATCACCACCGAGGATCCGGAAAACCAGTTCACCCCCGACTACGGCCGCATCACCGCCTACCGGGGGGCCAACGGCTTCGGCATCCGCCTCGACGGCGGCACCGCCTACTCCGGCGCCCTGATCACCCCGTTCTACGACTCGCTGCTGGAGAAGGTCACCGCCTGGGCCCCCTCTCCCCAGGCCGCCATCCGGCGCATGGACCGGGCCCTGCGGGAGTTCCGCATCCGCGGGGTGGCCACCAACCTGCCGTTCCTGGAGAACGTCATCAACCACCCGAAGTTCCAGGGCGGCAGCTACACCACCCGTTTCATCGACGAGACCCCGGAACTGTTCGACTTCCCCCAGCGCCGGGACCGGGCCACCCGGCTGCTGCGCTTCCTCTCCGAGGTGATGGTCAACGGCAACCCGGAGATGGCCGGCCGCCCGGAGCCCGCCGAGCTGCCTCCCGCCGCGGTGCTGCCGCCCCGGCCGGAGGGCGATATCCCCACCGGCCACCGGCAGCGGCTGCTGACCCACGGCGCGGAGGGTTTCGCCCGCTGGATGAAGGAGCAGCCCGCGGTGCTGGTGACCGACACCACCCTGCGCGACGCCCACCAGAGCCTGTTCGCCACCCGCATGCGCTCGGTGGACATGTGGGCCATCGCCGCCCACTACGCCCACCGCCTGCCGGGGCTGCTGTCCCTGGAGTGCTGGGGCGGGGCCACCTTCGATGTCTCCATGCGCTTCCTCAAGGAATGCCCCTGGGAGCGGTTGGACGTGCTCCGCGAGCGCATCCCCAACATCCCCCTGCAGATGCTGCTGCGGGCCTCCAACGCCGTGGGCTACACCAACTACCCGGACAACGTGGTGCGCCACTTCGTGGCCCAGGCCGCGCAGCACGGCATCGACATCTTCCGGGTGTTCGATTCGCTGAACTGGGTGGAGAACATGCGGGTCGCCATGGACGCGGTGCGCGAGACCGGCGCCGTCTGCGAGGCGGCCATCTGCTACAGCGGCGATCTCAACGACCCCCGGGAGAAGAAGTACACCCTGGACTACTACGTGGACCTGGCCCGGCAGCTGGAAGCCGCCGGCGCCCATGTGCTGGGCATCAAGGACATGGCCGGGGTGGCCAAGCCCTGGGCCATCCACAAGCTGGTGAAGGCCCTGCGCGACGAGGTGGACCTGCCCATCCACTTCCACACCCACGACACCTCGGGTGCCGCCGCGGCCAGCGTGCTGGCGGCGGTGGAGGCCGGCGTGGATGCCGTGGACGGCGCCATGGACGCCCTCTCCGGCCAGACCTCCCAGCCCAACCTGGGGGCCATTGTCGAGGCGTTGCGCCACGGCCCCCGGGACCCGGGTTTGGGCCGGGAGAACCTGCGCGCCATCAACCACTACTGGGAGGGGGTGCGGCGCTACTACGCCGCCTTCGAGAGCGACATCCGCTCCGGCACCTCCGATGTCTACCACCACGCCATGCCCGGCGGCCAGTACACCAACCTGCGCGAGCAGGCCCGCGGCATGGGCGTCGAGCACAAGTGGCCCGAGGTGGCCGACGCCTACGCCGAGGTGAACCGGCTGTTCGGCGACATCGTCAAGGTCACCCCCACCTCCAAGGTGGTGGGGGACATGGCCCTGACCATGGTCACTTCCGATCTCACCGCCGAGCAGATCCTGGACCCGGATTTTCCGGTCACCTTCCCGGACTCGGTGAAGAGCTTCTTCCGGGGCGAGCTGGGCCAGCCGGTCGACGGCTTTCCCGAGGCGTTGCAGCGCAAGGTGCTGGACGGCGAGGCACCCCTCACCGGCCGCCCCGGCGCCGCCATGGAGGACGTGGACCTGGAGGCCGCCCGCAAGGAGGCCGAGGAGGCCCTGGGCCGCGAGATCTCCGAGGCGGAGCTCTCGTCTTACCTGCTCTATCCCCGGGTGTTCCTGGACTATGCCCGTCACAAGGCCGAGTTCGGCAACGTGGCGGTGATCCCCACCACGGCCTTCTTCCACGGCCTGGATACCCGCTCGGAGATCGGCGTCGACATCGAGCCGGGCAAGCGGTTGATCATCCGCTACTTCGCCCAGTCCGAACCCGACCCCCAGGGGCGCCGGGCGGTGTTCTTCGAGTTGAACGGCCAGCCCCGGCGCATCAAGGTCCAGGACCGCAGCCTGGCCCCCCAGGCCGCCGCCCCCCGCAAGGCCGAGGAAGGCAACCCCGACCACGTGGCCGCCCCCATGGCCGGGCTGATCGTCAACATGGCGGTACGCCAGGGCCAGAAGGTGGCCCAGGGCGACCACCTGTTCTCCATGGAGGCCATGAAGATGGAAACCGCCATCCACGCCACCCGGGAGGGCACCGTGGCGGAGATCGTCACCCCCGTAGGCAGCCAGGTAGACGGCAAGGACCTGGTGGTGGTGCTCGCCGACTGAGAGGTTTCCGGCGCGCGATGCCCGCGACACGCGCACGAAATTCCAAACGCAGTGGCGCGAGCTGTGGATTCAGACGACCACGACGCGCGCGCCGTGACCAGGCGCCGTCGCAAGCCGCCGATCACATGTGAGAAGCGGCGCGTCCAGCGCCTCAGCCAGGGCCAGGTAGGCGGCGTCGTAGGCCGTCACGTTGTCCCTCAGATCCCAGATGCGGGGCAGAAAGAGATGATGCGGGTAACGTTCCAGTGCCAGGTCGCGAAGGTCATCCAGCGCTGCCGCCGCGTGGTGCTCCCCGAGCTGACCGCGGTTCACATACCGGCGCAGAACCTGCGCGACCTCGACGTCAATCAGATGCGGCGCATGCAGCATGGTGTCCGCCGCGAACATGTGCGCCTCGACGCCCGCCGCCCTCGACGTTCGAAGCAGCACCTCGAGTACAGCCGATGCATCGAGAACAATCACCGTGCCTCGCGCTCGTCACGCACCGCTTCCGCTGGCGGAGGCTGCGGATCGACGGGGGCACGTGAGGCGAGACGCTGGCGGAGTTCGTCCAGCGTCGGCCGGCTGGCCGACTTCGCCACCTCCGCCAGAAGATAATCAGACAGTGTCATGCCAGCCAGCGCGGCACGTGACTTCAGCTTGCGGTGCAGTTCGTCCGGGACGTTGCGGATTTGAATCATGCTGGACATGCGTAGAGCATGTTCACACGCATTTGACATGTCAAGCAGCGCAGGCGCGCCACTGCGCGACCGGTAGACGCTGCGCCACACCCCCGCCGGCACATCCCACAGCGCATCGGCCTCAGGAGACGTAAACTGAACCCAGCCACCCGAAGGCGCCTCGCTGAATGGGACGTTCCAGCCGAAATTACAGCCCCGGCGAGCAGATCGCCGACCGCATCCTGCACCGGGTCGCCATCGCGTTGGCGGCGGTGGCGGTGCCGGCGCTGTTGGTCCCGGCCGTCGCCACCGGCAGCGTGCTGGTGGCGCTGGGCGTAGGCCTGTATGGCCTGGGGCTGCTGGCCATGCTGGTGTGCTCGGCGCTGTCCAACCACGACCCCCACGACCGCTCGCCGCGGATCGAGTTCCTGGAGCGCCTGGACCACGCCGGCATCCTGCTGATGATCGCCGGCACCTACGCGCCCTTCACCCTGGCCACCCTGGGGGGCGCCTGGGGCTGGAGCCTGTTCGCCTTCGTGTGGGCGGTGGCCATCACCGGCATTGTGCTGAAGCTCGCCCGGCGCGGGCCCATGCGCTACGGCGCTTCCATCGCCCTCTACCTGCTGCTGGGCTGGTCGGTGCTGCCGGTGATCGGCCCGCTGACCGCCGCCCTGCCCGGGGAGTCCCTGGCCCTGCTCGCGGCGGGCGGGCTGCTCTACAGCGCCGGCGTGGTGTTCTACCTGTGGACCCGCCTGCCCTACCACACCGTGGTCTGGCACGGCTTCGTGGTGGCCGCCGCCAGCTGCCACTACGCCGCCGTGCTCACCGGGGTGGTGTTCCCCTCCCAGATCATGGCCGGCTGAGCCGCCGCAACACTGCCCCGGCGTTCCCGTAGATACCATGTTGCGGGTCAATACCACCGCCTTGGACGCGGCCCTGGCGGCCGGCGAGTCCGGGAGAAATGCGCGACGTCGGCTCGGTGGACACTGAAACCGGACCTGCGGGCTCCGCCCACCCATTGGCGCGGGCTCTCGCGCCCGCACGGCGAGTTCCTTTTCTCGCCGGAGAAAAGGAACCAAAAGACGGTCGCCGAGATGGCGGCCCTCCGGGCTGCCCTGTGCGCTTCGCCGCCGTCGGGGATCGGCCGGCGGCTGCAGTGCTCGGCGCCATCAAGGCGGATCGAGAGCGGCACGGCATCACGTAGGGTGGGTGGAGCGAAGCAAAACCCACCATCTTCGCGGGGTACTCGGTACTCGGTACTCGGTACTTAGCCAGGTTCCCCCGCAACGCACGCCAGCGGCAAGGCCGTTTCAGTACTCAGTAGCTCGTACCCAGTACGTTACGCCCAGCCCGGCCCCGCGCAGCCGCCGCCGGGTTTCTCTCGCCGCCGGGGCCACCCCTGTGGGAGCATGAATCCATGATTACACCTCGACGGCGCCGGCCATGAGCGCCCCACAACGGCTGGACCCGACGCCCAGCCCCAGGCGCCTGACCCCTCTGCTTACCCTGCTGCCCTGGCTGCGACCCTACCGAGTCCGGGTGGCCGCGGCGGCCGCCGCGCTGCTGGTGGCCGGGGGCAGCGTGCTGGCCCTCGGCCAGGGCCTGCGGCTGGTAGTGGACCAGGGCTTTCTGGCCGAGGACGCGGCCATGCTGAACCGGGCCCTGGGCCTGACCCTGGGGCTGATCGCCGTCATGGCCGCGGCCTCCGCGCTGCGCCACTACCTGGTGTCCTGGCTCGGGGAGCGGGTGGCGGCAGACCTGCGCCAGCGGGTCTTCGACCACGTCATCGGCCTGGAGCCGGCCTTCTTCGAGGTCAACGGCGTCGGCGAGATCCAGTCCCGCCTCACCACCGATACCACCCTGCTCCAGCAGATCGTCGGCTCGTCACTTTCCATCGCCCTGCGCAACGCCCTGCTGCTGACCGGCGCGCTGGCCATGCTGCTGGTCACCAGCCCGCGGCTGACGCTGCTGGTGCTGGCCGCCCTGCCGGTGGTGCTGGTGCCGGTGATCCTGTTCGGCCGGCGGGTCCGGCGGCTCGCCCGCCACAGCCAGGACCGCGTGGCGGACGTGGGCAGCTATGCCGGCGAGGCGCTGCACGCCGTGCGCACCGTGCAGGCCTTCAACCACGAAACCGAGGACCGCCGCCGTTTCGGAAACCACGTCGAGGAAGCTTTCACCGTCGCCGAGCGCCGGGTGCGCCAACGCTCCTGGCTGGCCGGCAGCGCCATGATGCTGGCCTTCGCCGCCGTCGGCCTGATCCTCTGGCAGGGCGGCCACGACGTGCTGGCCGGGCGCATGAGCGAGGGCCAGCTTGCGGCCTTCGTCTACTACGCGGTGCTGGCTGCCGGCTCGGTGGCCGCCCTCTCGGAGGTGGCCGGCGACCTGATGCGGGCCGCCGGCGCCGCCGAGCGCCTGCTGGAGCTGCTGGCCGCCCGGCCCCGGGTCAGCGCCCCGCCGGGCCCCGAGCCCCTGCCGGAGCCAGCCCGGGGCGCGGTGGGCTTCGAGGAGGTCACCTTCCGCTACCCGGCCCGCCCGGAGACCCCGGCATTGGCAGAGTTCAGCCTGGAGGTCGCCCCCGGCGAGCGCCTCGCCCTGGTGGGGCCGTCCGGGGCCGGCAAGAGCACCCTGCTGGCGCTGCTGCTGCGCTTCTACGACCCGGACCGGGGCAGCGTGCGCCTGGACGGCGTGGACCTGCGCCGGGCCGACCCGGCCGCCGTGCGCGCCCGCCTGGCGCTGGTGGCCCAGGAGCCGGTACTGTTCACCGGCAGTGCCGCCGAGAACATCCGCTACGGCCGCCCTGAGGCCACAGACACCGAAGTGCGGGAGGCCGCCGCCACCGCCCACTGCCTGGAATTCCTGGAGCAGCTGCCCGAGGGCCTGGGCACGCCCCTGGGGCCCGGAGGCATCCAGCTCTCCGGGGGCCAGAGACAGCGCATGGCCATCGCCCGGGCGGTGCTGCGGGACCCCGCCGTACTGCTGCTGGACGAGGCCACCAGCAGCCTGGACGCCGACAGCGAGCAGCGCGTGCAGGAGGCCCTGGAGACGCTCATGGCCGGGCGCACCACCCTGGTCATCGCCCACCGGCTCGCCACCGTCACCGGCGCCGACCGCATCACCGTGCTGGACCAGGGGCGGCTGCAGGCGGTGGGCAGCCACCGGCAACTGCTGCGGGACAACGCCCTCTATGCCCGGCTCGCCGACCTCCAGTTCCGCGAGCCGGACGCCGCGGACCCGGCCCGCAGCGCGGCGGGCTGAGCCCGCCGTGATGACCCTGCTCAAGCTGCTGGCCGGCGCCGGGGTCGCCTACGCGGCCCTGGTGGGCGGCGTCTACCTGTTCCAGTCCCACCTGCTGTACCTGCCGGAAGTGCCCTCCAGGACCCTGGCGGCAGATCCCGGCGCGCTCGGCCTGGACTTCCAGGACGTGAGCCTGAAGACCGCCGACGGCGTAGCCCTGCACGGCTGGTACGTGCCCGCCCCCGGCGCCCGCCGGGTGCTGCTGTTCTTCCACGGCAACGCCGGCAACATCAGCCACCGGCTGGACTCCATCCAGATCTTCCACGACCTGGGGCTGGACGTGCTGATCATCGACTACCGCGGCTACGGCCGCAGCGAAGGCTCGCCCTCCGAGCAAGGCACCTACCGGGACGCGGAGGCGGCCTGGCGGTATCTGACCGGGGACCGGGGCATGGCCCCGAGGCAGGTGGTCGTGTTCGGCCGCTCCCTGGGCGCCGCGGTGGCCGCCTGGCTGGCCGCCCGGCAGCCGCCCGGGGCGCTGATCCTGGAGTCCGCATTCCGCTCGGTGCCCGCCATGGCCGCCGAGCTCTACCCCTGGCTGCCGGTGCGCTGGCTGGCGCGGCTGCGCTATGACACGCAGGCCTACGTGGGTCAGGTGACCGCCCCGGTGCTGGTGATCCACAGCACCGACGACGAAATCGTGCCCTTCGCCCACGGCCGGGCGGTGTACGAGGCAGCCGGCGAGCCCAAGTCCCTGCTCCGACTGCGGGGCGGCCACAACGACGGCTTCATGGTCAGCGCGGATGTCTACCGGGCGGGCCTGGCGGAGTTCCTGCGGCAGCTGCCAGCGCCGCCAGCGCCGGCCCGTGGTGGCTGAGACCTCCCGTTGCCCGCCAGCTCCACCCCAGCCGAGCCCACCGCGGCACCAGGACCCAACGGCGCGCTGCGCGCACCATTGGGCTTACGGCGGGTGGGCCCAGCGCATTACTTCCCCAGCGCCATACCAAAGCCCGCCGTAGGGCAGGTTGCGAAGAAACCTGCCAGCAGCGTCCGGGCCGGCCCGCCACCTACGACGCACCATAAGCCCCAGAGGACAGTCATGGAAAACTGCTTGGCGGCGACTGTACAATTGTCCGAATGATGATAGTTGTCGATACCAGCATCTTCCTCGCTGTCGCCTTGGATGAGCCGGAAAAGTCCAATATTCTGAGGCTTACAAAGGGTGCTGCACTCGCTGCGCCTGAGGTGATGCCGTATGAAGTCGGCAATGCATTATCGGCCATGGCCAAGAGGGGGCGTCTGAAACCCGATGAGGCGCGCGAGGCCCATCGAATCTGCAACAGCATCCCGGTCCGACTGCAGCCGGTTGATATCTGGAGGGCTCTGGACATCGCCCTGCGCTTCAACAGCTATGCGTATGACGCATATTTCCTCGAGTGCTCGCGGACCTTGGCCTGCCCCCTCCTCACTGTGGACCGATCCCTGGGTCGCAATGCCGTACAACTAGGGGTGGAAGTCCTGGAGGCATCCTCATGAGAGTCTTTACCTACTCGGAAGCACGCCAGAACCTCTCCCGGCTGCTGGTGCTGGCCCAGACTGAAGAGGTCTGGATACGGCGCAGGGATGGCTCCACCTTCGTGCTCCGAGCCCGGCAAGAGAGCCCCGAATCCCCCCTCGACGTGCCCGGCCTCAAGACCCAGGCCTCGACCGAGGACATCCTGCAAGCCGTCCGCGATTCCCGGGAACGCTGACCCGAGCGGGCGCACCAGCCGAACACTCATCGGCGCCCTCAGCGGCCCAATCGGAGACGTCGGCTGCCATGAGCAGCCGACCTACCGGCAACCGGCCTGGACACCCGTGTTCGCCCAGCGCCCCTTCGCGCGCGGCGCATGGACCCGACGATGCAACGCCGAGAGCCGGCCAGGCATCAGTGGTCGCCGCCCCCCTCTCCCCTCGCGGGAGAGGGGCCGGGGGAGAGGGGGAAAAACAAACAAAAACAACCCCAGGCCTCAAGATCACCCTGCGCCCGCGCAGACCCTCGGATCGGCGACAGGCGCGACCCAGGCAACCCAGCACCGCAAGCCGGCGCACACCCGAGCACCTTGGTATCAACTGAAAAAAAAGGCCCCTCCGGAGAGGGGCCTCAACACACTGCCTTGGGCTCAG
>CAZAQB010000058.1:0-19607 GCA_964487155.1 uncultured Ectothiorhodospiraceae bacterium
GCTGCTAGCCCGAAGATTTCACAAATTTGCACCGATCTCGCTTGTCTCTTGGCCCCACAACGATTCTCTATCTCAGTCGGCCGTACTCACCGATACGCCGCTCCTTCGAAAAGTCCCTTTTAAAACCAATATCCTACGTGATGTCAGCAAAAATTCACGAAATCTTCGGGCTAGGCTCTGAGCAGTGTGGCCTTTGATACGCCGACCCCCACGTTTCTTCGCAACGCGGGGCTACGTAAGGAGCGGACCGGCTCGCGCGCGTGCTAGCAAGGTCGTCGCTTCCGGGCAACGCGTGCCAAACGACACGCCCCACGGGTAACCTGGGGGGCCGGACGGCGGTCGCGGGACCGCTCGGGTTCTCCAGCAGGGGCTCGCCATGGAACACCTCGACCAGCTCACTGCCTTGATCGCCCTCACCCTGGGGGCCGGCTGGGCCAGCGGCATCAACCTCTATGCCGCCATCCTCACCCTGGGGGTGCTGCAGTCCACCGGCAACGCCGAGCTGCCGGCGGGCCTCGCGGTCTGCGCCGATCCCCTGGTGATGGCGGCGGCGGGGCTCATGTACTGCGTGGAGTTCTTCACCGACAAGACTCCCGGGGTGGATACCGGCTGGGACGCCCTGCATACCTTTATCCGCCTGCCCGCCGGGGCGGCCCTGGCCGCAGCCGCGGCGGCCGACGTGGGAGTGGCGGCCCAGGTGGCCGCGGCCCTGGTGGGCGGGTCACTGGCCGCCGGCAGCCACGCGCTCAAGGCCGGCGGCCGGGTTATGATCAATACCTCCCCGGAACCGGTGAGTAACTGGACCGCCTCCTTCGTCGAGGACATCGCCGTGATCGGCGGGCTGTGGGTGTCCCTCAACCACCCGTGGGTGTTCCTGGCGGGGCTGGGGGTGTTCCTGGTGCTGCTGGCGTGGCTGCTGCCGCGGCTGTGGCGGGGCATCCGGCGCTTGGGCGGGGTGATCTCCGGGGCGTTCGGCCGCCGGGCGCCGGCGCCGGCCACGGGAGGCGCCGCCGCCCACCAGGAAACCGGTCCGCCGACGCTGCCGCCGCCCCAGGGCGGCTGAACCGGGCGAGGCGCGGGCCCCCGCGATTCTGTCACGGGCCCCGGCTGCCGACGCCGGATGCGGCGCGGCGCGCCTTATCCGGCCTACGCGGGCCCCGGCAGGGCGCCTTCTGGGAGTGGCGTAGGCCGGATAAGCGCAGCGCATCCGGCGTCTTCAGCCCCGGCTCAGCCCGGCTCCGCGTAAAGGTCGTGCTGGTCCGCGGCGACGATGCGCACGCCCACCAGGTCGCCGGGTTGCAGGCCTTCGCCGCGGCGCAGGTGCACCACGCCGTCGATCTCCGGCGCCTCGCCGTGGCTGCGGCCTACCGGGTCCTGGCCCGGCTCGGCCTCGTCCACCAGCACGTCCAGGCGCTGGCCGATGCGCCGGCGCAGGCGCTCGGCGCTGATCCGGCTCTGCGCCTCCATGAAGCGCCGGTAGCGCTCGGCCTTGAGCTCCTCGGGCACCGGATCGGGCAGGGCGTTGGCGGCGGCGCCTGCCACCGGCGAGTACTGGAAGCAGCCCACCCGGTCGAGCTGTGCGGCCTCCAGGAAAGCCAGAAGCTCCTGGAACTCGGCCTCGGTCTCGCCGGGGAAGCCGACGATGAAGGTGCTGCGCAGTACCAGGTCCGGGCACTGCGCTCGCCATTGCACGATGCGCTCCAGCACCGACTCGGAGGCGGCCGGGCGCTTCATGAGCCTGAGGATGCGGGGGCTGGCGTGCTGGAAGGGGATGTCCAGGTACGGCAGGACCTGGCCGTCGGCCATCAGCGGGATGAGCTCGTCCACGTGGGGGTAGGGATACACGTAGTGCAGCCGCACCCAGACGTCGAGGCTGGCCAGGGCCTGGCACAGCTCGGTCATGCGGGTGCGCAGCGGGCGCCCCTGCCAGAAGGAGGTGCGGTAGCGCAGGTCGGAGCCGTAGGCGCTGGTGTCCTGGGAAATCACCATCAGCTCGCGCACGCCCGCCTCCGCCAGGGCCTCGGCCT
Organism: uncultured Ectothiorhodospiraceae bacterium; assembly: GCA_964487155.1. GTDB lineage: Bacteria > Pseudomonadota > Gammaproteobacteria > Nitrococcales > Nitrococcaceae > CAZAQB01. The sequence continues at coordinate 2,028 of CAZAQB010000058.1, forward strand.
CGGCCATCACCTCCGCCGCCGGGCGGCTGGCGAGATTGCCCCGCAGGTGCGGGATGATGCAGAAGCTGCAACGGTGGTTGCAGCCTTCGGAGATCTTCAGGTAGGCGTAGTGAGCCGGGGTGAGGCGGATGCCCTGGGGCGGCAGCAGATCGGTGAAGGGGTCGTGCTGCGGCGCCGGCGGCGGGGCAAAGCGGTGCACCTCCCGTACCACGGCGTCGTACTGGTGGGGGCCGGTGACCGCCAGCACCGCCGGGTGGCGATCCAGCACCTGCCGGCGGTCGGTGCCCAGGCAGCCGGTGACGATGACCCGGCCGTTCTCCTGCAGGGCCTCGCCGATGGCCTCCAGGGACTCCGCCTTGGCCTCGTCGATGAACCCGCAGGTGTTCACCACCACCAGGTCGGCGTCCCGGTAGCTGCCCACCACGTCGTAGCCGTCGCCGCGCAGCCGGGTGAGGATGCGCTCCGAGTCCACCAGGGCCTTGGGGCAGCCCAGGCTGACGAATCCCACCCGGGCCGGCGTGTCGGCCGCCTGCGAGGCCATGGCTGGCGCTCCGTGTCAGGGAAGACGCGGCAGTATAACGGAGCGCGCCCCGAGCCCTGCAGGGGGGCCGGGATCATCTATCCTGTTCGGAGGCGGAGTCCACCACTTCAGAGGAGGTGCGCCATGGCCGTTTCTCTCTCGGCCGAGCGTCGGCAGCTGCGTCAGACGGTCCGGGAAACCCTGGACCACGCCTGGCAGGAGGTTCAGCGCCTGGAGGCGCTGTGGTCCAAGGATCCCTCCTGTCCCGCCACCCGCCAGGCCCTGAACCGCGCCCGCGAGCGCTATGAGGCACTGCGCGCGGAGCTGGATTCCCACTTCCCTCAGTAGCCGCTAGCGGCTGCCCTGCCCGGCTCTGACGTCCGGCGCGGCACTGCGCCGGATGCCGGTGCCCCTGCAACCTGGAGAACCGCAGTGACGCGTATTTTCGACGACAATTCCTACAGCATCGGCGGCACTCCCCTGGTGCGGCTGTCCCGTATCGGCAGCGGCAACCTGCTGGCCAAGATCGAGGGCCGTAATCCCGCCTATTCGGTGAAGTGCCGCATCGGCGCCAGCATGATATGGGACGCCGAGCGCCAGGGCCTGCTGGGCCCGGGGCGGGAGATCATCGAGCCGACCAGCGGCAATACCGGCATCGCGCTGGCGTTCGTGGCGGCCGCGCGGGGCTACCCGGTGACCTTCACCATGCCCGCCAGCATGAGCCTGGAGCGGCGCAAGCTGCTGAAGGCCTTCGGCGCCCGGCTTGAACTCACCGAGCCGCCGAAGGGCATGAAGGGGGCCATCGCCCGGGCGGAGGAGATCCGCGCCTCGGACCCGGACCGATACTTCATGCCCCAGCAGTTCGACAACCCCGCCAACCCCGACATCCACGAGCGCACCACGGGGCCGGAGATCTGGCAGGACACCGAGGGCGCGGTGGACGTGCTGGTGGCCGGCGTGGGCACCGGCGGCACCATCACTGGCGTGTCGCGCTACATCAAGCGCACCTGCGGCAAGAACATCCTCTCCGTGGCGGTCGAGCCCACGGCCTCGCCGGTGATCAGCCAGACCCTGGCGGGGGAAGAGCTCACGCCTTCGCCCCACAAGATCCAGGGTATCGGTGCCGGATTCGTGCCCCGCAACCTCGACCTGGAAATGGTCGACCGGGTTGAGCGGGTCGATGACGCCGACGCCATCGCCTGCGCGCGGCGGCTGATGCGCGAGGAAGGCATCCTGGCCGGCATCTCCTGCGGGGCTGCGCTCAGTGCGGCGCTGCGCATCGCCGACGAGCCGCAGTACCGCGACGCCAGCATCGTGGTGGTGCTGCCCGACTCCGGCGAGCGCTACCTGTCCTCGATTCTGTTCGAGGGGCAGTTCGGGGAGCTGGAGAACGTCCAGTAGCGCCGGCGCTGACGACGATGTAGCCTCCCCCGTCTCACACGGGAGAGCGCACCGGGGTGATCACCGAGACCGCAACCGCGACGGCCGGCGGCCTGGCCGGCGTACCGGCCCGGGCCGAGCCGACCGACCGGGCCATCGGCGCCTGGCTGGCGATCTGCGCGGCCCTGGTGTACGCCATGGTGGTGCTGGGCGGAGTCACCCGGCTCACCGGCTCGGGCCTGTCCATGGTGGAGTGGCAGCCTATCCTGGGCTGGCTTCCCCCCACCAGCGAGGCCGGCTGGCAGGAGGCCTTCGCCAAGTACCGGGCCTCCCCCGAGTACCGCCAAGTGAACGCCGGCATGAGCCTGGCGCAGTTCCAGGTGATCTACGGTTTCGAGTATGCCCACCGGCTGCTGGGGCGGCTCATCGGCGTCGCCTTCCTGCTGCCCCTGCTGGGATTTCTGGCAGCCGGCCGGCTCTCGGCAGGCCGCGCGATGCGCCTCGGCGGCATCTTCCTGCTCGGTGGGCTCCAGGGCCTGTTGGGCTGGTATATGGTGAAGAGCGGCCTGGTGGACGTGCCCCGGGTCAGCCCGTACCGCTTGGCGGCCCACCTGGGCCTGGCCCTGGTGATCTACGCATTGATCTTCTGGCAGGCCATGGCGGCCCTGTGGCCGCGTCCAGTGCCGGTGACGGGGGCCGGTGCACGGCGCGAGGTGGACATCATGGCGGCGCTGCTGGTGCTGACCCTGCTGGCCGGCGCCTTCGTGGCCGGCAACAAGGCGGGCCTTGCCTACAACAGCTTCCCGCTGATGGCCGGCCAGTGGATCCCCGACGGCCTGGGGGCGCTCAACCCCTGGTGGCGCAACCTGTTCGAGAACATCACCACGGTGCAGTTCGTGCACCGGCTGCTGGCCGTCCTGACCGTGGCCTGGGCGTTGCTGCTGGCACTGCGGCTTCGGCCCCTTGGGGGCTGGCCGGCGCGGCTCGGCATTGGCCTGGCGCTGCTCACTCTGGGACAGGCGATGGTGGGCGTGGCCACGCTGCTGGCCGGAGTGCCGGTAATGCTGGGGGCGCTGCACCAGGGCGCGGCCGTCGCCGTGCTGAGCGTCCTGCTGGCCACGCGCTATGCTCTGGGTGGCCAGCACAGCGGGGTTCGGGCGACACCGAGGGCATAAACGGGCGGGGTGTGACGATTGACACGCAATTCATGTTGCACTGCGGTATACTGGCGCCCGGCTATCAAACCGAGGTGCGTCATGAACGTGACCGTATCCAGCGTCGAGGACTTCTGCGGCGTGCTCCGGCGGGCCGCCGGCAGCCGCTGTGTCAGCGCCGTCTGGCTGCAGATGCCCCAGGCGGACGACCGGGGTGCCGCCTGCGCGCTGGCCCAGCTTCACTGGCTGGGCATGGGCACAGTGCAGCTGGAGCGGCCGGCGGGCGACGTCGAGGGGCTGCACGCTGACCTGCGGCGCATCGAGACCGTGGCCGGCGAGCTGGGGCTGCTCTGCATCGCCGGGCGCTTCCGTCCTCTCGCCGCCTGACGGTGGCTCCGCCTTGACGCCCCGCCCGCAGCGCTTGCCCCGGGGACTCCAGTCCCTCCAGGCTGTTAGTATGTGCGGCATACCCCGCCGCCGGCTCGTGCGATGACTGACGAAGCTGGCCGCAGCCCGCCGTAGGGCACGTTGCGGAGAAACGTGCCATCGGGCGGTGCGATGGGCGCTTTGACCTGGGCATGGCAGAGAGCCGGGGATGACTGCCTTGGCGTTTGCAATGCCGGCCCCCACGTTTCTCCGCAACGTGGGGCTATGGCGGGTGGCGTCCGGGGGCTGTGCAGAGGCCCGCAGCGCCAGCGCGGGCTGTGGCCTGCGCCCGCGATTTGGCCGGCAGGGATCCTGTATTTTTGTAAACATCCTGTTAGCCCGAAGATTTCATGAACTTGTGCTGATATCGCGTAGGATATTGGTTTCACAAGGGACTTTTCGAAGGAGCGGCGTATCGGTGAGTACGGCCGACTGAGAAAAGATTCCTTTTGGGGCCAAGAGACAAGCGAGATCGGTGCAAATTTGTGAAATCTTCGGGTTAGCGCTTGCCCAGGAACTCCAACCCTTCGAGGCTGCTAGAATCTGCCGCATTCCCCGCCGCCGGATCGTGCCATGACTGACGAAGTCGATGCCTACGAGGAAGCCTCGCGGGAGAGCGTCGAGTTGGGCAACCGTCTGGCCGACGCAGACCAGGAGGCCCATCTCTGGGACATTGCCGATGGACTGCTGGCCGGCGCCATCCAGTACTGGCTCTATGCCCGCCAGCCCTGTGAAGACCCTGCCTGTGAGGAGTGTGCGCCGGTGCGGACTTCCGCCCTTCGGCTGGCCGAGTTGAAGCGCCTTGTGGAAGAACTCGCCATCAGCAGTGAGTACTTCCACAGCCCCAATGACCCCGATGTGGGCCGCGCCTGAGGGCGCCGGCCCGAACTCCCTCCGCCCGCTTCACGCCGCCGCCCGATGAGCGGCGTCATGACTCCGGTCATGGCGCCGCGGGGGCGTTGGGGCAATGTGAAAAGCTGAAATACCGTTCGTGTTTTGCCTGGCGCCAACTGGTCGGATGCACGCCGAAGTGATAATTTTCGTGAAAGGGTTCACATGAACCCGGGAGACTGACCAGCCGGGAAGTACGGGACTCTGGGCAGCCGGAGTTACCGAGGGGGTGGATAGGGATGGAATCCAGGGACAGCGCGCCGGGGGGCGCGCTGGCACGGTCTGTTGCGCGTCTGGAGCGCGTCTGGGACTGGGGGCGGGCGCGGCCCCACCAGCCGCGCTGGGCCAGCCTTCTGCAGCGCCTGGGGGCGCTGGTGGAGCGCCGTGCCCGGGAGCAGGGAAACCACCGGGTGGCCCAGCTGTGCGGCGTGCTCCAGGTGGTGCTGACCCCGGTGCTGGCGGGGCAGGAGGAGCCCACCGGCGAGTTCCGGGCCATCGTCGACGATTACGTGCTCGAACTCTGCCTGTGCGCGGGCCGGCCCCAGCGCACCGAGCCGCGCCGTGTCCAGCGCGAACAGAGCGAGCATTCCCTGCTGGCTTTCGGTCTGGGGAGCGCGGAGGCCTCGGAATTGGCCCGCCGGCTGGAACCCTACGGCTATGCTCTGCGGGTCAGTACCGACCCCGGCGCCCTGGTGGAGGAGGTCCGCAGCCGCCCGGTGGCCGCCGTGCTCGCCGATCTGGACGCCTGCACCACGACGCAGGAGGTGCGGGGTCTGGCCGAGCGGCTGCGGGTGGCCGCCGGGGGCTCCCTGCCCCTGATCGGCATCGGCCGTGAGGACACCCTCTCGACGCGACTGCTCACCGCCCGTTGCGGCATGGACGCGCTGCTGGCCCGGCCCCTGGACTTCTACGGCCTGGTGGATCGGCTTGAGGTGCTGCTGCGCTTCCACGGCCGCCACGCCTACAAGGTGGCCCTGGTGCCCGCCGGGCCCAAGCAGGCGGCCTACTTCAGCGGCGTGCTGGAGGGCGCCGGCATGGGGGTAACCGTAGTCGAGCGGCCGGATACCCTGCTGGAGTGCCTGGATGAAAACTCTCCCGACCTGGTGCTCATGGACGTTGACCCGCCAGGGGCCGACGGCGTGGAGCTGGCCGGCGCCATCCGCCAGATGCCGCGCTACTCGGCGACCGGCATCGTGCTGATGGGCGTGGCAGCGGCCGTGGGCCGGCGTCTGGACTACCGCGACTACGGCGGTGACGACTTCCTGATGAAGCCGGTGGCCGCCGATGAGTTGATCCGGGTGGTCACGGCCCGGGCCCGGCGGGCCCGCGCCATGCAGGCCATGACCGGCACCGACGCGCTGACCGGGCTGCTCACCCAGTCGCGCATCAAGGAGGAACTCGGCAAGGAACTGGCCCGCGCCGCCCGGCGCGGCGCGCCCCTGGCGGTCGCCATGATCGATATCGACGGCTTCAAGGGGGTCAACGACACCCATGGCCACCCAGTGGGGGATCAGGTAATCCGCAGCCTGGCCCGGCTGCTGGTGCAGCGTCTGCGCGGCAGCGACTACATCGGCCGCTACGGCGGCGAGGAGTTCGTGGTGGTGATGCCCGATGCTCGGTTGCAGGATGCGCGGCGGGCCGTTGAAGAGGTGCGCGAGCGCTTCGCCACCATGAACCACGGTGCCGCCCGGGGAGAGTTCCGGGTCACCTTCAGCGCCGGCATTGCCGGCTACCCGGACATCACCCGGCCGCTGCGCCTGGTGCTGGCTGCCGACCGCGCCCTGTACGCCGCCAAGCGGGCCGGCCGGAATCGGGTGGTGGTGGCGAAAGTGGGCCAGCAGGCCGCCTGACGCCCTCCGCCGGGAGACGGCGCACCGGCCCAAAGCCGACTACGCTTGGGAGGCGCTGATCGATTCCTCGCCGCCGGGCTGCTGGAGGCTGCGCCGTGTCCGAGCATTCCCCCGAGAGCGTTCGCAACATCGCCCTCGCCGGTCCCAGCGGGGCCGGCAAGACCACCCTCACTGAAAGCCTGCTGGCGGCGGCCGGGATGCTCGCCAGCGCCGGCAGCGTGGAGAAGGGCAACACGGTGGCCGACGCCGACCCCCAGGAGCGGGCGTTCGGCCATTCGCTGGCGGCGTCGGTGGTGGGGCTCACGTGGCGCGATTGCAACGTCAACCTGATCGACACGCCGGGCCTGCCCGACTTCCTCGGTGCCGCGCTGGCGGTGCTGCCGGCGGTGGAGACCGTGGCCGTGGTGGCGAACGCGGCCACCGGCCTGGAGGCCGGCGCCCGGCGCATGCTGGACTGGGCAGCCGAGCGCGGTCTGTGCCGGATTGTGATCGTCAACCGCATCGACGCCGAGGGTGCCGACCTGGCGGGGTTGCTGGAGAGCCTGCGGGAGACGGTCGGGCCGGAATGCCTGGCCCTGAACCTGCCCGCCGAAGGCGCCAGCCGGGTGGCGGACTGCTTCTTCCAGCCCGGCGGCGAGTCCGACTTCGCCTCGGTGGCGCAGGTGCACGAGCAGCTGGTGGACCAGGTGGTGGAGCTCGACGAGGAGCTCATGGCCGTCTACCTGGAGCAGGGCGAGGAGCTGGATCCGGAGCAGCTCCACGAGCCCTTCGAGGCGGCCCTGCGGGAGGGGCACCTGGTGCCGGTCTGCTTCACCTCGGCGCGCACCGGCGCCGGCGTTGCGGAGCTGCTCGACGTGCTGGTGCGGCTGATGCCCAACCCGTCCGAGGGCAACCCGCCGCCGTTCCTGAGGGAGACCGAAGACGGGGCGGAGCCGTTCCGGGCGGTGCCGGACCCGGCGCGCCACGCCATCGCCCATGTGGTGAAGGTGGAGCACGACCCCTACGCTGGCAAGCTGGCGGTATTCCGGGTGCACCAGGGGACCATCACCCGGGACAGCCGCCTCTACGTGGGCGATGCCCGCAAGGCTTTCAAGGTGAACTCGCTGTTGCGCCTGCAGGGCGCAGAGCGCCTGGAGGTGGAGCGCTGTGTGCCCGGCGACATCGGCGCCGTGGCCCGGGTGGACGAAATCCACTTCGATGCCGTGCTGCACGACTCCCACGACGAGGATCACATTCACCTGCGCCCGGTCAGCCTGCCGCCGCCGGTGTTCGGCCTGGCCCTGGCGGCGACCCGCCACTCCGACGAGCAGCGCCTGCCCGAGGTGCTGGCGCGGCTGGTGGAGGAGGATCCCGGCCTGCGCCTGGAGCAGGGCAGCCGCCATCAGACCGTGCTCCGGGGCCTGGGGGAACTGCACCTGCGCATGGTGCTGGAGAAGCTGCGCGAGCGCTACGGCATCGAGGTGGAGACCCAGCCGCCGGCGGTGCCCTACCGGGAGGCCATCACGGCCGCCGCCGAGGGCCACTACCGGCACAAGAAACAGACCGGTGGCGCCGGCCAGTTCGGCGAAGTGTTCCTGAGGGTGGAGCCCCTGGCCCGGGGTGCCGGCTTCGAGTTCCAGGACGAGATCCGCGGCGGCACTATCCCCGCCTCACTGCTGCCGGCGGTGGAGAAGGGCGTGCGCCAGGCACTGGAGCGCGGCGCCGTGGCCGGCTTCCCCTTGCAGGACGTCCGCGTCACGGTCTACGACGGCAAGACCCACCCGGTGGACTCCAAGGAGATCGCCTTCGTCATCGCCGGGCGCAAGGCGTTCCTGGACGCCGTGTCCAAGGCCCGGCCCCGGTTGCTGGAGCCCCTGGTGAGCGTGAACATCGATGCCCCCAGCGCCGCCATGGGCGAGATCAGCGGCGATCTCGCCGGGCGCCGGGGCCGCATCCAGGACACCCGCACCAGCGGCGACCGGGTGGCCATCCAGGCCCTGGCGCCGATGGCGGAGCTGGACGACTACGCCAGCCGGCTGAAGGCGCTGACCGGCGGCGAGGCCAGCTATCAGGTGGAGTTCGCCCGCTACGACTTCGCCCCGGAGACGGTGCAGCGCCAGCTCACCGAGAGCTTCAAGCCCCAGGAGGAGGACGCCTGAGCCGGCAGGCCGAGATGCGTGGCGTTGCTTCGTTGATTGGTAAACCGGGCCGGGTGGCGCACGGATCATCAAATCACCGAATCAACTGATGACCCAGTCCAGTTCCCGGCACCGCCTTGGATGCCGCCCCCGTAGACCCACGTTGCGAAGAAACGTGGGGGCCGGCCTGTAAATCGCCGAGGCGGTAGTCCTCAGGCCCGTACCCGGCCCCACCCCGAAGCACGATGGCACGTTTCTTCGCAACGTGCCCTACGGCGGGCAGCGGCAGAATCAAGGCAGCTCATGATAGATGCCGCAGAACGCGTAGGCTGGGATGGAGCGAGCCTAATCCCAGCATCCGAAGCCGCCGGCAGACTGCGGATCAATCCCCCCGCCGGATGGGCTGCTCCTGGCTTGCCAGTTCCTCCTCCGCGCTCGGCGCGGCCGCCCGGGTTTCCTCCGGCTCGGCCGGCGGCTCGCCCGCCTCCGCTGCCTCAGCGCCTGGCTGTTCATCGGCGGCCTGGGGCCGGGGTTCCTCCGCCGGAGTGTGGGCCTCCTCGATCTCCCGGGCTGCCTCCGCTGGCGATTCTTCGGGCGGCGGCGGAGTCTCTTCGGACGAGGCCGCGCCGGCTGGCGCCGCTGCCGCCGCCTCGGCGGTGGCCTCCTCCGGCGCGGGGGCCTCCTCCGGGGTGGGAGCGGCCAGCTGGCGATTGGCCCGGCGCAGCAGTTCCCGGGCCTCGTCGTCGGAGTAGCCCATGCGCCGGGCGCTCTCGGCGAAGTGGCCGAACAGAGCCCGGTAGTCCCGGGCCAGCTCGCCGAACAGCCGGGCACTCTCCTCGAAGTGATGGTCGACGCTCTCCCGGACGTTGTTCAGCTCGCCGCGGGCGTCGTCCAGTTGCTGCTCCACCTGCCGGAAACGGCCCTCCCGGGGTGCACTCAGGCGCCCGGCAATGAAGCCCAGGACCAGGGCTCCCACGGCGAACACAACAACAAGCATCCACATCTCTGGCGGCATGGCTCACGGTCTCCTTAGGTGGCGCGGCTGCAGACGTCGAAATGGTTCGGAACACGGGCGTCCCGCCTGATCCCGGCCCGTGGGGCGCGGGATCCCAGACTCACAACCCGGGGCCTGGGGCGGCGGTGGCCCCCGCCGCCCGCCCAATGGTCTCCACAAAGGCTAGCAGCCTGTCGGACTTAGGGATGATCTACTGCGGCGGCGGCAAACGGGGCTCTTTTTCCGCTCCTTTTCGTCAAATAGCACCCACTATTCTCCTCAAATGAGCGAAAAAACCGCCTCCGTTTCCCACTCGCCTCGCTACGATCCCCTAAGTCCGACAGGCTGCTAGCAGCAACCCATCACCGAGGCGGGCTCAGCGCTCCCCGGCCACGGCCTGCTCCACCAGTGCCCGCACCGGCGCCGGCAGGTCCAGGCCCAGCGCCGCCGCGCGGCCGTCGTCGGACATCTTGGCCCAGGTGCGGCGCAGGATATGCAGGTGTTTCGCCGCGTCGAAGTGGGCGGCGGCACCCTGGGTGAAGTCCGCCAGGTAGTGGCGCAGGAACACCAGGCAGGCCACGTCCTCCAGGGTCTGCACCTCCGGGTCGGACTTGAGGCCTTCCTTGCGCAGCAGGGTGCTTACCCGCTCGATCTCGGGTTCAGCGTAGCCCAGGCGGGCCATCAGCTCGCCGGTGAGCCGTGCGTGGTAGGCCGCCAGGTCCCGGCGCCAGCGGTGGTAGCCCTGGCGGCCTTGCGGGTAGTCGCTGCGCGGGATGTCCCAGCGGCGGATGTGCTGGGCCCGCACCGCAGCCTGCAGCGACTCGCCGGCTTGCGGCCGGAAGCCTCGCAGGGTTTCGCTCATGCGCCGCCCATAGAGCAGCGCCCGGGGCGCCTGCCCACCGTGGCCGTCGGGCTCGGTGACCGGATCCTGGGCGTTCTCCCGGTCTATGGCGGCGAGCAGCGCCTCCAGGCGCGGGTTGGAACTTGGATGCGACGGCATGCTGCCAAGCATACCGGCTTCGGGGCGGTGCTGCTTCCTCTCCCCGTCCCGAAACAAGGGAGGGCCCGCAAGAGCGGGCCCCTGAAGCTGCCGGCGTTGCGGCGGCGGCGGGATGCCGCCTGGCGTCAGGCGGCCTGCCTGTTCGCCGGGCAGGTCTTGATGCCGAACAGGCTGTACGCGGGGCACCAGGACACCGCGGCGGTGGCCAGGGGCACCACGCCGATCCAGGCCCAGACGGGGCCGCCGGTCAGCGCCCAGGCGATCAGGGCGATACCCGCCAGCGCGCGCAGGATGCGGTCAATCATTCCGACGTTCTTGGTCATGTCAGCCTCCGAATTCGTGGGGGGTCCGTGGGTGATCCACGGGGCCTACGATATTCGCCGGCCACGGGGGCTTCCGTAACAAAGTCACAGGCGGCTCGGGCGGGCCGGGTTTACAGGCCCTCACGGCGGGCCAGCTGTTCCAGGGCGGCGGCGTCGGCCACCTCCACCCGGCCCCGGCCCAGGCGCACCCAGCCGCGGCGCTCGAATTCCTTGAGCTGGCGGCTGATGACCTCGCGGGCCGTTCCCAGCTCGGCGCTGAGCTGTTCGTGGGTGAGTTCCACCACGCCGCCCTGGCCGCCGGCCTGGCGCACCAGCAGCCGGGCGAGGCGCAGGTCCACGCGCCGGAAGGCCACTTCCTCCACCAGCAGGATCAGGTCGCTGATGCGCCGGCCGTGGCCCCGAAAGATGAAGTTGCGGAAGCCCTCGGACTCGGCCAGCGCCCGGCGGAAAGCCGGCGCCGGCAGGGCGACCGCACGCACGTCGGTCTCCGCGACCGCCTCGGCATGGTAGGGCTCCCGGCCCAGCAGGCAGGAGGTGGTGAGCACGCAGTCCTCACCGGACTCCACCCGGTAGAGTACGATCTCCCGGCCGCTCTCGGAGACCTTCTGCACCCGCACCGAACCCTCCAGCACCAGCAGATAGGCCCGGCAGCCCTCGCCCTCGTGGAACACCCGCGCGCCCCGCGGCAGGTCCACGGTGTGGGCCTGGGCGAGCAGCCGGCGCACGCCTTGGTCCTCCAGCGCGGCCAGCTCGGGCAGGCGCTGCAGCCAGTGAGGAGGCTCGGTGGGTGTGGCCATGGAGCGGTGCCCCTGTATCGCCGGTCGCAGTCCGCGATCAGCTTACATCCTCGCAGCCTGTCGGACTTAGGGGATCGTAGCGAGGCGAGTGGGAAACGGAGGCGGTTTTTTCGCTCATTTGAGGAGAATAGTGGGTGCTATTTGACGAAAAGGAGCGGAAAAAGAGCCCCGTTTGCCGCCGCCGCAGTAGATCATGCCTAAGTCCGACAGGCTGCTAGCCGCCCGGCTCACGACCAGTGCCGCTCCAGCCAGTCCAGGGTCGCGCAGAGGTCCGCCTGACGGGCGCATTCAAGCAGATCCCCCAGCCGTGGAGCGGCGTCCAGGGAGAACGGCTCGCCCGGGGGCAGGGGCGCGTTGACACGCTGGTAGGCCTCACCCAGCAGGGCCTCGGCCTGGCGGTGGGTGGATTCGGTCATGCCGTCCAGCATCATCTCCAGCAGGCCGTTCTCCACCCATTCGGACAGCGGCCAGTCGCGGCGCCGGCCGGACACGAAGCGCGGTGTAATGCCGGTGCCGAGCGACAGCACCCGCAGTGCCGGCAGGGGCGGTCCGACGCCGGCACGGTGGCGGCGCAGCAGCTCGGCGCTGGCCAGCAGGGTAGGGTTGGGGGCAAACACCCCGCCGTCCACGAAGCCGTCCACCGAGGGGAAGAAGCCCGGTGCGGCGCTGGTGTAGAGCGCCACCTGCCAGGCCAGGCGCTCGGCGTCCGGGGCGTCGCGGTCCAGGGTATGGATGAGCCGCGGCTGCCAGCTGCGCATCTGCGGGTCGGGCTGCCGGGTGTCCAGCTCGAAGCAGGGGATCATCACCGGCACGGACAGATCCCCGAGACGGGTCTGGGCGCCAAGCTCGCGTTTGAGCTCCCGTCGCAGCACACGGTTGTCATAGAAGGCGCCGGCGTGGCGCACCAAGTCCGGGGTCTGCTCGCCCGCCCGGCGCTGGAAGATCTGCCGGCTGCGTTCCAGGTAGAGGCCGCGCATGTGGGCGGGGGAGCGCCCGCTGGCCAGGGCCAGGGCCAGGATGCCGCCGCTGGAGGTGCCGGCCAGCAGGTCGGCCCGGGACAGAAGGTCCGGCACCCGCGCCATCAGCTGCTCCAGCAGGGCGGCGGTCACCAACCCCCGCACCCCGCCGCCGTCCAGGGAAATCACCCGGAACCGTTCCACCGCCTGCCTCCGCCGCTGTCTCCCGCTTGCGCCTCCTTGCCGGGCGCGCGTGCCTGTCATAGTGTCCATGGCAACGGCGCCGGGCGCCATGGGCATGGGGCAGGGCATGGGAGTCTACGCACTGATGGCGGTGGGTGTGGGTGCGATGCTGGGCGCCTGGTGCCGCTGGGGACTCGGCAGCTGGCTCAACCCCCTGTTTCCCACCCTGCCCCTTGGCACCCTGGCCGCAAATCTGGGTGGCGCCTTCCTGGTCGGGCTGGCGGTGGAGTTCAGCGCCCGCCACGCCAGCCTGCCCCCGGAACTGCGGCTGCTGTTGATCACCGGCTTTCTGGGCGCGCTGACCACGTTCTCGACGTTTTCCGCGGAGGTGGTGACCCTGCTGCGGCGCTCGGAACTGGTCTGGGCGGTGGCGTCCATGGGGGCGCACCTGATGGGCAGCCTGCTGCTGACCGCCGCAGGCATGTGGGTGGCCCGGATGGTGGCGCGCTGATGGCCCCGGTGGACGGCTGCACGCTGCAGTTCTTCGTGCCGGAGTCCCGCCGCATCCACGGCCGGGCCGCCCATGACTGGCTGCTGGAGACCGCCCGCGCCATGGGCATCGCCGGCGGCAGCGCGTTCCGGGGTATCGCCGGCTATGGCCGCCACGGCGTGTGCCACGAAGAGCACTTCTTCGAACTGGCCGGGGACCTGCCGGTGCAGGTGCTGTTCGCCCTTACCGAGGCGGAGGCCGACCGGCTGCCGGCGCGTCTCGACCAGGACGGCGTGGCCCTGGTCTATACCCGGCAGAGCGCCCGTTTCGGATTGACCGGCGAGCCGTGAGAACCCGGGAACCCGACGCTTTTCCAGCCGCGCCCTTCCCCGATATAGTCGGGACAGTGTCGGGGAGACACTGCGGAGGTGGCAGCCATGAGCGACTCGGTGGACCGGCGGCGCCGGCGATTCTGCGGCGGCTGCCTGTCGGCTGCGGCCCTGGCCGGCGGCATGCCGGTCACCGGCTGGGGGGCGCGCGGGCCGCTCGCGAGCTATCCGCGGGCCACGCTGGTGAACCGCTTCGGCGACCCGGTGCAGCTGTCCTCGCTGCAGGCCGGGACAAGCTACGTGTTCGCCTACCCGTACGTGAGCACGCCCTGTTTTCTGCTGGACCTGGGGCGCCCACTGCAGGATGGCGTGCAGCTGGAGACCCGGGACGGCGCCCCCTACCAGTGGCAGGGCGGAGTGGGGCCGCGCCGCTCGGTGGTGGCGTTCTCGGCCATCTGCTCCCACCGCATGACCCATCCCTCCCGGCAGGTGAGCTTCATCAACTACCGCCCCGGCGAATCGGAACCGGGGGCCAGCGGCGCGGGGGTCATCCACTGCTGTTCGGAGAACAGCATCTACGACCCGGCGGCGGGCGGCCGGGTGCTGTCCGGACCCGCCCCGGAGCCCCTGGCGGCCATCGCCCTGGACTACGAGCCGGCCTCCGACAGCCTGAACGCCGTGGGGGCCTACGGTGGCACCCTGTTCCAGCAGTTCCTGGAGCAGTTCGGCTCCCGGCTGGCCCTGGAGTACGGTGGCAGCCGCTTCAGCGACGCGGCGGGCGAGGCCACCACGGTGATGACCCTGGAGGAGTTCTCGCGGGTGCAGACCCATTGCTGAGCCGCCTGCCTGGGCGCGTGGCAATGCCGCCACGAAGTTGCCCCATGGTCCCCCGGGTGCCATGCGCACGCGCCCACCGATGAGTCGGCTGGGCCCGCGCGTGGCCGCCCTGGCGCTGCTTACCGGCGGCCTGCTGCTGGCCGGGCCCCTGTTCACCCAGGACGCCCCCGGGCAGCGCGGCCTGGCGGTCTGGCAGGGCATGGAGCGGGTGGTGCTGGAGCTCTCTCCGCCGTCTCTGGCGGCCGCCCCGCGGCGCCTGGAGGTACGCCAGGCCGACGAGCCCGCCGAGTGGCAGCAGGGTATGCAGTACCTGCCGGCCGCCACCGTCAGGGCGCATCCCATCTGGTTCCAGTTCCGGCAGCCCTTCGAGCCCTCGTTCCACATGCGCAACGTGGCCATTGCCCTGGACATCGCCTGGGTGGCGCCGGACGGCAAGGTGCTGGCGGTGGAGCGGATGGTCCCCGAGACCACAGGCTACAGCCCACCGGGGCCGATTCTGTATGTGCTGGAGACCGCCGCCGGCCAGGCGGCACGCCTTGGCGTGGTGCCCGGGGCGCGGGTGCGGGTGGCGGAGTAGCCTGTCTCCGGCGCCGGGCGGCGCCCCCGTCGGCGGCCTTGGGCCGGTACCTTGCCTCTCGAACACGCCGGATGCGGCGCTGCGCGCCTTATCCGGCCTACGCGGGCTCCGCCCGGCGCTGGATCGGAGCCCGCGTAGGCCGGATAAGCGAAGCGCATCCGGCGTGGGGTTCCGGCTCGGGCCAGGCTCCTGCGCGCCCCCGGTGCCGGGAGGGGCTGCAGGCCTCACGGCGTGTGCCGGATGCGAATCGCCAGCTCCCGCAGGGCGGCCTCGTCCACCGGGGCCGGGGCCTCGGTGAGCAGGCAGGCGCCGGTCTGGGTCTTGGGGAAGGCCATCACGTCGCGGATGGACGTGGCTCCGGTCATCAGCATCACCAGGCGGTCCAGGCCGAAGGCGATGCCGCCGTGGGGCGGGGCGCCGTAGTCCAGGGCCTCCAGCAGGAAGCCGAACTTGGCGTGGGCTTCGTCCTCGCCCATGCCCAGCAGCTCGAGCACCGCCGCCTGCATTTCCGGGCGGTGGATACGGATCGAGCCGCCGCCGATCTCGGTGCCGTTCAGCACCATGTCGTAGGCCCTTGAGGCGGCGGCCTCGGGGGCGGCCCTGAGGCTCTCCACGTCGTCCACGGCGGGGGCGGTGAAGGGGTGGTGCAGGGCGTAGTAGCGGCGGTCCTTGTCGTCGTACTCGAACATCGGGAAGTCCACCACCCAGAGCGGCCGCCAGCCCGGCTCCACCAGCCCCAGGTCGTGGCCCAGGCGCACCCGCAGGGCGGCCAGGGACTCGTTCACCACCTTCGCCCGGTCGGCGCCGAAGAACACCAGGTCGCCGGCCTGCGCGCCGGTGCGCTCCAGAATCCCGGTCACCGCGGCATTCGGCAGGAACTTCAGAATCGGGGACTGCAGGCCGTCGCGGCCCTGGGCCGGGTCGTTCACCTTGATGTAGGCGAGGCCGCGGGCCCCGTAACGGCCCACGAAGGCGGTGTAGTCGTCGATGGCCTTGCGGGTCAGCGTCCCGCCTCCGGGTACGCGCAGTGCGGCCACCCGGCCCCGGGGGTCGGCGGCGGGGCCGGAGAACACCTTGAACTCGGCCTCCGCGACCAGGTCGCCCACCTCCACCAGTTCCAGGGGGATGCGCAGGTCGGGGCGGTCGATGCCGAAGCGGTGCATCGCCTCGGTGTAGGTCAGCCGCAGGAAGGGGTCCGGCAGCTCCTCGCCCAGCACCTCCCGGAACAGGGTCCGGATCATGGATTCCATCAGTTCCATGATGGCCTGCTCGTCCATGAACGAGCACTCGATGTCGAGCTGGGTGAATTCCGGCTGCCGGTCGGCGCGCAGATCCTCGTCCCGGAAGCAGCGCACGATCTGGTAGTAGCGGTCCAGCCCGGACATCATCAGCAGCTGCTTGAACAGCTGCGGCGACTGGGGCAGCGCATAGAACGCCCCCGGGTGCTGGCGGCTCGGCACCAGGAAGTCGCGGGCGCCCTCCGGGGTGGCCCGGGTGAGCATCGGGGTCTCGACGTCGACGAACCCCGCCTCGTCCAGAAATCGCCGCAGCGCCGCGGCGGCCCGGGCCCGGGTGCGCAGCCGCTGCTGCATCACCGGCCGGCGCAGGTCCACGTAGCGGTGGCGCAGGCGGGTGTCCTCGCCGACGTCGTCCTCGTCGAGCTGGAACGGCGGCGTGCGGGCGGCGTTCAGTACCTCAAGCTCGCGGCCGAACAGCTCCACCATGCCGGTGGGCAGGGAGCGATTCTCGGTGCCCTCCGGGCGCCGGCGCACGGTGCCGCGCACCTGCAGCACGTACTCGCTGCGCACCCGCTCGGCGCGGTTGAAGGCCTCGCCCACGTCCGGGTCCAGCACCACCTGCAGCAGGCCCTCGCGATCGCGCAGGTCGAGGAAGATGACCCCGCCGTGGTCGCGGCGCCGGTGCACCCAGCCGCACACCGTCACCTCGGAGTCGAGCAGGGACTCGTCAACCTCACCGCAGTAATGGGTGCGCATGGACACGGCAAGCTCCGCCGGCAGGGATCTCAGAAGCAGCGGATGGTACGACCTGCCCCGGAGTCTCGCAACACGACGGCATGCGGCCGCCGCCGCAGCAGATCATCCCTAACTCCGACAGGCCGCTAGAGTCACGCCTGCTCTTGACGAACGGATTCACCGATCAACGAATCAACCGCCGGGCGCGATCAGACGTCCCGAGGCGGACACCGGGAGCGGGCAGGACAGGACCCGCCTTCAGCCCTCGGCGGCCTTGGGCGCCGGCTTGCTGGGGGCGGCCGGTTTGCTGTCGCCGCCGGATTTCGACCCGGCGTCGGTCTTGGTATCGGGTTTGGAATCCGCCTTGGACTCGCCCCCGGACTCACCCGCCAGGTTGCGTTTCTTGCGATCCTTGAAGTCGGTCTCATACCAGCCGCCGCCCTTCAGGCGGAAGGCCGCGGCCGAGATCTTCTTGCGCAGCGCCGTGGCCTGACAGGCGGGGCAGTCCTGCAAAGGCTCATCGCTGATGGCCTGCAGGGCCTCCAGTTCATGCCCGCAGGCGTCGCAGACATACTCGTAGATTGGCATCCCTGATCGCCTCCGAAACAGTGCTCAATCGAACTCGCTGCCCGCCGGAAGTCGGCCTTTCTGACCCGGCCGGCACGCTCACCGCGTGGACCGGGAGAATATGGAGGCAGAAGTCCGGGGGAACAAGCGGTCCCGTTCTCAGTCCGCCGTCGAAGTTGGAGAATGACCGCCGCCGCTGGTTCCGCCGCCCGGCTT
>CAZAQB010000059.1:0-19366 GCA_964487155.1 uncultured Ectothiorhodospiraceae bacterium
TGGACTGGGGCGGCCGGCGTAGCTCACCCAAGGGTGGGCAGAGCGAAGCGAAGCCCACCGTTCAGGCCTCGCCAGTCCACCGCAACACGGCATTGAGGGCCGGGCAAAGCGCATGCTGAAATCCCTGGCAGTGATCCTGGCCGCCCTGTTCGTGGCCCTGCCCTACACCGACCTGGAAAGCCAATCGGCGCTGCGCTCGATGTGGCTTCCGGTGCTGGACTTCCTGCTGATTGTGGCCCTGGCGGGCTGGGGCGCCCTGTGGCTCGGCGGGCGCCGCGGCGGGGCGGGGGACCCGGGCGGCTGCTCGTTTGGTGACGGTGACGGCGACGGCGGCGACTGAGGCAGGTGATGGAAAAGGTCAGAGTCATCCACTTCTCCGACGTGCTCTGTGTGTGGGCCTACGTGTCCCAGGCCCGCATGGATGAGCTGCGGCGCAACTTCGATCCGGCCACGGTGGGGATCGAGTTCCGCTTCCTGTCCGTATTCGGCGACGCCCACGGCAAGATCAACCGCCAGTGGGCCGAGCGGGGCCGTTTCAAGGGCTATGCCGACCACGTGCGGGATGTCGTTGAGCGCTTCGGCCACGTGCCCCTGCACCCCCGGGTGTGGGAGGAGAACGCACCGCGCTCGTCGCTGCCGGCCCATCTCTTCCTGTGTGCCGCCCGGCTGCTGGAGGCGCGGGAGGACACCGGGTTGCCCCATCCCGGCGGGCCCTTCGAGCGGGCCGCCTGGGAGCTGCGCCGCGCGTTCTTCGAGGAGCACCTGGATGTCAGCCAGCGCGACGTGCTGTTCCAGGTCGCCGAGCGGGCCGGCCTGCCGGTGGGGGAGGTGCAGCGCATGATGGACTGCGGCCACGCCCATGCCGCCCTGGCCGCCGACCTGGAATCCGCCCGGGATCTCGGCATCACCGCCAGCCCCACCCTGGTGTTCAACGAGGGCCGCCAGCGCCTCACCGGCAACGTCGGCTACCGCATCATCGAGGCCAACATCCGCGAGTTGCTGGAGAACCCCTCGGGACAGCATTCCTGGTGCTGAGGACGTTCGCCTTCGCCCTCCGTAGGGTGGATGGAGCGAAGCGCAATCACCACCGACCGTGAAAAGGACTGAGGACTGAGAGGGTGTGTACAAAATCAGGCCCGCCGGAGCGCGGGGTGGAGATCCCGCCCGGCGCCGACCGTAGCCCGCCGTAGGGCAGGTTGCGCAGAAACCTGCCATTGGGCAATGGCATCGGTACCGCGGATCGGTTCGGGCACGCGGGCTCGGCGCTTGGCACCTTGGCGGTTTGCTACGCTGGCCCCCACGTTTCTTCGCAACGTGGGTCTACGGCGGGGGTGTCCAAGGCCGTGCCGAGGCCCGGAGCATAGCTGGCACCGCACGCCATGAGCGGCGGAGAGTGCGATGAGGCGCGTAAGATTCTTGTCAACACCCTCTGAGGACTGAGTGGGAGAGGGGGCTGCAGGAGTCCGGTTGGGCGGGTTCCCAGGCTGTGGCGCCGGACTCCGCCCGGCGTCATGGAGCTTCACGCCGTGACCTACGGCGGCGCTCGGCGGACGGGGTTCGGATCCCGCCGCGGTAGGTCACGTTGCGCGAAGCGCTACGTGACGCTCTTTGGCGGCCTGGCCCGCCTCACCCTACCCTCGTGGCAGTGGTTCCGCCGCCGCGATAACCCGGCCCCCTAGCAGCCTGTCGGGCTTAGGTGCCCGTCGCGAGGCGAGTGGGAGAGCGAGGCCAGTTTTTCGATCATTTGAGGAGAATAGCCGTAGCTATTTGACGAAAAGGATCGGAAAAATGGGCCGCTATACCACCGGCGCAGTAGGAGCAGCCTAAGTCCGACAGGCTGCTAGCACAGGCAATAATCCATCACCCCGCCACCGGCATGCCGTCCAGGATGGTCTCCGGCCCCAGCGGCACGATGCCCTGGGGGTTCAGCGCCCGGATCGAGTAGTAGCCCTGCTTGATGTGGCGGAAGTCCACCGTGGGGCCGATGTCGGGGTGGTCGTAGAGGCGCCGGGTGTAGCGGGCCAGGGCCGGGTAGTCGGCCAGGATGCGCAGGTTGGCCTTGAAGGCGCCCACGTAGGCGATGTCGAAGCGGATCAGGGTCACGAAGGCCCGGATGTCGGTCTCGGTGAGGCGCTTGCCGAACAGGTACGGGCCGCTGGCGGCGAGGCGGCGCTCCAGCTGGTCGAGGGTGTCGAACAGCGCCGCCACCGCCTCCTCGTAGGCCAGCTGGGTGGTGGCGAAGCCGGTGCGGTAGACACCGTTGTTGAGCCGCGGGTAGAGCCAGTCGTTGAGGGTGTCGATGTCCGCGCGCAGCTCCTCCGGGTAGAGGTCCAGGGCGGCCCGCTCCGCGCTCAGCAGGGGGTTGAAGGCGCTGTTGAACATGCGCAGCAGCTCGGAGGACTCGTTATCGGCATTCACGCCGTCTATCCCCAGCGTGCCGGCCACTCCGCGCGGCTGCGCGTGCTGCTGGATTACCTGGAGGAGCATCTGAATGGGCGCTGAGCGCCGCCGGGCCTGGCTGCTCTCGGCGTATCGCTCCGCCAGCCACGGCGCCTGGGCCGACGCTCTGGTGGCCGGCCATCCGGAGCTGGACTGGAGCGTCCTGGAACTGCCCGGGCGTCACTTCCGCTGGCGCATCCGGGGCAACCCGCTGTCCTGGCTGGGTTGCCTGCCGGAGGGCTGCCCGGACCTGCTGCTGGCCACCTCCATGGTGGATCTCGCAACCTTGAAGGGTCTGCATCCGCGGCTGGCCGGCGTGCCCACGGTCTACTACTTCCACGAGAACCAGTTCGCCTACCCGTTGAGCCCGCGCCAGGTGGAGTCGGTGGACCCGCAGATGGTGCAGCTCTACGGCGCCCTGGCCGCCGACCGGCTGGTGTTCAACTCGGCCTGGAACCGGGACTCCTTTCTGGACGGTGTCGCGGCCCTGCTGGCGCGGTTGCCGGACGCGGTGCCGGCCGGCGTGGTGCAGCGCCTGTCTCGCAAATCATCCGTGCTGCCGGTCCCCGTGGAGCCGGTGCCGTCCGGCCCCGAACGGGATCCGGCGCTGATCCTCTGGAACCACCGCTGGGAGTACGACAAGGCCCCCGAGGTGTTCGCCGACGCCCTCCTGGCCCTGGCGCAGCGGGGGGCGGAGTTCCGCCTGGCGCTGCTGGGCCCGCGCGGCGAGCGGGCGCCGGAGGCCCTGTCCCGGCTGCGGGCCGCGCTCGGGGCAAGCGTCATTGCCGACGCCCGCCTGGAGCGGGACGCCTACCGGGCCCTGCTGGGCCGTGCAGGCATCGCGGTCAGCACCGCCCGCCACGAGTTCCAGGGCCTTGCCATGCTGGAGGCCGCCAGCGCCGGCGCCCGCCCGCTGGTGCCAGACGCGCTGTGCTATCCCGAGCAGTACCCGGCGCAGTACCGCTACCCGCCCGGCGACGCCGGGGCCCTGGCGGAGCGCCTCGGCCAGTGGCTCACCGGCGGCCCGCCGCCCGCCGTCGACGTGTCGCCGTGGCTGACCTCGGCGGTAGAACACCATTGGCGCGATCTGCTGGCCGGCAGCGAATGAGGCGACCAGGTTCCAACGAAGCCGCCGTAGGTCACGGTGCGAAGCTCCGTGACGGGGAGCCCGAATCCGGCACCGCGGCCCTGGACGGCACGAAGAGCGTCACGTAGCGCTGCACGCAACGTGACCTGCGGCCGCTCGACCGCCCCGCGCGTAGGTCGGTTGCTCCTGGCAACCGACAGGCGGCCAGGTCACCGTCGGCGGGGATGTCGGCTGCCAGGAGCAGCCGACCTACGGGCAGTCGCATCGCCCAGGCAAAGCCCCGGCGGGAGGCGCCGCCTTCCTATACTGCAGTGGCAGGTCGCCGGCGGCCCGGACGCTGGCACCTCCAGACACCGGCCAACCAGAGGGGGGTGCCATGGATCTCGGAATTCGCGGCCGCAAGGCCCTGGTGTGCGCCGCCAGCCGCGGGCTGGGCCGGGGCTGTGCCCTGGCTCTCGCCCGGGAAGGCGTGGAACTCACCCTGGTGGCCCGCAACGCCGAAGTGCTGGCGGCCACCGCCGAGGCCCTGCGCGCCGAGACCGGCGTGCCCGTTACCACCGTGGCCGACGACATCACCACCGAGGCGGGCCGGGCCGCGGCGCTTGCGGCCTGTCCGGAGCCGGACATCCTGCTGACCAACGCCGGCGGACCGCCGCCGGGGGACTTCCGCGACTGGCAGCGGGATGACTGGATCGCCGCGCTGGACGCCAACATGCTCACCCCCATCGAGCTGATCCGGGCCACGGTGGACGGCATGATCGAGCGCCGCTTCGGGCGCATCGTCAACATCACCTCCTCGGCGGTGAAGGCCCCCATCGATGTCCTGGGGCTGTCCAACGGCGCCCGCTGCGGGCTCACCGGCTTCGTCGCCGGCCTGGCCCGGCAGACCGTGGCCCACAACGTCACCATCAACAACCTGCTGCCCGGCGGCTTCGCCACCGACCGCCTGGATCAGACCGTGGCCGCCCGGGCCCGCGCCCGCGGCGTCACCCCCGACGAGGCCCGGGAGCAGATGCGCCGCTCGGTGCCCGCCGGGCGTTTCGGCCACCCGGAGGAATTCGGCGCCTGGTGCGCCTTCCTGTGCAGCGTCCACGCCGGCTACGTCACCGGCCAGAACCTGCTGGTGGACGGCGGGGCGTATCCGGGGGTGTTGTGAGGTAGCCGGGACGGTGGCGCGGCTTCGGCGAGGCAAACGATTGAAGGCGCCCCGGTCGATCCTTGCCCGAGGCGCCTTCCGCAGGCGTGGCAATGCCCCCCCACGAGTCCATCCTGCCCTGCCCCCGGGGGTTTGCTCCTTGACCGTCGTCACAGCCTGGAGACAAGAGGGCCGGTCTGGGGCCCCTTTATCGAAACCGGTGACGCCACGGGCGGTACCCGCGGCGGCGGTGGGCCTGGGGGCGGCCTGGTCGAGAGGCTGCTTCTATGGCGCCGTTGGGAAGTAAGGCATCCGCGGCGCATTCAGGGCGGCGCCGGCCAGCAGGTGGCCCGGCGCCGGAATCACGCTGCCGCCTACCACCGGCCCCACCGGCACGAACGGCGGGGAGAAGCTGGGCACCGGCCCCTGGCCCATCACCATGGCCACGTTCTGACTTGGCAGCCAGGTCGAGAATCCCAGGCTCAGGCAGGCGGCCAGGTTGGTCATCAGGGCCTCGGTGGCGGGCACCCGCGCCGCCGCCGGCAGGGCGTCTTTCAGATCCCGGCCCAGGTCCACGGGCGAGACCAGGCGGTGGGACTGCCCCGACACGCAGGCGATGAGGGGATGGGGCACGTTCGGCGTGGGCGGCGCCATGGGTCCGGGCCAGGCCGCGAAGGCGGGATACCAGGGCAGGCCCGGCACCGTCACTGCGCCCCGCCAGGCGGCGAAGGCGGCACTGACGCCGTCGGCCACGGCGTCCACGATCTCTTCCTCCAGCCCGGTGGCGGTCGCGACGTCCGGGGCGCTGCGGATCGTCGGCGCCAGACTCGGGCCCGCCAGGCAGCCGGGCGACCCGAGGGCGGTAGGGCCGTTGATGATCAGGTTGCGGAAGTGGGCCTGCAGCCGCCACATTCCGTGAGCGTACTCCACCGCCTTCAGCAGCCGGTTGCGGAAGTTCACCGTGCACACCGCTGCCGCCTCGGCGTCGCTGAGCGCACCGGCCGACACCATCCCGCCCGCCGCCCGCCGGGCCTGCACGGCGTCGTAACGGGTCTGGGCCAGGGTCTGGGCCTTCTGCAGCGAGGGCTGGGCAGCCAGCGCCTGCTTCTGGGTCTGCACCGCGGCGGCGCCGGCCTTGGCGGCCGGCTTGCTGGCCAGGACCTCCTGCTGGGACTTAACCCGAAGATTTCACAAATTTGCACCGATCTCGCTTGTCTCTTGGCCCCACAAGGAACCTTTTCTCAGTCGGCCGTACTCACCGATACGCCGCTCCTTCGAAAAGTCCCTTATGAAACCAATGTCCTACGCGATATCAGCACAAATTTGTGAAATCTTCGGGTTAAGCGCCTCGCTGGTGGGCCTGCTCGACGTGGCTGTCACCCGCGGCCGGCGGGTTACTGCGCCGGGTGCCGGCATGCGGCGTGAAAAGCTGGCCATGGCTTGGTCCCCCTCTGTGAGTGCTCTGCACAAGCGAGCATGGACCGTGGCAACCCCGCGGCCACCTGTACGCCTGCCTGTGATCCGGCCGGGCCCGCCATGAGCTAAAAGGAAGTGGAGCGCGCCACGCCAGCCACGGCTTGCGGCGTGTGCAATGCCAGCCTGAACCCCGAGGGAGCAAGCCAGCCCATGAGCCTCCAGGCCCTGATCTTCGACGTGGACGGCACCCTTGCCGAGACCGAAGAGGTGCACCGCCGCGCCTTCAACGAGATCTTCGTTGAGCACGGCATTGCCGAGCTCTTCCCCGACCCCGAGAACCAGTGGCGCTGGAGCCAGGCGCTGTACGGCGAACTGCTGAGGGTCACCGGCGGCAAGGAGCGCATCGCCGCCTACGCCAGCCGCTGGCTCGGTCACGATCCCGCGCCGCGCAGCGAGCGCATCGCGGCCCTGCACGTCGCCAAGACCGAGCGCTACGCCGCCATCATCGACCGGGAGGGCATCGCCCTGCGCCCCGGCATCGCCGAGCTGGTCGACGACGCCCGGGCGAGCGGAATCCGGCTCGCCATTGCCACCACCACCAGCCTGTCCAACGTCCAGGCCCTCTGCCAGGCGGCGTTCGGCCAGCCCGCCGAGCAGCTGTTCGAGGTCATTGCCGCCGGCGACCAGGTGCCCGCCAAGAAGCCGGCCCCCGACATCTATCTTGCTGCCCTGCAGCGCCTCGGCCTGCCCGCAGAAACCTGCATCGCCCTGGAGGATTCCGCCAACGGCCTGTCCGCCGCCGTCGCGGCAGGGGTGCGCTGCGTGGTGAGTCCCAGCCTCTACTGTGCGGACGATGACGTGGAGGCTGCGGCACTGCGGGTGGAGTGCTTTCGGGAGGTTGCCAATGTGGGAAGGCTCAAGCAGGCATTGGCTGCGGTGGACTAGGGCGGCGAGCTACAGAGGAACTCACAGCGGGCGTTCGCGGGCCAAGGTGCGAAGCCGATGTTGCCAAGCGGTTGTTCCGGCACATGGCGATAAAGGTAAACGAGGGCGTTGAGCGTCTGGTTCTGGGTCGCTGCCGCTACCCGACGCTCGAAGGCGAGATACTCCAGGAAGCAACGGACCTCGGTGGCACCCATGGAAGCGGGGTGCCGAACCCCGGGAAAGCGGATGAAATTCCGGATCCAGTAGCAGTAGGCTTTCTCCATGCGCCGAAGAGCCAGCCACATGCACAGCAAAAAGGAAAAAATGAATATCGATTTTAAGCGACTCACCGAAGTCGGAAAATCTGAAATTATTGAATTGATGAATAATCCGTTGGTGCGACGGCAAATGCCGTTGACCCGGGATAACTTCGAAGAAAGCGATTGTGATGAGTTTGTTGCTGCTAAAGAACGGCTCTGGTCAGTGCACGGTTATGGTCCTTGGGCGTTCGTCGTTGATGGTCAGTTTGTGGGCTGGGGTGGGCTACAATCAGAGGGTGGTGAAGCTGACTTGGGTTTGGTGTTGCACCCCAAGCACTGGGGGATAGGTAAAGCCTTATATGAAGAAATAATAGGCCGGGCGTTTGGCGAGATGGGGTTCGAGGCGGTGACAGTGCTACTTCCGCCCACGAGAACGCGGGTTAAGGGTTTGTTGCGGCTGGGCTTCAAGAAAGATGGCGAGTTAGAGGTCGGAGGTGAACGGTTCATCCGGTATCGATTGAAGAAAACAGTCCGGGGCAGAGATACGGAAAGAAGCCAATGAAAAGGCCATTTTACTCAAGTTGGGCACCCTTGACGCCCAACTCGTTACGAAAAATGGGTATAGACCATGTCTGGGATCCTGGGCGTAGCCGTCTATGGCGGTGGGTGCGAATTAGCCCGCTCAAGGCGAAGTGTCCCCACGTGGCCGGTTATCCTCTTTTCCAGTATTGATATGGAGCGTCCGTTTTCTGGGTCGATGTGACCCGATGCGTTACCGCCGAGACAGATGGAAGCACGAAGATGGTGGGCTTCGCTTCGCTCTGCCCACCCTACGCGATGTGCCCGAGCCGCGTGGCGCGGGACACGGAGGCGCCGGCGGTCAGACGCCTGCCGCAATTCTGGAGTCCCCACATTCGCATTACCGCCCTGGTTTCGCGGGCAGGGGGCCTGCCGCCTGCAGGCGCCGGTGCGCGGGTATCAGTCAGCCCAGGGTCCGGGAGTTACGCCGGGCCGACCGGCCTGGCTACGGCGAGGCATGCAGCCTGGCCCCTGTGCTGGTCGAGGATGGTGAACTCCTCGAGCTCCAGGCCTGCGGCGCGGATCTGTGCCTTGAAGTCGTCCTCGTAGGTCACGCGGCCGAAATCGATGCTGGTGAGCCGTTTCAGCCTGGGCTTGAGCCATTCCATCCCGCGGGAACGTCGCTTGCGGACGGTCTGGGTGAATACGATGCAGCCGGTCGATGTCAGAAGCGCGCGGCAATGGCGCAGCGCCTGTTCCGGCTCGGGCAGGAGCATGAAGCTCCCCGAGAAATAGACGACGTCATAAGGTCCGCCGTGATGATCGTAGACGGACTCCAGCCGAAGCTCGGCCCGGCCCGCCAGCGGGGAATCCCGAAGCCTTTTTCGGGCGCGCCGGATGTAGCCCGCATCCACATCGATACCGGTGACGCGCAGCCGCTTTTGTCTCACCCGCTCGGCGTTGGCCAGCAGCGCGCCGGCGGTGCCGATGCCGACGTCCAGCAGCGCGGCGCCCTCGGGCACCCGCCTGAGTACTTCGGCGTACCACCGCGCGGTGAGCCTGAGAATAAGGGCATCGTAAATGAGGCTTCGGATCATTGTTCCGGGTGAAAGCCGTCGCCGCGCAGCCTGCCCGGCGTCCGCCGTGGTTTGCTTGTGAGAGTCATCCCGCCGGGCACGGGCTCGGGCCGGGGCAGGGCGAGTGGCCCCGTGCGCCGTGTCGGTGCCGGTTCCGCGCTCAGAGCGAGTTGGCCAGCCCCCGGATATGCTCGACTCCGAGGCCGCAGCATCCGCCGAGGAGCTGCACGCCCTCGGCGGCCCACCTGCGGCTGTAGGCGACGAAGTCCTCAACCGGGATGATGTCGACGAAGTTCCAGTGCGGCATCGTGAAGTAGCCACTGTCGGGGTAGGCCATCAGCGGGCCGGACCAGCGCGCTTTGAGCCGCTCGATGGCCGGTGCCACGGTGTGCGCCTTGCTGTGCATGACGCCGGCCGCGGCGACCCCGCTGAGCGGGATCTGCTCCAAGAGATCGTCCACGGTCAGCTCCGGGCGCGTATAAGCCACGGGTGCGCCGGATGGGCCTGCCGTGACCGAGAACCCCACCCAGACGGGCAGACCTGTCGCGACGGCAGCTCGAATGGCGGGGTTCGCCAGGTCCGGGTCCGACATCATCTCCATCAGGAGCAGGTCCACGCCGCTCTCCGCCAGGGCCTGCGCCATCTCCCGGAAGTGGGCCTCGGCGACCTCGGGCGGGGGGACGGCCCGGGGATCTCGCTGGTCGGTGCCCGGCTCAAACGGTACCTGGTGGGACATGGACCCGGCCACGGCGACCTGCCCTGCCATGCCGGTGCGCTCGCGCGCCTCCAGGGCAAGCCTCACCGACTCACGGTTGAGCTCACGGAAGCGGGAGCCGAGACCCGCGGGCTCGAGCATGATTCGATTGGTGGAGAAGGTGTTCGTGGTGATCACCCGGGCGCCGGCGCGGATGTAATCCTCGTGGACTGCGCGCAGCAATTCGGGCTCGGTGACGCTTGCCATGGCACACCACGCCCCCTCGTGGGTGGCTGCGCCCCGGCGCTCCAGCTCGGTGCCGGTCGCGCCGTCCATGACGACAACCTCCTGGGCCCGCAGGCTCTGCTCAATGGTCTCTAGTGCCGATGCTGACATGGTGCTCTGGATGTCCGTCGCGGCCGGGTTGGTGGGGCGGCGCCCTCGCCGGAACTCTGCAAAAAAAAGGGTCAGGCCGATGGCCTGACCCCTTCAGTGCTCTGGTGGGCGGCGCTGGGATCGAACCAGCGACCCCTGCCGTGTGAAGGCAGTGCTCTCCCGCTGAGCTAGCCGCCCATAAGCCGCGAAAGTCTAGGGTGGCGTCCTGGAGCTGTCAACGACGCCGGGCCGCACGCGGCCCCCGGGCAAGCTGCTACCATGGCGCCCGGTCGCGGGCGGGCCGCCGGCGGCAGTCCCTGGCAGCGAGATAACGATGAGCGTGAAGACCCGATTCGCCCCCAGCCCCACCGGATTCCTGCACATCGGTGGCGCCCGCACGGCGCTGTTCTGCTGGCTCTACGCACGCCGGCACGGCGGCCGGTTCGTGCTGCGGGTGGAGGACACCGACCGGGAGCGTTCCACCGCCGAGGCCATCAACGCCATTCTCGAGGGCATGGCCTGGCTGGGGCTGGACTACGACGAGGGCCCCTTCTACCAGACCCAGCGCTTCGACCGGTACCGGGAGCTGATCGCCCGGCTGCTGGAGGAGGGCAAGGCCTACCGCTGCTACTGCTCCAGGGAACGCCTGGAGAAGCTCCGCGAGGAGCAGCAGGCGCGCAAGGAGAAGCCGCGCTATGACGGCCGCTGCCGGAATCTCTCCGCCCCGCCGGCAGATGCCGTGGGGCCGCCGGTGGTGCGCTTCCGCAACCCGCTGGAAGGTGCGGTGGTGGTGGACGACCGGGTGCGCGGCCGGGTGGCGTTCCAGAACACCGAGCTCGACGACCTGATCATCGCCCGTGGCGACGGCACCCCCACCTACAACTTCACGGTGGTGGTGGACGACCTGGACATGGATATCACCCATGTCATCCGCGGCGACGACCACCTGAACAACACCCCGCGCCAGGTGAACATCCTCAAGGCGCTGGGCGCCGAGCCGCCGGTGTACGCCCACGTGCCCATGATCCTGGACGAGGAGGGCAAGAAGCTCTCCAAGCGCACCGGCGCGGCCAGCGTCATGGACTACCGCGACCAGGGCTTCCTGCCCGAGGCGGTGCTGAACTACCTGGTGCGGCTGGGGTGGTCGTGGGGCGACCAGGAGATCTTCACCCTGGACGAGATGGTGGAGCGCTTCGACATCGCCGATATCAACAGCTCCGCCTCCAGCCTCAACCCGTCCAAGCTGCAGTGGCTCAACCAGCACTACCTGAAGAGCAGCCCTCACGCCCACGTGGCCCGGCACCTGGCCTGGCACCTGGGCCAGCGCGGCGTGGACCCCACCGAGGGCCCTGCCCTGGAGGCGGTGGTGGCGGTGCAGGCCGAGCGCAACCGCACCCTGGCGGAGATGGCCGACAACAGCCTGTTCTTCTACCGCGAGCCGCAAGGCTACGACGAGAAGGCCGCCCGCAGGAACCTCACCGCGGCGGCGCTGCCGGTGCTGGAGCGGGTGATGGGCGAGCTGGAGACCGTGGCATCCTGGCAGGCGCCCGCCATCCACGGCGTGGTCACCGGCACCGCCGAGGCCCTGGATCTGGGGCTGGGCAAGGTGGCCCAGCCCATCCGCGTGGCGGTGGCCGGCGGGCCGGTCTCGCCCCCCATCGACGCCACCCTGGAACTGCTGGGCCGGCAGGCGAGCCTGGCCAGGCTGGCGCGAGCCTGCGAGTGGATCCGGGCCAACGCTGAGGGAGTTTCTTGACAGTCCCGGGGGCCGTTCCTAGAATGCGCCTTCTGTTTTCGGGGCCATAGCTCAGCTGGGAGAGCGCCTGCATGGCATGCAGGAGGTCGGCGGTTCGATCCCGCCTGGCTCCACCAAGATGACCACGAAGAAGGGGCCCTCGGGCCCCTTTTTTGTTGGCACTGGCAACGGTCGATTCCCTCAGGTCTTGCGCAGCAGCTCCCGCTGCAGGGCTGCCACCAGCCGGGTCAGGCGCTGGCGTTCGCGGGGCTCGATGCGGTGGAACTGGGCGCCGAACAGCCGTCGCCGCTGCACTTTCTCTTCCTGCTCCCAGCGCAGCTCCAGCTCGCCCCGGAACTCGTCGTGCCCGCGCAGCTTGATGCGAAAGCGGTAGGCCCGGCCGGGGGTCAGGCCGGCGTCCCTGGCCACATAGCCGCCGATGCCTCCCTCGGAGAGGTCCACCAGGGTGGCCCGGAGGGCCTGTTCGGTGTCCGGGTCCTCGATCTCCACCGCTTCCTGGAGGGTGCGGCGCACGGGGACGCGCACCTGGCGGCGGCGCTGGTGGTAGTAGACCTCGGCGGGCAGGCGGGCGACGTAGAAGTGGATGCCGTTGTCGGAACCCAGCTCCAGCACCTCGGTGTCGAAGCGGGTTTCCACGCCGTGGGCAGCGCAGATGACGCGCAATGGGACGCCCACCCGCACCAGTTCGTGGCCTTCCACGGGGTTGAGTTCGTCCAGGATCAGCCGGCCGGCGGCGGTGTCCACCTCCAGCAGGAGGCTGCGGCACTCCAGCCGGCGCTGGGCCAGGCGCACCGTCAGCAGCGAGCGCTCGTCTTTCAGGCGCCGCAATACGGCGGCGATCTGGCCGGGATTGGTGAGATAGCGCTCGGCGTCGTCGTGGGGCCTGACGTCTTCGCGCTGCTGTGGTTCAGGCGCGAGTTCGGAGCTGGCTCCACTGGCCATGCTGCTGTCCTCCGTCCCGTGTATAGATTGCCGGGGCGGCTGGCATGCCGGTGACGCCCCTGAGCACTTCCAGGTCCCGGCGGGTGCCCTCCAGGCTCTGGCGGATCACCGCGCCGTTGCCCTCGTTCAGCAGGCGCAGATCGGCGAGCTCCGCGCCCAGTTGCCGCCAGCTGGCCCCCAGCTCCGGGTGGTCGGCGAGCGGCCGGGGGTCGGTGCCCAGGCCGGCGGCGGCCTGCAGCTCCTGGCGCGACTGCTCCAGGGCCTCCAGCCGGCGCAGGCGGTCCAGCTTTTCCGGCGCCAGCGCCGCCAGGGCCTCGGCGTCGCGCCGGGAGAGGAGTTCGCGCTCCTCCTCCAGGATGTGACGCAGCGAGGCCGCGGCCTCCAGGGCTGCCTCCAGCAGCCGGCGCAGGGGGTCGAGATCGGCGTCGGCCATGGCTCAGCGGTTCAGCAGCTGTTCGAGCTCGATGAACTTGCTGGCCACCCGGTCGGCGTCCACCGGATACTCCCCGGCGGCGATGCGCTCCTTGATGGATTCCACCTTGGCGCGGTCCACCTCGGGGGTGTTGGCGATGGCCTCGCGAACGGCCTGCAGGCGCCCGGAGGTCTCCGGGCTGCCGTCACGGTGCACGTTCTTCTCGCCGGCCACGGCCGGCGCGTCTTCCGGCTTGGCCACCCGCGACTGGCTGCCCAGCTCGCCGAGCTTGGACCCCGGAATGTGCGGTCGGTTGTCGATGGGGTTGCTCATGGTCCTGTTCTCCAATTCACGGCGGCAGGGCCGTTCAGAAACCTGACTTTAATTGTGTACCCCGTCCCTGCTGATGCTATCGGCGGAGTTGCGGCGGTCTTTAGCCCCCCGGACGACAAAATTTCGACGCGCCGATAAACCGACACCGCGGTGGGCTCAATCCCCCACCCGGACCCGGTCGCGCCCCACCACCCGGGCCTCCACCCGGCGTCCGGAGGCGCTGTTGCGCACCGCCACGATCTCGCCGCGGGCGCCGTCCTCCAGGGCCACGCCGGTCATGGTAACGCGCCCGCCGCCGAAGCCGGCCTCCAGCCGCAGGGCGCGGCCGCGCTCCACCAGCGTTGCCCGCGCCAGGTCGGCGGGCGCCACCGCCTCGCCGGGGCTGAGGGTGCGGGCCGCCATCAGGCCCAGCAGCTCGGCGGGCTGGGCGAAGGCCCGGCCCGGCGCCCGGTCCGCCGGCAGCTTGACGACTTCCAGGTCGGCGCCGGTCAGGGGGCGGCCGCGGGGCACCGTGCGGGCCGCCACCACCACCGCCACCCGGCGCTCCACCGATACCGGGACATACAGCTTCCAGGGCCGGGGCTGCGTGCAGCGCACGCCCACGGTCAGGCGGCTGGCGCGGGCGTCCGGCCGGCCGACGTTGAAGGTCTCCAGCGCTGTGGCGCAGGCCGCCAGGCGCAGGCGGCGGTCCAGGGGGGCCGCCGCCACCTCCGCAGCGTCGCTGGCGGTGAGCCGGGCCGCGTGTTCCCCGGCGGCGGCTCGCACCGCCTCCAGGGACTGCAACGCCGGCTCCGCCGCGGCCGGCGCGGTGGCGACGAGCAGCGCAATGGCGGCCAGCCGCCACAGCCCTGTCTGCTTGCCCTGCATGGTGAGACTCCCGCCCGTGTCTGGTCACCGGATGGACTGCAGGATCAATGCCAGGACGCGACGGCCCGGTGCTCCCTGGACCCGGTGCCGCCTTCCGGTAAAGACATGCGCGTCCGGGCCGATACACACAAATGGAGGGGCCGCGTCCGGTGGCCCGCCAAGCACAGGCTGAGGGGGCTGTCGAACATGTCCGAGATTCTCCACGCAGTGGATCAGCGCACCCGCATGGCGGGCAAGAACCGCATGGAGCTGCTGACCTTCTATCTCAACGGCCAGCAGCGTTTCGGCATCAACGTGTTCAAGGTGCGCGAGGTGATCCCGCGGCCGCGGCTGGTGAGGCTGCCCCACAGCCACCCCATGGTCTGCGGCATCGCCCACATCCGCGGCATGACGGTGCCGGTGCTGGATCTCTCCAGCGCCACCGGCGGCCCGCCGATCCAGGACCAGGAGCACGCCTCGGTAATCGTCACCGAGTACAACCGCTCGGTGCAGGGCTTCCTGGTAGGCGGCGTGGACCGCATCGTCAACCTCAACTGGCAGGAGATCCTGCCGCCCCCGAGCCAGGTGGCCTCCGCCGGCTACCTCACCGCCGTGGCCCGGGTGGAGGGCGCCATGGTGCAGATCCTGGACGTGGAAAAGGTGCTGCACGAGGTGAACGTGGCCGGCGGCGTCGACCCGGAGGCCCGCTTCGAGAGGGAGGTGCCGGCGGCGCCCCAACCCCGGGGCTCGCATGTGCTGGTGGTGGATGACTCCAGCGTGGCCCGCAAGCAGATCCGCCGGGCTCTGGAGCACTCCGGCTTCGAGGTGTCCCTGGCCAGTGACGGCGAGGAGGCCCTGGCCCTGCTGCAGCGCTGGAGCACCGAGCCGGACTCGCCCCTGCCGAACACCGTGATGGTGGTCTCGGACATCGAGATGCCGCGCATGGACGGTTACACCCTGACTACAGCGATCCGCGCGGACGAGCGCCTCAAGGGCCTGGTCATCATGCTGCACACGTCTCTGAGCGGGGTGTTCAACGAGGACATGGTCAAGCGAGTGGGAGCGGACGAGTTCCTGCCCAAGTTCCTGCCCGAGGAGCTCTGCGAGCGGGTGCTGGCCCACTGCAAGGACGCGGCGTGAGCCGGCCGGCGCCGGTCGCCGGGGGACGGAGGCGGGTGTGAGCCATCGCCGCAGACCCGAGGTGGCGCTGGGCGCCGCCGTGCCGCTGCTGGTGCCCGCGCGCACGCAGAATGGATCCAGGACCATGCCCTCACCGGTGATCCGCGACCAGGACTATGCCGAGTTCCGCCGCCTGCTGGAGGAGATCTGCGGGATCGTCCTGGGCGACAACAAGCAGTACCTGGTCAGCAGCCGCCTGGGGCCGCTGCTGGCCCGGGAGCACTTCACCACCCTGGGCGAGCTCCTGGCCCGGCTGCGCGAGCCCGGCTCCGCGGCGCTGCGGATCGAGGTGGTGGACGCCATGACCACCAACGAGACCCAGTGGTTTCGGGACAGCCAGCCGTTCCAGGCACTGGACCAGCACGTGCTCCCCGAACTGGCCGCCCGCGGCGGCGGCCGCACGGTCTCCGTCTGGTCGGCGGGCTGCTCGTCCGGCCAGGAGGCCTACTCCATCGCCATGCTGATCCAGGAGCACAAGGAGCGCGGCCGGCTGGCCGACGGCCGGGTGCTGGCCACCGATATCTCGCCGCGGATGATCGAGCGGGGCCGGGCGGCGGTGTACGGAGCGTCGGAAATCCGGCGCGGCCTCGACCCGGAACGCCAGCGCCGGCATTTTACCGTCGTCGAAGAGGGCCAGTGGCAGGTGCTGCCGGCGGTGGCCCGCCGGGTCAGCTTCCGCGAGCACAACCTGCTGGATTCCAGCACGCTGCTCGGCCGCTTTGACCTGGTGTTCTGCCGCAACGTGCTGATCTACTTCTCCCTGCCCGCCCGGGCGGAGATCCTGGGGCGCATGGCCCAGGCGCTGAATCCGGGCGGCTACCTGTTCATCGGCTCCTCCGAGGCCCTGCCGCGCGGCCTGGAGCAGCTGGAGCTGGTGCGCCTGGGCGGGGCCACCGCCTACCGGCGCAAGGGCTGAAATCTCAGCACAACGCCTCCGAAGCCGCGTAGGGTGGGCAGAGCGAAGCGAAGCCCACCACGGGCGGTTAAAAGGACTGAGGACTGCGGACTGAGTTGAACAGGGGGCTTGACCGACACCGGGGTCGGGACACGCTCAGTCCTCAGTCCTCAGTCCTCAGTCCTCAGTCCCACGCGAAGACGGTGGGCTTCGCTGCGCTCTGCCCACCCTACGCGGGCTCCGGCCCGGCGCCGCTGACGGCCCTCTTGGCATCAGATTTGCAACTGCTTCCGGCAAGCGGATTGCCTTGCGGAGGCGTGCCATGAACAACCCCATGGACAAATCATTCGCCCTGCCGGCGGCGGCGTTGCGTGTCCATGACCAGCGCGCGCGGCTGGTGGCGGAGAACATCGCCAACGCCGACACCCCCAGCTACAAGGCGCGGGATCTGGACTTCCGGGCCGCCCTGCGCGAAGCGGGCGGAGGCGAACTGCGTTCCACCAACGCCCGCCACCTGCAGGCGCCCGCAGCGGTGGGTTCCGCCCGGGTGCAGTACCGGGTGCCCGACAGCCCGTCCCTGGACGGCAATACCGTGGAGACCCAGGCCGAGCAGGCCCGCTTCGCGGAGAACACCGTGCGCTACCAGGCCGCCCTGAACTTCCTGGGCGGGCGCATCCAGGGCCTGATCGGCGCCATCAAGGGAGAGTAATCGCGATGTCCCTGTTCAACGTCTTCGATGTCGCCGGCTCGGGCATGAGCGCCCAGTCGCTGCGGCTCAACCTCACCAGCAGCAACCTGGCCAACGCCGAGAGCGTGGCCGGCACGCCGGAGGACGCCTACAAGGG
Organism: uncultured Ectothiorhodospiraceae bacterium; assembly: GCA_964487155.1. GTDB lineage: Bacteria > Pseudomonadota > Gammaproteobacteria > Nitrococcales > Nitrococcaceae > CAZAQB01. Next base: position 17,134 of record CAZAQB010000059.1, read on the forward strand.
GCGCCACCCGGTATTTGCCGCCCAGCTCAAGGCCGCCCAGGCCGGCGGCGCCGGCGGTGTCGGGGTGGCGGTACGCGGGGTGGTGGAGGACCAGGCCCCGGCCCAGGCCCTGCACCAGCCGGGGCACCCGCTGGCGGACGCCGAGGGCTATGTGTACCGCTCCAACGTCAATGTGGTGGAGGAGATGGTGGACATGATCTCGGCCTCCCGCTCCTACCAGAACAATGTCGAAATCATGAATACATCCAAGGACCTGATGCTGCAGACCCTGCGGCTGGGTCGCTGACCGGGGAGGCCCATCGAGTATGGACATCACCAGCATCGGCGCCGCCGCGGGCAGCGCGCCCCGGGAGCGCGACAGCAGCAACCTGGGCCAGGAGGATTTCCTCAAGCTCATGACCACCCAGCTGCGCAACCAGGACCCCATGAGCCCGATGGAGAACGGCGAGTTCATGACCCAGATCGCCCAGTTCACCACCGCCTCGGGCATCGGCGAGCTGCAGTCGTCCTTCGCCGCGTTCCAGCAGGACATGAAGGGCGACCAGGCGCTGCGGGCCTCCACCCTGGTGAACCGGGACGTGCTGGTGGAATCCAGCCAGGTTCAATTAGGGGAGAGCGGTGGGGTGGACGCCGTGGTGCCGCTGCCCGGGGCCGTGCCCGGGCTCACCGTGAGCGTTACCGATGCCGCCGGCCAGGTGGTGCGCCGCCTGGAACTGGGCCGCCAGCCGGCCGGCGAGGCGGCGGTGTCCTGGGACGGGCGCAACGCCGCAGGCGAACGCCTGCCGCCGGGGCGTTATTCGATCACGGCCACCGCCGGCAGCGGTGAGCAGAGTCTCTCTCTGCCCACCCTGGTGGCGGCCCGGGTGGAGAGCGTGGCGCTCTCCGGAGGCGGCGAGCCGCCGCGCCTGTCCCTGGCCGGTCTGGGCGAGGTTAGCCTCGCCGCCGTGCGCAGGATCCAGTGACCCGAGGGGGATAGAACCATGTCATTCGAGACTGCACTCACCGGTCTGAACGCCGCGTCCGCCGAGCTGGACGTCACCGGCAACAACATTGCCAACGCCGGCACCGTGGGCTTCAAGGGGTCACGGGCGGAGTTCGCCGATATCTTCGCCTCCAGCGGCCTGGGGGTGACCCAGAACGCCGTCGGCCAGGGGGTGCGGCTGGCCAACGTGGCCCAGCAGTTCACCCAGGGCCAGTTCAACTTCACCGGCAATTCCCTGGATCTGGCGGTGAACGGCAACGGCTTCTTTCGCATGTCGGACAACGGCGAGGCGGTCTACAGCCGCAACGGCGCGTTTCAGCTGGATCGGGACGGCTTCATCGTCAACGCCCAGAACCAGCGCCTGAACGGCTTTCTCGCCAGCCCCACCGGCACCGTCGGCGGTGCGGTGGGCGAGCTGCAGGTGAATGTCGGCAATGTGCCGCCCCAGGCCACCAGCAGCGTGGCGGTATCCGCGAACCTGGACTCCGGGGCCGCCGATCTCTCGGGGGTGGCCTTCGACCGCAACGATCCCGACACCTACAACTTCTCCACCTCCACCACGGTGTTCGACAGCCAGGGCCAGGACCACGTGGGCACGCTGTACTTCCGCAACGTGGGCACCAACCAGTGGGAAATGCGCATGGAGGCCAACGGCCAGGTGCAGGGGCCCACGGTGTTCGACTTCGACGCCAACGGCAATTTCAACTCGGTGATCAGCGGCGCACCGCCGTTCGGCTTCACCACCCCCAGTGCCGCGCCGCTGAACATCGACGTGGATTTCGCGAGCCTCACCCAGTTCGGGGCGCCCTTCGACGTCAAGAACCTGTCCCAGGACGGCTTCGCCGCCGGGCAGTTCTCCAACCTCAGCGTGGAGGGCGACGGCCGCATCTTCGCCCGCTTCACCAACGGCCAGTCCCAGACCCTGGGGCAGGTAATCCTGGCCCGCTTCCCCAGCGCCGAGAACCTGCAGCAGGTGGGGGACACCAGCTGGGTGGAGACCTTCGGCTCCGGCAACCCGGTGCTGGCCGCGCCCGGCTCCTCGGGTCTCGGCAACCTGGAGGCCGGCGCCCTGGAGCAGTCCAACGTCAATCTCACCGAGCAGCTGGTGCAGATGATCACCGCCCAGCGCAACTTCTCCGCCAACTCCCAGATGATCTCCACCCAGGATCAGATCACCCAGGAGATCATCAACATCCGCTAGCAGCCTGTCGGACTTAGGGGGTCGTAGCGAGGCGAGTGGGAAACGGAGGC
>CAZAQB010000060.1:0-19323 GCA_964487155.1 uncultured Ectothiorhodospiraceae bacterium
CATGCCCCTCACCGTCACCACCGCCAACGTCAATGGCATCCGGTCCGCCGCCGGCAAGGGCTTTTTCGACTGGGTGGCGCAGCGCCGTCCCGACGTGCTCTGCCTGCAAGAGACCAAGGCCTGGCGCAGCCAGCTGGACCCGGAGGGGCCGTTCTTTCCGCACGGCTACCACGTCCATTTCGCCGAGGCGCAGAAGAAGGGCTACAGCGGTGTGGCGGTGTACAGTCGGCGTGAGCCCGACGACGTGCAGGTGGGGCTCGGCTTCCCGGAGGTGGACCGGGAGGGCCGCTGGCTCGCCGCCCGCTTCGGGCAGCTCACCGTGGTCTCGTTCTACATGCCCTCCGGCACCTCGGGGGACCACCGGCAGAGCTTCAAGTACGCTTTCATGGAGCCGTTCCTGGAGTACCTGAAGGAGCTCCGCGCCCGGCGCGCCCCGCTGATCATCTGCGGCGACTGGAACATCGCCCACACCCGCCGCGACCTGAAGAACTGGCGCTCCAACCAGAAGAACTCGGGCTTCCTGCCCGAGGAACGGGCCTGGCTGGACCGGCTGTTCGGCGAGGCGGGTTTCGTGGATGCCTTCCGGGTGCTCAAGCCGGAGGCCGAGGAATACACCTGGTGGTCGTTCCGCGGCCAGGCCTGGGCCAATGACACGGGCTGGCGCATCGACTACCACGTGGTCTGCCCGGACCTGGCGGAGCGCCTCCGGGGCGTGGATATCTACCGGGCGCAGCGCTTCTCCGACCACGCGCCGCTGACCATGGAGTACGACCTGGACTGGACCTGCAGTCCTGCGGGTGGGTCGTCTCTTTAGCCACAGATGAACACTGATAAACGCAGATTATTGGGGGGAAGCGGCAAAAGTTCGCGGACCGCCGAGGCGACCTGAGAGCCAGGATGCCACGCAGGCCTACAACGAGAACCCTCCTTCCGGATCCGCGTTCATCGGTGTTCATCTGTGGCTAAAAAAGCCGCGCCAGCGCCTCAGCCGCCGAAGCGCTCCCGCAGGTAGGCGATGATGTCGGCCGACTCGTACATCCAGCGGCTGGGGGTGCCGGGTTGGTCGATGCGCAGGCAGGGCACCGTGCCCCGCCTGCCGCCGGCGATCAGCTCCCGGCGGCGGGCGGGGTGGGTGATGACGTTGTGCAGGGTCAGGGGCGGATCGAGGTCACGCAACGCCATTAACACCCGCACGCAATAGGGGCAGAACGGGTGGTAGTAGAGAGCGTATTCGCGAGCGTCCGCCACGGGGCTCAGGAGGCCGCGGCCGCGGTGGCCCTGGATGTCGCCGCCTGGGGTCGGTCCGCTTCCAGGGCGTCGAGGTACTTCTCCGCGTCCAGGGCAGCCATGCAGCCGGTGCCGGCGGAGGTCACTGCCTGGCGGTAGACATGGTCGCTCACGTCGCCGGCGGCGAACACGCCCGGCACGCTTGTGGCGGTGGCGTTGCCCTCCAGGCCGCTCTTCACCTGGATGTAGCCGCCGCGCATGTCCAGCTGGCCCTCGAAGATGTCGGTGTTGGGCTTGTGCCCGATGGCGATGAACACGCCGGTGACGTCCAGATCCTCCGTCTCGCGGTTGTGGAGGTTCATGATGCGCAGGCCGGTGACGCCGCTGTCGTCGCCCAGGATCTCGTCCACCACGCTGTCCCAGCGGATCGAGATGACGCCTTCCTCTACCTTGCGCATCACCCGGTCGCGCAGGATCTTCTCGCCGCGGAACTCGTTGCGGCGGTGCACCAGGGTGACGTGGGAGGCGATATTGGCCAGATACAGGGCCTCTTCCAGGGCGGTGTTGCCGCCGCCCACCACCGCCACCTTCTGCTTGCGGTAGAAGAAGCCGTCGCAGGTGGCGCAGGCGGAGACGCCCTTGCCCTGGAAAGCGGCCTCCGAGTCCAGCCCGAGGTACTTGGCGGACGCGCCGGTGCAGATGATCAGGGCGTCACAGGTGTACTCGCCGCTGTCGCCCACCAGCCGGAACGGGCGCTCTCCCAGCTCCACCTGGTTGACGTGGTCGAAGATGATCTCGGTGTCGAAACGCTCGGCATGGGCCTTCATGCGCTCCATGAGGTCGGGGCCCTGCAGGCCCTCCTCGTCACCGGGCCAGTTCTCCACATCGGTGGTGGTGGTGAGCTGCCCCCCCATCTGCAGACCGGTGATCAGCAGGGGGTTGAGGTTGGCGCGGGCGGCGTAGACGGCGGCGGTGTAGCCGGCCGGACCCGAGCCGAGAATAATGAGGTTGTTGTGCCTGGCCTGTTCCATGAGGGGAGAATCCTCCAGTCGCTCGGGCATGCCGCGGGTTGGCTTGGCGGGAACTCTGGCGCGGCCCGGTGGCCGCGCCAGAGCGTGCCGGCTCACAGCTGGGCGGCGTGCTCCTTGAGGTAGTCTGCCACGCCCTGGGCGTCAGGCTTCATGCCCGCCTGGCCCTTGCGCCAGCCCGCGGGGCAGACCTCGCCGTGCTCTTCGGTGAACTGCAGGGCGTCCACCACGCGCAGCATCTCGTCCACCTCGCGGCCCAGGGGCAGGTTGTTCACTACCTGGTGCTGGACGACCCCGTCCCGGTCGATGAGGAAGGATCCGCGCAGCGCCACGCCGGCCTCCGGGTGTTCAACACCGTAGGCCTGGCAGATTTCATGGCGCTTGTCGGCGACGATGGGGAAGCGCACCTCGCCAATGCCACCCTTGTCCACGGGGGTGTTGCGCCAGGCGTGGTGGGTGAACTCGGAGTCGATGGAGACACCCACCAGCTCCACGCCGCGCTCCTTGAACTGCTGGTAGCGGTTGTCGTGGGCGATGATCTCCGAGGGGCAGACGAAGGTGAAGTCCAGCGGCCAGAAGAACAGCACTACGTACTTGCCGCGCAGGTCGGAGAGGCGGAAGTTCTCCGTGATGGAACCGTCGGGCAGTACCGCGGGGGCCGTGAAGTCGGGGGCCTGTCGGGTTACCAGTACACTCATTGAGTCACTCTCCTTCGGTTTGGGTCATCGTCCGATGACGGTCGCGTCATCTGTCAGGCGCCAGTGTAGGGGCTGATGGCGAATAGCTGAAATCGATAATCGAAATACGCGTCATAGCTTTCAACTATCTCTGGCCGGGGATGGGTTGCCGGGGCGCGGCATGCCTGCAACATACCAGGCGAGTGCGATGGCAGGCAGTCCGAGGGCGGCCGCCAGCCAGAAGAAGCCGGCGTAACCCTGCGATTCCACCACCACGCCGGAGAAACCTCCGATGAACTTGCCCGGCAGGGTCATCAGCGAGCTCAGCAAAGCGTACTGGGTGGCGGTGTACGCCCGCGAGGTGAGGCTGGAGAGGAAGGCGATGAACACCGCGCTGGCGAGCCCGTTGGCGAGGTTGTCGCCGCTGATGGTGAGCACCAGCATGGCACGGCTGGGGCCGGTTTCCGCCAGGGCCACGAACAGCAGGTTGGTGGCGGCCACTGCCACGGCGCCGGCCACCAGCAGCGGCGGGATGCCGAACCGGGCCACCAGAACCCCGCCCACGATCCCACCCAGGATGGTCATGAACACGCCGAACACCTTGGTGATGTTGGCGATGTCCGCCAGCGAGAAGCCGAGATCGATGTACAGAGGGTTGGCCATGGCGGCCATTGCCAGGTCGCTGACCCGGTACAGCGCCACCAGGGCCAGCAGCGCGACGGCGATGCGTCCGTGGCGCTGGAAGAAGTCCACGAACGGACACACCACCGCTCCCACGAACCATGCTCCCAGGCGCCGGTGCCACCCCTCGCCGCCGGCCCCTGCCGCCAGGTAGCGCGCCAGGCGCTGTTCCTGCTCCCGGGTCTGTCCGGCGTTCGGAGGGCGGGGCTCCGGGCGCAGCATCACGGTGGCCATGCCCACTCCCATGAGCGCGGCCATCACCAGATAGGCGGCGGTCCAGGATTCGTACTGGGCGAGGTACAGGGCGCCGGCCCCGCCGGCCAGCAGCCCCCCCCGGTAGCCGATGATATAGGTGGCGGCCATGGCCGCCTGTTGATGCTCCGGCGCCGACTCGATCCGGTAGGCGTCCACCACGATGTCCTGGGTGGCCGCGGCGAACGCCACCAGCACCGCGCAGGTGGCCACCGTGCCCAGCGCCTGAGTCGGGTCGGTGAGGGCGAGACCGCAGAGGCCGGCCGCGATGCCCGCCTGGGCCAGTAGCATCCAGCCGCGGCGCTTGCCCAGACGGCCAAAGCCCGGCAGGCGCAGCCGGTCTACCACCGGCGCCCACGCGAACTTCACCGAGTAGGTGATCCCCACCCAGGAGAAGAAACCGATGGTGGCCACCGCAACGCCCCCGTCGCGCAGCCGCGCGGTGAGGGTGGAGAACACCAGCAGGAACGGGAGGCCCGCCGAGAACCCCAGGAACAGCATGGTCAGCACCGCCGGCTGGCAGTACAGGCGCATCCATTCCCGGGGACGCGGGTTCACGGCCGCCTCGCCCGGGCCTGCCGGGGGATCGAGGCCAGTGGCCGTGGCGGGCCGGCGGTGATCGCCGGGCGCCGGCGCCCGGCGCCGGGGAGGGTGCGGTGCAAGGCAGTGGGCATGGACTCGGGCGCCTGTGTCGGAGGCGCTATGCTCGGTCATGGCGGCCCCGGGGGACAAGCCGGGGACGGCGCAGGGGGCAGGGCTGCGCGCCGCGTCTGCCGCGCAATCCCGGCGGCGTCCGTGGTCGCCAGTGTGCCTGCCCGGGCTGGTCAGATATGTGTCACAAACTGACGACAGGTGTCAGTCCCGGAGGCGCTGCAGGGGCCACCGCCGGTGGCTCCTGAACGCGGGCGGACCGCTCGGCGATGAAATAATAATACGCTAAAACAGCGGGTTGGAGTTTTCTTCGGGCGTGGCCCGAAATCGGCCTCCCGGGTTGGTCCGGTTCCTGCAAAGTTCTGGGTGCGACAAGAGCCAAAGCAGGCCGGAAGAGCCGGGGGGTGAGCATGGCCACACAAGCGAGCAGATCCTGGAACGACTACGAGAGAGGTCGGCGTCTGGAGACCGGGGATCGGTGTGGCGTGGATCTGGTGCTGGCTGCCTATTTCTACCGCCGGGCCGCGTTCCGCGGCCTTGCGGAGGCCCAGCACGCGCTCGCATTCCTCTACGCCACGGGGCAGGGGGTGCCCCGGGACGAAGCGATGGCCGTGAGGTGGTTTGAGGCCGCTGCCGGGCAGGGCCACGCTCCTGCGCAGCATAATCTGGGGGTCATGTATGCGGAGGGGCGGGGCGTGCCGCAAGACGAAGAGTCTGCGGTGCGCTGGTTCTACCGGGCCGCGCTCGGGGGGAGCGAGGAAGCCCGGAGATGGCTGGACAGCGACGCCGAGGGTTGCGCGGTAGGTAAGTGAGCTGGGGGGTTCACGCGCACCCGGTCAGTCGCTCCTTCGACTGGCGAGCCAGCGCCAGAGGGTCCCGTCGGGACGCCTCTCGCCGGTTGCCACGTATCGCAAGGCGTTGACATTGTTGACGGTCCAGGCAAGCCCGCCAGCGGCCTTTTTTGTTCCAGCCAGCAGCAGCCGGTCGCCCGGGGCGACCGGCTGCTCGGCGCTTGGCAGCAGCGCCCGCTGCCGGCCTCGACTGTGCATCAGCACCATGCAGTCGAGCGGCGCCATGGTGCGGGGGTCCCGCAGCAGGAACTGCTGGTCGATGCACTCTTGCGCCGATTTCTCAAGGTGAGTCATCAGGGCAGGCGCCTGCTCCCAGGTGATCGCGAGCGTCCATACGTAGGGTTTGCCGTGCGCACCGTCCAGCGCGTCAAGCCGATGCAGCAGATCTTCCAGCCAGTCTTCGTCCCGGTCCCGGGCGCGGCCCAGGAATTCCGGCAGCAGGGGCGTGGTGAGCACCCGCAGGAACTTCACGGCGAGCATGGAACTGGGTTCCAGCACCATGTCCAGCTGGGCCTCCCGGAAGATCGCTGCGTTGGAGTGCTGGTTCTGGCGGCCCACCAGGAACAGCTCCGGGTTCAGGTCCCGGGCGGTCATGACGATGGACAGGTTGTCGGCGTCGTCGTCGGTGGCCGCAACCAGGCCCGCCGCCTCCCGGACACCGGCCTGCTCCAGGGTGCGGGCCTCGGTACCCTTGCCGTCGACGTGGGGATAGGGGTAGTCCACCCCCGGCTGGTGGGGAGCGACCACCACCACCGAAACGCCGGCGTCGGTGAGCCGGGCGTGCAGGTAGTGGCCCAGCCGGCCGAAGCCGCACAGCACCCAGGTGCCGTCCGGCGGCAACCTCTGGGTGCTGATGGGCTGGTCGGGGATGGCGCTGAGACGCTCGTAGAGCCGATGGGCGTTGGGCGAGCGGATGGCCATGGCCAGCCCCCCGGCGAAGGCCTCGAAGGGATTCACCACGTAGTCGGTGCCGAAGGACAGCATGTTGTCCTTGGTTTCGGATCGCTCGGCGCGGGCTATCACCGGGGCGCTGGGGTTCAGCAGCTTGGCGCAGATGGCGACCTGCAGGTTGGTGTGGTCGTCGTCGGTCACCGCCAGCACACCCGCCAGCCGCTTGTGCTTGAGCCCGGCGGCGACCAGGTTGTCCGGCTGGTTGGAGTCGCCTGACACCCCGGGCACATGGCTGCGCAGGTTGGCCAGGGACAGTTCGCTGATGCGGCCCTCGTCCCGGTCGATGGTCACCGCCCGCTGGCCGCGGTCGGTGATCGCCCGCACCAGCTGATTGCCGGTGTCGCCATAGCCGCAGACCAGGTAGAAGGGCTCTGTGATGTGTCGCACTGAGCGTGCGAAACGGTTCCAGGTGACGGCCTGCCGGAAGGCCGGGTCCCGGATCAGCCCGATAATGGTGCCGATGGCGTAGAACCATGCGATCACCACCAGGTACATGCTGAGCAGCACCCAGAAGCGCTGCAGCGGCGTGAATTCGTGCGGTATTTCACCGAAGCCGATGGTGGTGGCGGTGTAGCTTACGAAGTAGAAGGCGTCGAGGAAGTTCATCCGGTGGGGCTCGCCCCCCGGCGCTTCCCCGGGAATGAGCACCAGGCCCAGCACTGTCACGGAATAGCTGACGATGAGGGTGAGCAGCGGGCCCCGCATCCGCCGGAGCACCAGCGGAACGACGCTCCCCGTGGGTTCGGTGCCCGCAGGCGCGATGTGGGTGTGCTGGGACTCGCCGGGGCCGCCCATGAGCTAGCGGTGCAGGCTGACCGTCTCGACGATCAGAATGACCACCGAGGCCACGTTCGCCAGCAGGGCACCGCCGGACAGCGATACGATGCTGGCCATGATGTGGGGGCTCAGGGGCAGGTCCAGGCCGTGCACCGTGATGCCCCAGACCACGGCGGCGGCCACCAGCTGGAGATCGGCCACCAGGCTGGCGGCGAGAAGAATGGCGCCGATCTGGGTGCGCTCGCCGAACTTCATGACGGTGGCGATGAGGCTCACCACCAGGGCCGCGTAGAGCTCGTAGACGTTGTGGTGGGCCGGGTCGTCGATGTCGCCGAGGAAGAAGCCGAAATTGAGTGTCAGTGCCAGCAGGATGAAGAAACCGAAGACCACCTTCTCGAGGTTCATGGGCGGGACTCCCCCGTGCGCTTGGGATTTACGTTAGCAGACCCGCCGCGGCCGCACAGCCGCGGCGCGAAGCGCGCTGGCTGTTGCGGCTCGCGGTCTGCTGGAACTGGCCTGCATATTTCACCGCAACCCGGCCCGCCGGGGAGGGCTTGGCTGCGAGCAGGTGGCGTCGATTGGTGCAAGAGCACGGCTGTCGCCATGCTTGCCGCGCCGCTCGGCGTCAGGTGCCGGGAGCGGCCGCCGCCGGGCCGCGGAGCGTCGCGGCGCACGGGCTGTCGTTCGCAGGAGCCGACGAAATTTCGCCTCAGGCATGGGCTTGCTACCGATCCGAAGCGATTCGGTGAACTCTGCGGGCTGGCATGCGGCCCAGACGCCACGGGGAGTGTGGGATGACTGAACAAGTGCGCAGGGCGCTCGTCGTCGACGACTCCAGGCTGGCGCGCATCGCCCTCAGCAAGCTTCTCAACAAGCGCGACGTGGCCGTGGACTCGGTGGAAACCGGTTCGGCGGCCATCGACTATCTGCGCTCCTCTCCCCGTCCGGACGTGGTCTTCATGGACTACATGATGCCGGATATGGACGGCTTCGAAGCCACCCGCCGCATCCGTGCCCTGGCGGGCGAGTTTGTGCCGGTGGTGATGTACACCTCCCAGGATCGCGACGAGGACCGCGAGAAGGCCCGCCAGCTCGGCATTGCCGGCTTCCTGTCCAAGCCAAGCGGCGAGGACAGCCTGGACGAGGTGCTGAGAGAACTGGCGCGGGGCGCCGCGGTGCGGCGCGCGGAGTCGGTGGCTGTATCGGGGGGTGAGCCCCTGGAGTCCTCGGGGCAGGAATCCGGGGCCGAGAATGAATCGGTGCCGGAACCTGAGCCGGCACCCACAGCGTCGCCTGCTGGCGCCCCGGCTTCGGCCGCTGCCGCCGGCCGTTCCCAGATCTCCTGGGATGAGGTGCGCGAGGTGGCCCGGCGCAGCGCCCAGACGCTGGCGGCGGAGGCCGCCACCGACGCCGCCCGCCGCGAGGTCGAAGCCCTGCGCGGGGAGCTGGACAGCCTCTCCCGGCGCAGCACCGACGCGGCGCGGGAGACGGCCCGGGAGGCGGCCCGCGAGATGGCGGAGCACGTCGCCCGCGACCGGGCCGAGGAAGTGGCCGAGGCCTCCGCCCGGCGCATCGCGGCGCAGGTGGCGGAGGAGAGCGCCGCCCGGGTGGCCACCGAGGTGGTCCCCGAGGCCACCCGCCGGCTGCTGGAGGACATCAAGCGGGACGTCCGGGAGTACGTGGCGGAACTGCTGGCCGCCGACGTCTATCGGGCCCAGATCGCAGAGATTGTCATGGACCACGCCCTGCCGCCCCTGCAGCAGGCGCTGCTGGAGGAAACCCTGCCGCGGATCCGTGAGGCGGTGGTCATCGAGGCCCTGCGCGAGTCCGAGCGCCGGGCCACCCTCACCGCCCAGGAGGCGGCCACCGAGTCCGCCAAGACCACCGCGGTTGCGATCATCGAACCGGAACTGGCCCGCCATCGGGACGAGACCGACAACCGGGTGGCCGAGGAACTGGGCCGCGCCCGCCAGGAACTCTCCCGGGTGCTGCAGCGCGGCCTGCTGGCAGTCGGCGCCGTGGCCGTGGCCGGCGCCGCGGCAGCCCTGTACCTGGCAACCCGGGTAGGGTGAGGGTGTACGCCCCGCCCAGGGGGCCACAGATGAACGCAGATGGACACGGATGGAATCAATGGATTGCTCTCTGACCCACTCAATCTGCGTCCATCGGTGTTCATCTGTGGCTGACCAGCCGCCGCTGCCAGCTTAGCGCCCCGCGGCCAGCCGGTCCGCCATGCGGATCGGCTCCGGCAGGCGGTAGCGGCCGGTGCAGGCCAGCACCCATTGGCAGGCATCGTCGAAATCCACCCGGTGGCCCGGCGAGATGTACAGCGGCCGCACGCCGGTGCGGGTGCGCAGCACCGTGCCGATGCGCTCGTCGCCATCGAGCAGCGGAACCCGGTCGCCGTTCTCCCGGCCGGGCTCGGCGTGGCGGCCCAGCAGCCGGCTCTTGCCGACGCCGATGGTGGGCAGGCCGCTGATCACCCCCAGGTGGGCGGCCACCCCCAGGCGCCGGGGATGGGCGATGCCCTGGCCGTCGCAGAGCACCAGATCGGGACATCGCGCCAGCGCCTGCAGGGCCGCGATCACCGCCGGCAGCTCCCGGAAGGAGAGCAGGCCGGGGATGTAGGGCAGGGTCACCGGGCGGCGAGCCACGGCATGCTCTATCGGCTCCAGCTCCGGCAGGCGGAACAGCGCCGCGGCCGCCTGGGCGGTGCGCCCGCGCTCGGGGAACGCCACGTCCACGCCCGCCACCCAGCGCGGCGGCGCACGCAGGGCTTCCAGGCGTACCTCGCCCCGCAGCTCCTGCTGCAGGGCGATGGCCTCGGCGGGGGAGAGCTCCCAGGGATGTGTTCGGAGGGTGGGGAGGGTCAGCCGCGCAGGTCCAGCTCGTCGAGGGGGTTGAACATCACGCCGCCGGCCCGGTCATCGAAGTCGTAGTCTTCCCGGGCGAGATCCAGGGAGCCGGAGTAGTCCTCCGGCGGTTGTGCGGTCTCCGCCCCCAGTTCCAGCCAGCTGTCCAGATCCAGTTCTTCCACGGAGCCGTCGAAGTACTGGATCTCCACGGTTTCCTCCTCCGGTTCGAAGGCCACCACCTCGAACGTCTCGCCGGTGGGGGTGAGATACCAGTCGCCCACCACGGGTCGTAGCTGTGCGGCCATGGTACACCTCCTGTCAGCCACTCCCCGGGCCAGAGAGTGCCTGCCGCGGGCGCCCGGGGATGTGCAACGTATAGGCCCCGAGCCGCGCTGCTGCAACCCGCCTCACGGACAGGGGTTGGGAATCTCCCGGTGGATGGCCTCGATGGCTTCTTCCAGCACCGGGTCGAGTCTCATCAGCGCGCCGTCGATGTCGGCCTGCAATTGCTCCAGGGTGGTGGCGCCGATGATGTTGGCGGTGACGAACGGCTGGGCGGAGACGAAGGCCAGCGCCATCTGTGCCGGATCCCAGCCGTGCTCCCGGGCCAGCGCCACGTAGCGGGCGGTGGCGGTCTCACCCTGGGCGTTGAGGTAGCGGGAGAAGCGCTCGAACAGCGTGACCCGGGCACGCGCCGGGCGGGCGCCGTGCAGGTACTTGCCGCTCAGCATGCCGAAGGCGAGCGGTGAGTAGGCCAGCAGTCCCACCCGCTCCCGGTGGCTCACCTCGGCGAGCCCCACCTCGAAGCTGCGATTGAGCAGGTTGTAGGGATTCTGGATGGAGACCACCCGGGGCAGGCCGAACTCCTGCGCGGCCCGCAGAAAGCGCATCACCCCCCAGGGAGTCTCGTTGGACAGGCCGACGAAGCGCACCCGGCCGTCCTCCACCAGTCCGGCCAGGGCCTCCAGGGTGGCCTCGATACGGGGTGCGGGCCCTTCGTCGGTGGCCTGGTAGCCCAGCCGGCCGAAGTAGTTGGCGCGGCGTTCCGGCCAGTGCAGCTGGTAGAGATCGACATAGTCGGTGCCAAGGCGGGTGAGGGAGCCCTCCAGGGCGTGTCGCAGCCCTGCCGCGTCAAAGCTGGGGGCGCCGCCGCGCACGTGGTCCAGCCCCGGGCCGGACGCCTTGGTGGCGAGGATCAGATCCTCCCGGCTGCCCCGCCGGGCGAGCCAGCTGCCGAGGTAGCTCTCGGTGCGCCCCACGGTCTCGGCCCGCGGCGGCACCGGGTACATTTCCGCGGTGTCGATGAAGTTCACCCCGCGCTCGACGGCGTAGTCCAGCTGGCTGTGGGCGTCGTGCTCGGTGTTCTGCTCGCCCCAGGTCATGGTGCCCAGGCACACCGCGCTGACGCGCAGGTCGGTGTCCCCCAGTGTGCGGTATTCCATGCGCTCGGCCTCCTTCAGCCGTTGGTGGATGATCCGCCCCGGCAGGCGCGGGCCCGCCGCAGCGCTGCCGGCGTGACGCCGTTCAGGATAGGCTGTGGCGAGCCCGGCCGGGGCGCTGCGGGGGCTCGCCAAGGCGCCCGCGCCCTGCTGGAATGGGGGGCGATCCGCCCGGAGGCTTCCCGTGCATCCCATTCCCGGCACTCCCGTCACCGTCGTCGATCTGCTGCGCCATGGCATGCCGCAGGGTGGTGGGCGCTATCGGGGCAGCCTGGACGACCCCCTGGCGGAGGAGGGCTGGACCCAGATGTGGGAAGCGGCGGGGCGAAATCCCCCCTGGTCCGTGGTGGTGACTTCGCCGCTGCGCCGCTGCGCCGAGTTCGCGGTGGCCCTGGCCCGGCGCGACGGCCTGCCGGTGGAACAGGACCCGCGCCTGCGGGAGGTGGGTTTCGGCCGCTGGGAGGGACACCGGGTGGCGGAGTTGCTGGCGACCGACCCGGCACCGGTGCGGGCCTACTGGCGGGACCCGGTCGCCCACCCGCCGCCCGGGGGCGAGCCGCTGCCGGCCTTCCGGGAGCGGGTGGTGGCGGCCTGGGAGACCCTGCTGGCCCGCCACCAGGCCCGCCACGTCCTGCTGGTGGGGCACGGCGGTGTGCTGCGCATGCTGCTGGCCCATGTGCTGGAGATGCCGCTCGCCGGTGTGCTGCGCCTGGAAGTGCCCCACGCCAGCCTGACCCGGATCCGCGTTCAGCCCGACATCAACGCCCGGCGCACCGCAAGCCTGGTGTTCCATGCCCGCACCGGCGGGCCGCCGGAGACGGTTGACCGGTGAATCGGTGGATTAGTCAATCAGTTCATCGGTTAATCAGTTAATCGGGCTGGCAGCCGCACCGGCGGTGGCTTTGGCCCTGATTAACCAATCAACGGATCAACTAATCAACGAGTCAAACGATCCACGCCGCCGGTAGATCAGGTCCTGCACCGGGTGGCCCCGGGCTTCGCCCCGGCGCTGGAAACGGGTCTCCGGCCGCCCGCAGGGCCCCGGCGCGAAGCGCCCGCGGCCGCTGGCGTTGACCAGCTCGGGGCAGTCCTCAAGCACGTCCAGCATCCACTGAGCGTAGTCACTCCAGTCGGTGGCGAGATGCAGGAAACCGCCGGGCGCCAGCCGCCGGGCCACCAGGGACGCCCAGTCGGGCTGCACCATGCGCCGCTTGTGGTGGCGCTTCTTGGGCCAGGGATCGGGGAAGAACAGCTGCACTCCGGCCAGGGAGGCCTGCGGCACTCTTCGCGCCAGCAGTTCCACGGCGTCGGCGCAGGCCACCCGCACGTTGCGAACGCCTTCCTGCTCCAGCCGCTGCAACAGTCCGCCCACCCCGGGGCGGTACACCTCCACCCCCAGGTAGCCCCGCTCGGGATGGCTGCGGGCCAGCTCCACCAGGGCGGAGCCGTTGCCGAAGCCGATGTCCATGACCACCGGCACGCCGGGGCCGAACAGGGCCGCCGGATCCAGCACTCCGGTGTCGGGGACGGCGTAACGCCCCAGCAGTTGTTCAAGGGCCCGGCGCTGGGCCTGGGTGAGCCGGCCCTCCCGGCGCACGAAGCTGCGCACCGGGCGCAGCGCCTCGGCCGAGGTGCCGGGCCCGCCGCACGCAGCGGCGGATTCGGTCATCGGTGCGGGCCGGGGGCGATCACTGGTCACTGGAAGAACGTGCCCTCCAGCGGCGAGGAGGCGGAGGCGTAGCGCTTGCGCGGAATGCGGCCGGCCAGGAACGCCTCCCGGCCCGCCTCCACGGCCTTGCGCATGGCGCCGGCCATCAGCACCGGGTCGCGGGCGCCGGCGATGGCGGTGTTCATGAGCACCCCATCGCAGCCCAGCTCCATGGCAATGGCGGCGTCCGAGGCGGTGCCCACCCCGGCGTCGACCAGCACCGGCACCGACAGGGTCTCGACGATGTCCAGCAGGTTGTAACGATTCTGGATGCCGAGGCCGGAGCCGATGGGTGCCGCCAGCGGCATGACCGCCACGCAGCCGATAGCCTCCAGGCGGCGGGCGGCGATGGGGTCGTCGCTGGTGTAGACCATCACCTGGAAGCCATCCGCCACCAGTTCCCGGGCCGCCTCCAGGGTGGCCGGCACGTCGGGAAACAGCGTGCGCTCGTCCCCCAGCACCTCCAGCTTCACCAGGGAGTGGCCGTCCAGCAGCTCGCGGGCGAGCCGGCAGGTGCGCACCGCGTCCCGGGCCGTGTAGCAGCCGGCGGTGTTGGGCAGCAGCGTGTAGCGCTCGGGGGGAACGGCCTCCAGCAGGTTCGGGGCGTCCGGGTCCTGGCCGACATTGCTGCGGCGGATGGCTACGGTGACGATCTCGGCGCCGCTGGCGGCGACAGCGGCAGCGGTCTGCTCCAGATCCCGGTACTTGCCGGTGCCCACCAGCAGGCGGGAGCGGAATTCGCGGCCGGCGATGGTGAAGGTATCGTTCATGGCGCTCGACTGGTCGGGGTTGCTGGGATCGGTGGCGGTTCAGCCGCCGCCGATGGCCTGGACGATCTCCACCCGGTCGCCGTCGCGCAGCCGGTACTCCGGGAGGCGGCTGCGGGGCAGCAGATCTTCGTTGACCTCGACAGCCACCCGCCGGCCCCCGAGGCCCATGACCTGCAGCAGCGAGGCGGCGGTGGTGCCCGGGGCGAGAGCCCGGGTCTCGCCGTTCACGTGGACGGCGATGGTGTTGGGGGCCTGTTCGGTCATGGCGCTCCCGGTCGGCGGTCCTGGCAGGGAGATGGCGGTGCGGGGCACCTCAATCAACCCTGGCATTATCGCCGCCGGGCCGCGCTGCTGTCACCGGCGGGCATCCACAGCGCCCGGGCGGGGGATTGAATCCTGCGCCCAAACCCGGATACTCGGGGGTCTGCCGCGGGCGTAGTTCAATGGTAGAACTTCGGCTTCCCAAGCCGACAGTGTGGGTTCGATTCCCATCGCCCGCTCCATCCTTCCCCTGCCCCCGGCTGCCCCGGAACGCCGCCGGTCCGGGCCCGCTCCCGGCTCCACAGTGCGGTTCCCAACGGCGGCTCAACTGTGCGTCAGTCCACAGGCTGTGGATCGCGCCCGGGTGCATCATCGGGCAGGTACGACGCCCTTCGGCGCGCCCGGCTGTGCCTCGGGAAGGCGCACAAGGCTCCCGGTGTCTGTGCTACAACAAAAGTGAATGACGGCGGCGGCGGCGAACCCCAGGCCCGGGGTGACGCTCTAACGGGACGATGGGTTCGCCCGCAAGCCGGCTTCAGGAGGTAGCTCCATGGTGTCCAAATCGGGTGGCAACAGCGGTGGTCACGCCAAGTTCCTCGAATCGCTGCAGTCGTTCACCCGGGAGCACCGGGCACGGCAGTGGGAGGGGACGTTCGCCGAGTTCCTCGACCAGATCGTGGCCGGGTCTCCCGCGCTGGTTACCCGCAGCAGCCACCAGTATCTCTGGGACATGCTGCGCTGGATGCAGGCCAAGGAGAGCCAGGAGGCCGAGGACGGTGAGTTCCGGCTGTTCTCCCACGAGCTGTTCGGCATGGAGCAGCCCCTGCGCCGGGTAGTGGACTACTTCAAGGCCGCCAGCGCCGGCTCCGAGGTGGGGCGGCGCCTGCTGCTGCTGCTCGGACCGCCCTCCGGCGGCAAGTCCTCCCTGGTGATTCTGCTAAAGCGCGGCCTGGAGGAATACAGCCATACCGACGATGGCGCCCTCTACGCCCTGAAGGGCTCGCCACTGCACGAGAACCCGCTGAACCTGGTGCCCTATACCCTGCGGCCGCAGTTCCGGGAGACTTACGGGGTGGACATCGACGGCGATCTCTCCCCGTACGCCCGCACCATCCTCGAGCAGGAGTATGAAGGCGACTTCATGCGCTTTCCGGTGGAGCGGGTGTTCCTCTCCGAGGCCAACCGCATGGGGGTAGGCACCTACGCGCCCCACGACCCCACCACCGCGGACATCGCCGACCTGATCGGCTCGGTGGATCTTTCCAAGGTGGCGGAGTTCGGCGACGAGGGTGATCCCCGCGCCTGGTCCTGGTCGGGGGCGGTGTACGCCGCCAGCCGCGGGCTGCTGGAGATGATCGAGATCCTCAAGGTGAAGCGGGAGTTTCTCTATCTGCTGCTCACCCTGACCCAGGAGAAGAACGTCAAGGTCTCGCGCTTTCCGCTGATCCACGTGGACGAGACCATCATCGCCCACACCAACCTGGCGGAGTTCCGCAAGTTCCTCCAGGAGAAGGAGAACGAGGCCCTGCTGGACCGCATGGTCATCGTCCAGGTGCCCTACACCCTCGATTACCGGGACGAGGCCAAGATCTACCGCAAGCTGATCGCCAAGGCCCCCACCTTCCGCGATGTGCACCTGGATCCCCACGCCCTGGAGCTGTCCGCCGTGTTCGCGGTGCTCTCCCGGCTGCGCCCCTCGGAACGCGAGGACCTGGATCTCTCCAAGAAGGTGCGCCTGTATGCCGGCGACGACGTGGAGGGCTATTCCCAGACCGAGGTGGAGCGGCTGCGCCACGAGTTCGAGGAAGAGGGCCTGTCGGGGGTATCGCCGCGGTTCGTGGTCAACGCCCTGTCCAACGCCATCTCCCGCTCCGAGGTGTACAGCCTCACCAGCATGGAGGTGCTGGTGGCGCTGAAGGACTCCATCGAGAACGACGCCCGCATCGAGGCCAAGCAGAAGCGGGCCTGGGTGGACTTCCTGGTGACCGCCCGCAAGGACTTCTACAACCACTGGGTCAAGGAGGATGTCCACAAGGCGCTGTTCGTCTCCTTCGAGGAGGAGAGCCAGAGCCTGCTGGAGAAGTACCTGGACGAGGTGGAAGCCGCTCTGGACAACCGCGAGGTCACCGACCCCATCAGCGGCGAGACCCGTGAGCCCGACGAGCGGTTCCTGCGCGGGGTGGAGGAGAAGATCAACGTCTCCGACGCCGGCAAGCAGACCTTCCGCCAGGAAGTGGTGCGCAAGGCCATGGTGTCCTTCAAGAAGGGTGAGAAGTTCACCCTGGACAGCCACTCCCGCCTCAAGGAGGCCATGGAGCGCTACCTGTTCGAGGAGCGCCGGGACGTGCTGCGCCTGGTCACCTCCGTGGCTCGCCCCGACGAGGACGCCCGGGAGAAGATCGCGGCGGTGGAGGAGCGGCTGATCAGCGAGTACGGCTACGACCGCCACAGTGCCAGAGAGGCCCTCAACTACGTGACCACCCTGCTATCCCAGGAGTGAGTCGCCACCGGAGGATTGCATGCCCCTCGGATACGACGGTGAGTCCACCCACGGCGAAGGCCGATGGTACGACCTGTTCTCGCGGGGCACCCGGGACTGGCTGCGCCACAACGAGAAGGTGCGCGAGGCGGTGCGGGAGAAGCTCCCGGATCTGGTGGCAGGCTCCGACGTGCTGTCCCGGCCGGACAACCGCACCGTGCAGGTGCCAGTGCGCTTCATGGAGCATGCCCGCTTCCGGCTGCGCGATCCCGCCGAGCAAGGCGGTGCCGGCCAGGGCGAGGCGAAGCCCGGCGACGTGCTGCGTCCGGCCCAGCCCGGCCGCGGCGGCCAGGGCCGGGAAGGTGCCGGCGAGGGGGAGGGCGGCGTCAGCTTCGTGCTGGAGCTGAAGATCGACGACATCCTCGACTGGCTCTGGGACGAGCTGGAGCTGCCCAACCTCAAGCCCAAGGAAGGCACCGCCGTCGAGGCCGACGACTATGTGCGGGAGGGCTGGGACCGGCGCGGCGCGCGCTCCCGGCTGGATCGGCGGCGCACCATGAAGGAGACCATCAAGCGCCGGGCGGTGCAGGGCCAGGAGGCCCCCATCGCCAACGATGACCTGCGCTTCCGGCAGCTGGCCCGGCGCCGCCGGCCCACCACCAACGCCGTGGTGTTCTTCCTGCTGGATGTGTCCTCGTCCATGGACGAGCACTGCCGGCGGCTGGCGAAGACCTTCTTCTTCTGGGCCCTGCAGGGCATCCGCCGCCAGTTCAGCGCCATCGAGACGGTGTTCATCGCCCACACCGTGGAGGCCTGGGAGTTCGAGGAGCAGGACTTCTTCAAGGTGCACGGCCAGGGCGGCACCAAGAGCTCCTCGGCTGCCTTCAAGGCCCGGGAGATCTTCGCCGAACGCTACTCCCCGGCCACCTACAACGCCTACCTGTTCTACGCCACCGACGGCCACAACTTCACCGAGGACCGCAACCGCGCCACCCGCGCCTTCGAGACCCTGGCGCCGGACATGAACTTCATCGGCTACGCGGAGGTGTCCCACCAGAGCCACCGCCGTCTGGACAGCGAGGTGGCGGGCATCTGGCAGCAGCTGCTGGAGCAGGGCCACCCCGGCGGGCGCTACGCGCTGAGCCAGGAGGCCGATATCTGGCCCGCCATCAAGGCCTTCTTCACCGACCAGGCCGGCGCCGAGGTGGAGGAGTCCTGACATGGCCGCGACCCTGAAGGACTACATCCCGCAGATCGAGGCGCTGGCCCGGGAGCAGGGACTGGAATTCTTTCCGGTGGACTTCGAAGTGGTGCCGCCGAGCTTCATGATGGAGGTGGCGGTCTACGGTCTGCCGGTGCGCATGCCCCACTGGTCGTTCGGCGTGCGCTGGATCTACCAGATGGTGCAGCACCGCATGGGCCACTCGAAGATCTTCGAGGTGGTGTTCCCGGGCAACCCCAATCGCGCCTACCTGGTGAACACCAACGGCCTGGAGGAGAACATCCTGGTGGTGGCCCACGTCCTGGGACACGCGGATTTCTCCCACAACAACATCACCTTCGCCCGCAGCCAGCAGCAGGTGGGCTACCACATCGTGGAGCAGGCTGCGGCCCACGCCCACCGAATCCAGGAGGTGATCGAGAGCGAGGGCGAGCGCCGGGTGGAACAGGTGCTGGATGCCGCCCTCGCCCTGGAGCCCCACATCGACACCAACCACCAGCTCAACCGGCCGTCCTACCGGACGCCGGGGCGCCAGGAGGCCAGGGATCCGGCGCAAGGCTTCCAGGGCCGCTATTCCCAGCTCCCCGGCGAGGGGGCGGGCGCTCCTGAGCCCCGCGAGCACCGGGCGCCGCCGGCCATCCCGCCCCATCCGGAGCGCGACCTGCTCTGGTTCATCGCCCGCTACGCGCCGGAGATGGAGGACTGGGAGCGGGATATCTTCCTCGCCGTGCGCAAGGAGGCCTACTACTTCCAGCCGGTGTTCAACTGCCAGATCATGAACGAGGGCTGGGCCAGCTACTGGCACTCGCGCATTCTGCGGGAGGCCGAGTTCCTGCCGTCGCAGAGTTATGTGGACTGCATGAAGACCCACTCGGATGTGGTGCGGCCCTACGGCGGCGACAAGCAGATCGCCCTGCAGATCAATCCCTACCACCTGGGCTACAGCCTGTGGGAGCACCTGGTGGCGGACCAGGGCCTGGAGGCGGCCCGGGGCATCATGGCCGAGGAGGATGACTTCGGCTTCGTGCGCAACTACCTCACCGCGGACCGGGCGGCGGACATGAACCTGTTCGTCTACAACGCCCGGCGCAACGGCGAGATCCGGGTCACCGACTCCAACCTTCACGAGCTCCACGAGGCCATCCTGGGCCCCAAGTTCAACTTCGGCGCTCCCCGGGTGGCGGTCTCCGAGCTGGGCGCGGACGGCACCCTGGTGCTGCGCCACGACCATGGGGGCGACGGCCGCGGACTCGACCTGACCCGGGCCCGCAAGGTGCTGGACTACGTGAGCCGCGTCTGGCGCCGGCCGGTGAAACTCTACACCGAGGACGACCGCGGCCGCGAGATCTGCCTGCGCCCGGAGTGGGAAGACGACTGAGAGGGTAGTCAGGGAATCCGAGCCGCTGGAGCAGGCATTTGGGAATCCGCCCGGCGCCGAGCGAAGCCCGCCGTAGGGCACGTTGCGAAGAAACGTGCCATCGGGCGGTGGCAGGG
>CAZAQB010000061.1:0-19309 GCA_964487155.1 uncultured Ectothiorhodospiraceae bacterium
TCGGGTTAGGTGCCCGTCGCGAGGCGACTGGGAGAGCGAGGTCAGTTTTTCGATCATTTGAGGAGAATAGCCGTAGCTATTTGACGAAAAGGATCGGAAAAATGGGCCGCTATCCCACCGGCGCAGTAGGAGCCTTAAGGAGGCGCTGATTAAATCGTCGCTGCCGCGCTCGAGCCGATTTCGGTCATCTGGCCAGGCGCGGTGGCGGTCCGGTAGCCGTCGCTACCGGGCCGGCGCCGCAACACCGCCAGGGGCCGAAATCGGCCGAGCCCCAAGGGGTTGGCCCCTCAGAGCCGGCATTGCGGCGTTGCGAGGCTTGACCGTATTCCCCGATACGGCGCTGCGCCTCGCGCCTTGCACTGCCGGCTCTGAGGGGCCAACGCGGTGGCGAGGAATTAATCAGCGCCTCCTTAAGTCCGACAGGCTGCTAGCGCTTCTGTGAAACATCCGGATCAGCCTGTCACGCGGTCGCGCAGGTAGACCGGCTGCAGGGCCAGCGCATCCAGCACCGCGCCACGGGAGAAAGCCCGCCGCGCCGGCTCCAGACAATCCCGGGCCGTGGGTGCAGCCTCGGGGTCGGTCGCGGACAGCTTCACGCCGCAGGCCGTGGCCAGGGCCTGGCCGTGAGCCTGCCAACCGCTTCCCGCGCCGAACCACAGACCAGCGTCCGGCGCGCTCACGGCGTCGGGCCGCGCCACCCGCTCCGATGCTGCGGCCTGCATGACGCCATCCTGGAGACCGAAGGCACCCCAGTAGACCTCCCCCATACGGGCGTCGAGAGCCGCCAGCACCTGCCAGGCCCCGTGCCGCCGCCAGGCGCCCTGGGCCAGGCAAGCCAGCGTGGA
This sequence comes from uncultured Ectothiorhodospiraceae bacterium, assembly GCA_964487155.1. Classification (GTDB taxonomy): domain Bacteria; phylum Pseudomonadota; class Gammaproteobacteria; order Nitrococcales; family Nitrococcaceae; genus CAZAQB01. Next base: position 846 of record CAZAQB010000061.1, read on the forward strand.
CACCGGCACCAGCGGCAGTCCCGCCCCCAGGGCGATACCCTGGGCCACGCCGATGGCGATGCGCACCCCGGTAAACGATCCCGGGCCCCGGCAAACCGTCACCGCCTGCAGCGCCCCCGGCGCCAGCCCAGCTTCGTCCAGCAGTTCCTGAGCCATGGGTAGCAGCCGGGCGGCGTGGCCGCGGCCACAGACTTGGTGACGCACCAGCACGCTCTCCCCCACCTGCAGCGCCGCGGAACAGGCCTCGGTGGCACTGTCCAGGGCCAACAGCACTGGATGGCTCATGATGTGGCTCCGTGATCGGTCGCGGAGGGCGCGTCGCCGGCACCCTCGAGGTCGAGTTCAAGCTGCTCCGGCTCATTCCGGGGGTCCATGGCCGAGGCCAGCGGCGTATTGCGGGGCACCATCCGGTAGCTGCCCGCGGCCTCCACGTCCAGTACCGGGCCCATGAGCTGTCGCAGACTGGCGTAGGCAGTCAGCACCAGTGCCGCCCCGGTCACCGTCCAGAACAGGCCCGTCGGCCCGAGCCGGCTCATCAGTACGGAAGTCAACAGCGGCCCGGCCACCATGCCCAGGCCGTAGAGCAGCAGCAGCTTGGCGCTGGTGCCCAACAGTTTGCGCGGCTCCACGAAGTCGGTGGTGAGCGCCACAGCCAGAGGGTACAGAGTCGAGGCGAAGCCGCCCCAGAACACGGCAACGGCGATCAGCGCCGGGGCACCGCCAAAGCCGGTGCTGAAGACCATGCCCAAGCCGAGTACGGCCGTGGCCAGGGAGACCACGGCGATCACCAGGCGCCGATTGTAGCGATCCGACAGCCGGCCGATGGGCCACTGCAGCAGGAAGCCGCCCACCACGCTAAGTCCCATAAGCAAAGCGATGTCGCGGGGCGAGAACTCCAGGCCGCGGGCAGCCACCGGTGCCATCATCAGGAACGACCCCAGCAGGACCCCGGCCCCGGCGGCGGTGACCAGCCCCAGGGGCGAGGCCCGATAAAGCTGTTTCAGCGGCATGGGATGCACTTCAATGAGCTCCGGCGAGGCGGTGCGCAGGGCCGTGACCGGCACCAGGGCGAGTGCCAGCAGAATCGCCGCTACGCTGAACAGCTCGAAGCCGGAGGGCTCGCCCAGCAGCAGCATGAACTGCCCTGCTCCGTAGCCCAGATAGCTCACCACGCTGTAGATGCCGAGAATTTGGCCCCGCTGGGCCGGCGCCGCCCGGTCGTTGAGCCAGCTTTCCACCACCATGAACAGTCCGGCCATGCTGAAGCCCAACAGCGCCCGCGTCAGCCCCCAGAGCCAGGGGTCGATGAGCAGCGGAAAGCTGAGGGTAGAGGACGCAGCCACGGCACAGAACGCGGCAAAGCTGCGGATGTGCCCCACACGCGAAATAATCGGCGCTCCCAGCCGGGTGGCGAGGATGAAACCGACCGAATAGGCTGCATTGATGAGGCCGATGGTGCCGATGGGGAACCACTCGATGGTCATGCGCACGCTCACCAGCGTGCCCAGCAGACCGCTGCCCGTGATCAGCAGCGAGAAGGACAGGAACAGGGTGAAAAACGGAGCGATCACCGGCGGCGGGTTCATGGGCGCACATCAAACGACAGTGCACGCCGACTGACAAGCGTGAACTTCGGCAGGCTCCGCAGGCCACCGGGACGCAAACGTGCAACCCCCTGTAATGCATGCATTCTCGCCCCGCAGCAGGGGTACCGAACCTGGCTCCTGAACTTGACTCCAGGGGCACGGAGATGTGTACTTAGCGGCCAGCAATTGATCCGCCTCAACGGCCGATGCCCGGCCGGGCCCCTCGGACCCGGCGCACCACGGAGCACCTCGGACCGTCCCGAAACGGCGGCAGGAGCAGACCCCATCGACAGGCAGAAACGGGGGCGATCAGACCCGTCTGCGCTGTTTGCCACCTCACCAGGGGCCCGGCCCGTGCGACGCGGCGTCCGCCCACCGGGTGGTCCGGACCCCGGCCACCCAACCACCCTCACCTGGCAAGGAGTGGATGCCACCCCATGAGCGCCGGAAACAGTGCCGACGGCATCGTGTTCCGCCCGCCCCGCGTCGAGGACGGGGCGCAGATGTGGCACGTGGTGACAGAAACCGGCGTGCTCGACTCCAACTCCGGTTATCTGTATCTGCTGCTGGCCCGGGACTTCGCAGATACCTGCGTGGTGGCCGAGGAAAACGGCCGGCTGCTGGGCTTCGTCACCGGCTATCGCCGGCCCGCCGCCGAGGACACGGCATTTCTCTGGCAGGTGGGCCTGCGGCCGGACGCTCAGGGACGGGGGCTGGGCCGGCGCCTGGTGCATGCCTTCCTGGCTTCGCCCGGCGCCCGGCAGGCGACGTTCCTGGAGACGACGGTAACGCCCTCCAACGAGGCCTCCCGGGCCCTGTTCCGGGCCGTAGCCCGGGACTTCGACGCCGAGTGCCGGGTCGGACCGTGTTTCCTGGCCGGCCAGTTCCCCCAGGCCGGCCATGAGGACGAACAACTGTTTCGCATCGGACCGCTGCCACCGCGCAGCGGCGGCTGAACCGCATCCACCCCCCGGGGCGCCGGGCACGGCGGCCTGCGGCCTCCCGGTCCGCCCCCTGATCTGCGAGGAGTGAGAGTGAACATGAACTACCTGGAGACCATCGAGCAGCTCGAATCGGAGGTGCGCAGCTACGTCCGCAACTTCCCGACCGTTTTCGAGAAAGCCCGCGGCGCCTACCTCTACAACACGGATGGCAAGGCGTACCTCGACTTCTTCGCCGGCGCCAGCGTGATGAATTACGGGCACAACCACCCGGACTTGAAGAAGGCGCTGCTCGACTACCTGGCCGACGACAACATCGTCCACAGCCTGGACATGGCCTCCAAGGCGCGGGCCGAGTTCCTGGCGGCCTACCGGGACATCATCCTGGCCCCCCGGGGGATGAACCACCGCATCCAGTTCCCCGGGCCCACCGGCACCAACGCGGTGGAGAGTGCGCTGAAGATCGCCCGCAAGGCCACCGGCCGGCCCAGCGTGGTGGCGTTCACCAACGCCTTCCACGGCATGACCCTGGGCTCGCTGTCGGTGACCGGCAACCAGTTCAAGCGCGACGGTGCCGGCGTCCCCCTGTCCTACACCGAGTCCATGCCCTACGACGGCTATTTCGGCGATGCATTCGACACTATCGATTACCTTGAGCGCTACATCGTCGACGGCGGCAGCGGCATGGGGCTGCCGTCCGCGGTGATCGTGGAAACCCTACAGGCCGAGGGCGGCGTGCGGGTGGCCAGCGGCGAATGGCTGCAGAGTCTGCAGGCCCTGTGCCGGCGCCACGACCTGCTGTTCATGATCGATGACATCCAGACCGGCAACGGCCGCACCGGGCGGTATTTCTCCTTCGAGGAATACGGCCTGGATCCGGACGTGATCACCGTCTCCAAATCCCTGTCTGGCTTCGGCTTTCCGCTGTCCATCGTGCTGGTGAAGCCGCAATACGACATCTGGGAGCCCGGCGAGCACAACGGCACCTTCCGCGGTTTCAACCCGGCCATGGTCACCGCCCGCCGCGCCCTGGAGCTGTTCTGGTCGGACAGCCGGCTGGCAGACGAGGTGCAGGAAAAGGGCCGGCGCATGGTCCAGCGGCTGGAGGCCATGGCCGAGCGCTATCCGGAGGCCGGAGGAACAGTCCGCGGCCGGGGCATGCTGCAGGGCATCGAGTTCGAGCACAAGGAGCTGGCCGGGACCATCTCCAAGAAGTGCTTCGGCCGCGACCTGATCATCGAGACCGCGGGCCCGGACGACGAAGTGCTGAAGCTGATGCCGCCCCTGGTCATCGACCGGGAGGACCTGGAAAAAGGCCTGGACATCATCGAGCAGGCCCTGCCGGAGGCCCTGGCCGAACTGGGAGTCTCATCATCCCGGGCGGCGGCCGAGTGACCCTTTCCCCACGGGCCGCCGTGGCGGCCCGTCTCTGCTAACGGGGACACCCCTGAGGAGAACCCATGAAAATCGTCGACGTGAAAGACATCATCGGCAGCGAACGTGAGGTCTCCGGCCCCGGCTGGACCAGCCGGCGGCTGCTGCTGAAGAAGGACAGGATGGGCTTTTCCTTCCACGAGACCATCATCCCGGCCGGCGCCGAGTTGGCCCTCTGGTACAAGAACCACCTGGAGGCGGTGTACTGCGTGGCCGGCAACGGCACGATCGTGGACCTGGAAACCGGCGAGAAGCATGAAATCCGGGACGGCGTTCTCTACGCCCTGGACAAGCACGACCGCCACTTGCTGAAAGGCGGCACCGAGGACATGCGCCTGATCTGCGCCTTCAACCCGCCGGTGACCGGGCGCGAGACTCACGACGCCGACGGCTCCTATGAGGTGGTGGTGGACGAGGGCGACTGAGCCACCACGGCCCGAGAGAAGGGGGTTCAGGCCCCCTCTCGGGCAGTACCGAAGAACGCCTCCACCGCCGCCACGTCCCGGGTCAGGGTCATGGGCGGCAGGCTCTCCAGAAAAGCGCGGCCGTAGCCGCGGCTCAGCAGCCGATGGTCGCCGATCACCAGCACGCCCCGGTCGTCGGCGTCCCGGATCAGCCGGCCCACCCCCTGGCGCAGGCTGATCACCGCCTGGGGCACCTGGAAAGCGGTGAACGGGTCTTCACCGCGGCGCCGCATGGCGGCGATGCGCGCGGCCGTCACCGGATCTCCCGGCGAGCCGAACGGCAGCCGGTCGATCATCACGCAGGACAGGGCCTCGCCGCGCACGTCCACCCCCTCCCAGAAGCTCTGTGTGCCCAGCAGCACCGCATTGCCCTGGGCACGGAAACGCTCCAGCAGCCGGTGCTGGGGCTCGTCGCCCTGCACCAGCAACGGGAAGTCCAGGCGCCGGCCCAGCCAGCGGGCCGCCTCCTGCAACGCCCGGTGGCTGGTGAACAGCAGGAAAGCCCGGCCCCGGCTGGCATGCAGCACCCGCCGGGCCTGTTCCAGGAAGCGGGGCAGGTAGCCGGGCTCGTTGGCCGCCGGCAGCCCGTCCGGCACCAGCAACAGCGCGTTGCGACGGTAGTCGAACGGACTCTCCAGGCGCAGCTCCCCGGGCTCCGCCAGCCCCAGGCGCTCGGTGAAGTGCCGGAAGCTGCCGGCCACCGACAGAGTGGCCGAGGTGAACACCCAGCTGCCGCCCTGGCGTTGCAGCGCCGCCTGGAAGCCCTGGGCCACTTCCAGGGGCGTGAAGCGCAGCACGAATCCCAGCCGCGAGGTCTCGTACCAGGCGATCTGCTCATCCCCCACCTCGGGCTCGGCGAAGCGCCCCAGCAGCGCGCTCAGCTCGGCGCAGCGGCGCTGGCAGGACTCCAGCCCGCGGGAGCGGGGCGCCTGGGGCTCCAGCTGCCGCGCCAGCTCCGCCAGGGCCTGTAGCAGATCCTCCAGCGCCCGGGCCAGGGCGGGCGGCCGGGCGGCACCCACCGGCCAGGCGGCGCGCTGGCCACCGCCCTCCCCCAGGGCCAGGCGCAGCTCGCGGGTGGCGCGCTCCAGATGGGCGGCCGCTGCGGCCACGTCGGCGGCGTCCGGCGCCGAACGGCGCTGCTCCAGCTGCGCGTCCCGGGCCAGCTCCAGCAACTGGCGGGAACTGAGCGAGGCACCGAAGAACTGGGACGCCACCGCCGGCAGCTGGTGGGCCTCGTCCAGCACCCAGGCGTCCGCCTCCGGCAGCACCTCGCCGTGCCCGTCCTCGCGCAGCGCCCAGTCGGCCAGCAGCAGATGGTGATTGATAACCACCAGGTCGGCTTCCTGGGCGCGGCGCCGGGCGGCCATGACGAAGCACTCGCTAAAGACCGGACACTCCGCACCCAGACAGTTGTCCGCCGTGGATGACACCTGACCCAACAGGGGGCCCTCCGGCACCAGCGGCGCCTCGGCGAAATCACCGCTGGACGTGCGCCGGCTCCACTGGGCCAGTTCCTGGAACCGGTGGGACTGCTGGGGGGAGCTGAAACGCCCTTCCTGCTCCGCCAGCTCGATGCGGTGCAGGCAGGCGTAGTTGGCCCGGCCCTTGAGCAGCGCCCGGCGCAGGGAAAGCCCCAGGGCCTGGGCCACCGCGGGCAGGTCGCGGTGGTAGAGCTGGTCCTGGAGGGTCCGGCTGCCGGTGGAAACCACCACCTTGCGCCCGGACAGCATGGCCGGCAGCAGGTAGGCGAAGGTCTTGCCGACCCCGGTGCCGGCCTCCACCACCAGCGTGCCGCCGGACTCCAGGTTCTGCGCCACCGCCCGGGCCATGGCCTGCTGCTCGGCACGCTGCCGGTAGCCGGGCAGTGCCGCCGCAAGCGGGCCGGAGTCGTCCAGGGCCCGCGCCACCGCCTCTGCCAGCGCGCCGCTCAACGGCCGCCTGCGCCCTTGGCTCGGGCGGCGGCCTCATGCGCCCCGCTCCGGTCCCCCAGCCGGCGCCGGGCCTCGGCCACCAGCTGCCAGTTGCGCCGGCGCAGCTCGGCATCCGTGGCCGCCAGGTCGATGGAGCGCAGCGCCAGGTTCTCGGCGTCGGCGAAGCGGCCCTCGCGGAAGCGCACCACCGCCAGGTTCTGCCACAGAACCGGGTTGCGGGGCGCGATGCCCACGGCGCGCTCCAGCAGTGCCGCCGCCCGCTCGTTTTCGCCCGCGGCGCTGGCCTGCTGGGCGTCGGCCACCAGCTCCGCCACCGGGGCCGGTACCGTCTCGCGGGCATCCGCCGGCGGCTCGCGCTCCTGCAGGGGCAGAGTGCAGCCGGCGGCCAGGGCGGCCACCAGGGCCAGCGCCCAGGGCAAGGCCTTGCGGAGGGCCTTGTGAGCCGCCAGAGCGCTCACCGCAGCAGCCCTCGCAGCCAGCCGGCGGCCCGCTCCACCACGCCGCCGCCCACGCAGTCCGCACGTTGTCGCGGCCCGCTGCCCTCGATGTACGGCAGCTTGCGGGCCGCCTCGCAGTGGGCCGCCGCCCGCAGGCCTGTGGCGGCGTCCACCCACACCGACTCCACCCCTGCCGACGCTGCCTCGGCCAGCGGCCGCGGGTCAAGGGCGGCGAACAGCTCGGACCACACCGGCAGCGCGCCGGAGCTGCCGGTCAGACCGGTGCGGCCGTTGTCGTCCCGGCCCAGCCAGACCACGCCCAGCGTGTCGCCGGTGAAACCGGCGAACCAGCTGTCACGGGAGTCGTCGGTGGTGCCGGTCTTGCCGGCCACCGCCAGGCGCCCGTCCAGTCTCTGCCCCAGCGCCCGGGCGGTGCCCTCGGTCACCGCCAGTCGCAGCCCGTGGGTCAGCAGGTGCACCTCGGCGGGCTCGAACACCCGGCGCACCTGCAACGGATACCGATTGAGCGGTTCGCCGCGGCCGTTAGTCACGGCCCGCACCGAGCGCAGGGGCATGCGGTAGCCCTCGGCGGCGAGGGTCTCGTACATCTGGGCCACGTCCAGGGGGGACATGGGCAGGGAGCCCAGCAGCAGGGACGGATAGATATGGTCCGGCACCGGCGCCCCGAGCCGCTCCAGGGTGTCCACCACCGCCCGCAGGCCCAGGTCAAGCCCCAGGCGCACGGTGGCCTGATTATAGGACTGGGCCAGGGCCTGCCAGAGGGGGACGTGCCCATGGCTGCGGTGGTCGTAATTGTCCGGCGACCAGGTCTCCCCGGAGCGATCCTGCAGGCTGACAGGCTGGTCCGGGATGACCGTGCCCAGCCCGTAGTGGCCCGGGCGTGACAGCGCCGTGAGATACACTGCCGGCTTCACCAGGCTGCCGATGGGACGCCGGGCATCCAGCGCCCGGTTGAAGCCCGGAAAGTGCGGATCCCGCCCGCCCACCAGGGCCCGCACCTCGCCATCGTCCACGCCCACCACCACCGCGGCGCCCTGCAGATCCCGCCCCAGTTGGCGGGCGCCCCGCGAGACCGCCGCCTCGGCGGCATGCTGGACGTGGGGCGCCAGCGTGGTGAACACCCGCAGGCCCTCGGAAACCAGGTCCTCGGGCCGGTAGTCCCGCTGCAGATGGCGGCGCACCAGGTCCAGGAAAGCCGGGTAGCGGCCGCCGCCTGCGTCCGGCGGGCGCTCCACCACGTCCAGGGAATCGCCGCGGGCCTGGCGGGCCGCCTCGGCCGGAACCATGGCACTATCGGCCATGCGCCGCAGCACCAGATCCCGCCGGGCCCGTGCCCGCTCCGGGTGGCGGCGCGGGTCGTAGTGGGCGGGCCCCCGCACCAGCCCCACCAGAAGGGCCTGCTGGGCCAGCGTCAGCTCGCCCAGGGACCGGTCGAAGTAGAACCGGCTGGCCAGGCCGAAACCGTGCACGGAGCGGTCGCCGTCCTGGCCCAGGTAGACCTCGTTGAGGTAGGCCTGCAGGATCTCCGCCTTGGAATAGTGCAGCTCCAGCAGCAGGGCCATTGCCGCCTCGTTGAGCTTGCGGCCCAGGGTGCGCTGACTGTCCAGGTAGAAGTTCTTCACCAGCTGCTGGGTGAGAGTGCTGCCGCCCTGGACGATGCGCCCCGCGCGCAGGTTCACCCAGGCAGCCCGGGCAATGCCCACCAGGTCGATACCGGGGTGCCGGGCGAAGCGCTGGTCCTCGGTGGCGATCAGCGCCGCCACCAGGGTCCTGGGCACCTCGTCCAGGCGTACCAGCACCCGATCCTCGCGGTGGCCGGCGTCCAGCCGCCCCAGCAGGGCGGGGTCCAGACGCGCCAGGGGCAGTTCCTGGCCCGTATCCAGGGCCCGCACCGCTGCCACCTGGCGGCCATCGAGGCGCACTTCCAGGCGCCGGGAGGGTTCAGCCGTATCCCAGAAATGGAATGCCCGGGTGTTGACCCGGAACACCGTACCCTGGCGAGCGTACTCGCCTGGGCCATCGGCGCTGTCCGCCGCCCGGTAGCCGGCGGCCTTCAGCTCCAGCTCCAGGTTGGACGCCCGCAGGCGCCGGCCGGGAAACAGCTCCAGCGGGCGCGCGTAGACATGGGCCGGCACCGACCAGCGCTTGCCTTCGAAGTGGCTGGTGACACGCTGGTCGAGGTAGAGCAGGTAGCCGGCGCCGGCCACCAGCACCACCAGGGTGGCGGCCCCGATCCATCGCCACAGGCGCCGCCCCCCGGCAGGCTGCTTGCGGCTGCCGGGCGCTTGTCGGCCAGTGCGGCGCCGGTGGGAGGGATTCGAGCGTCTCATGGAACCCCGCCGCCGGCGGGCGGGAGCCGCCGCTGCCCGGTCACCGATCCTCCGGCGGCCGCGCCAGATTGATGGCAAGCGCCATCACGGTGAGGGCCAGGAAGGCCAGCAGGGTCCAGAGCGGAATGCTCACCCCCAGCACCCGATCCACCTCGGCGCATTCGCCGGAGCCCATCAGCACCTGCTGGATGGTCTCCATGAGCGGCAGTACGTCCAGCATGTACTCCAGCCCCGGGCCGCAGGACGGCACCTGGTCCGGGGGCAGCGACTGCAGGTAGATGTGGCGCCCGGACAGCGCCACACCGACGGCGCCGGTGATAAGGAACGCCCCCGCATAGCCGTAGCGCCCGCCGCGCCGGGGGGCATGCAGGCCGGCGACCAGGAACACCGCAGCCATGGCGACGAACACCATGCGCTGGAAGATGCACAGCGGACAGGGCTCCATCTGCTGGCCGAACTGAAGGTAGATGGCAAAGGCCACCAGGGCCGCACAGAGGCCGGCACCGGCCAGATTCAGGGAGCGCCGCCGGCGCAAGATGGTTTCGATCATGATGGATGTTCACGGGGCGCATGGAGTGCGCCACATGGTACCAGAAGCACCCCGGCGCAAACGCGCCCGGGTGGCGGGTGCGCCCGGCTGCGCCCCGGGGCGGGGCGGTCAGGCGCCGCGGCTGGCCGGCGCCGGTGGGAGCTGCTCGTCGTTGGCCGGCCGGAGGCGGTCCAGGTTCACGCCCAGCTGGCCCCAGGCTGCCGCGGCGCAGTTGCCCGTGCCGCGCCGCATCCGCCCACCGGGGGCCACGCCGACCCGCTCCAGCCAGGGTTCGCGGGACGGGCCGCCGGACGCGCTCCAGATCAGCCGCGCCGGGCTCGCGTCCGCTACCAGCACCATCAGCGCGACCATACCGCAGCCGAGCCGCAGCAGGGTCTCGCTCGCCAACAGATAGCGGCCCAGCAGTTCGTCGTACATGATCCACCCCCTCGCCGGTCTGGTGCCCGCTCGCCGGCAGGCTCATTCAAGGCAGCTTAGCCCGATTCCACGATGGCAGGATGCCCGGTCCCTTGCGCGGCACGAATTCACGAACCCGGCGGCACCCCGTCACAGACTGCCGCGGGCGGTCACAAGCCGGTTGCGCCCGGCGCGCTTGGCGGCGTAGAGGGCTCGATCCGCCGCCACCGTGAGCTCCTCGGCAGCCTGCCCGGGGCGCAGTTGGGCAACGCCGCCGCTGAAGCTCACGGTGAATGCTCCGGAACGGCCGCCATGCTCGATGGCGCCGAACGACTGCCGCAGCCGGTCCAGGCGCTGGCGTGCCTCCCCAGCCGTGGCCCCGGGCAGGATCACCGCGAATTCCTCACCGCCGTAGCGGCCGATGAAGTCCGAGCGCCGCAGGCCCCGCTGCAGCACCCGGGCCAGCGTCTTGATGACCCGGTCGCCCACCGCGTGACCATGGGTGTCATTGACGCCCTTGAAGCCGTCCAGGTCCAGCATGGCGAAGGTCAGGGGGCGGTGATCCCGACCCACCCGGGCGACCTCCACCCGCAGCTGCTCCTTGATGCGGCTGTGGTTGAGCAGTCCGGTGAGGTTGTCGGTGAGCATCAGCTCCCGCAGGCCCCGGGCACGGGCTGCCCGGATCTCCAGCGCCCGCACCAGCTGGCCGGGTTCGATGGGCCGCACGATAAAGTCGTCCGCCCCCAGGGCGAGGGCGTCCAGGCGCCGGTCGGGCGCGGTGGCATCCGCAAGGAACACGATGGGCACGCCCGCGTGCTGGGGGTACTGGCGCACCACCTGGGCCAGTTCCAGACCGGTGCACCCGGGCAGGTCCATGTCCAGGATGATAAGGTCGGTGCTGCTGTGGTCCAGCACGTCCGGAAGCTGCAGCGGTTCGGCCACGACGCTGGTCCGCATGCCGGCCCGTTGCAGGGTTTCGGCGAGGCAACCGGCCTCGGTGGCGTCGCGTTGGACGATGGCCACCGCAGTGGACTCGGCATCGGCCCGCCGGGCGGCCTGGTCCAGCCGGTCCACCAGATCGTGGCAGTCCAGGGGCTTCACCAGAAAGCCGTCCGCACCGGAGCGCACCACCCGCAGACGCTCTGCCGCTGCGTCATGGCGACCGGCCACCAGCACCGGGACACCGCGCTGCAGGTGATCCCGGAGTTCCCTGACGAGCCGCTCCAGGGAGCCCAGGACGGCGGCCACTTCCATATCCACCAGGAGCGCTTCCGGCTGGCGCCGGGAGACGGCCTGGATCAGGGCCTCAAGGGTGTCGAAACCACGCAGCCGATACCCGTACTGGCGCATCTGGGCGCCGAGACCGGCGCCCATGGCAGCCAGGATACCCAGGCAGAAGACTTCGCCGGTGGACGGCACCGGCTGCGCGGGGCCGTCGGTCTCGGCGACCCCAAGAAAGTCTCCCCGCTCCAGGCTGTAGACGTAGCCGCTGAGAATGGCATGCAGCTCCTGAGTAATGGGCCGCCCTTCCCGCGCGCACGGCTCCAGGGCAACCGCCAGCGTCGAGGCGACGTCTTCCAGCTGTCGGCAGCCCGCTTGGTGCGCCTGCTGGGCCAGCCATCCCACCCGCCGATGGAGATCCACCACAGGTGCACCGCTGGCCCGTCCAGGCAGCTCGTGCCATGCCCGCACCAGCGCCTGGACATCGCCCTCGATCCCCTCTTCGCGAGGGCCTGATGGCCCTTCGGCCGCCACGGGAGGCGGCTGGGGCTGGGACGGTCCCGACACGGCATGCTCCGCTCAGGCTCCATTCCGGGCGAGCATGCACTGCGCGTGGTGTCAAAGCTGTGACGGGGCTCGCAAACCGCGCGCCCCAACATGTTGGGGTAGAAGACTAGAATAGCCCCAACTGGAGCCGTGCGCCCTCGGAAATTCGATCCTGCGTCCAGGGGGGATCCCAGGTCAGGTGCACCTGCGCCGCCTGCACGCCGGGCACGGCCTCCACGGCCGCCTGCACCATTCCCGGCATCTGCCCCGCGACCGGACATGCCGGCGAGGTCAGCGTCATGGTGACGTCGACGAAGCCCTCGGGGTCGGCGTCCAGGGCATAGATCAGGCCCAGGGAGTGAATGTCCACCGGGATTTCCGGATCGTAGACGCCGCGCAACGCCTCGACGATGAGCCCCTTGAGTGCGGTCCCGGAACACGTCTCAGGCTGCGCCGCCAGGCTCATTCGGTGGTCACCTCGCTCTGGTGCTCCAGCGCAGCGTGCAGCGTGTGCCAGGCGAGGGTCGCGCACTTCACCCGGGTCGGGTAGTCGCGCACGCCGGCGAGCACCGCCAGCTTGCCCAGTTCCGGGTCGGAGGGCGCCTCATCCAGGGTCACCAGGTCGTGGAAGCGCTCGAACAGGGCCTCGGCCTCCTCCAGGCTCTTGCCCACGATGGTCTCGGTCATGATGGAGGCCGAGGCGGTGGAGATGGCGCAGCCCTCGCCCTGGAAACCGACGTCCTCGATGATGCCGTCGCGCACCCGCAGCTGGATGCTGACCTTGTCGCCGCACAGCGGGTTGTAGCCGTCTGCCGAGTGGGAATGCGGATCCACCGGATGGAAGTTCCGGGGATGCTTGTTGTGGTCCAGGATCACCTCCTGGTAGAGATCGCGCAGGTCGGACATCTAACCGAACATCTCCTTCACCTCCCCGAGAGCGCTCACCAGAGCATCCACGTCTTCCCGGCTGCTGTACATGCCGAACGACGCCCGCACCGTGGCCGGGACGCCGAAACGCTGCATCACCGGCTGGGCACAGTGGTGCCCGGCCCGGATGGCGACCCCGTGACTGTCGAGAATGGTTCCGATGTCATGGGGATGCACGCCTTCGAGAACGAAGGAGATGACGCCCGCGCGGTGCTCCGGCGTGCCGATGAAACGCAGCCCCGGCACCTGCGCCAGGCGCGGCAGCGCGTAGCCGAGCAGTTCATTCTCATGGGCCTGCGCCCGGTCCATGCCCACCGCGTTCATGTAGTCTAGGGCTTCCCCGAGGGCAATGGTGCCGGCGATGTTGGGCGTCCCGGCCTCGAAGCGCTGGGGCGGCTCGGCAAACAGCGAGCCCTCGAAAGTGACGCTGCGGATCATGTCACCGCCACCCTGGTAGGGCGGCATGTCCCTGAGCAGATCGAATCGGCCCCAGAGCACGCCGGTGCCCGACGGGCCGTAGGCTTTGTGGCCGGAGAAGCAGTAGAAATCGCAGCCCAGGGCCTGCACGTCCACCGCCATGTGGGGCACCGCCTGGGCGCCGTCCACCAACACCGGCACACCGGCGGCGTGGGCGACGGCCACAATCTCGGCCACCGGGTTGATGGTGCCCAGGGCGTTGGACACGTGCACCACGCTCACCAGCCGGGTGCGCTCCCCGATCCGGGATCGCAGGTCGTCCAGGTCAAGCTCGCCGCGCTCGGTGATGGGCGAGACCACCAGCCGTGCCCCGGTCTGCTCGCAGACCAGCTGCCACGGCACGATGTTGGAGTGGTGCTCCATACCGGTTATGAGGATCTCGTCGCCGGGGCCGAGCCGCGGCCGGGCGAAGCTCTGGGCCACCAGGTTGATGGCCTCCGTGGTGCCCCGGCAGAACACCACCTCGCGGCGGTCGGGCGCGTTCAGTGCGTCCCGGACCTTGTCCCGCACGCCCTCGAATGCGGCCGTGCTGCGCTCCGAGAACTCGTACACGCCGCGGTGGATGTTGGCGTAGTACTCCCGATAGCAGCGGGCCTCGGTTTCAATCACCACCTCGGGCTTCTGGGCGCTGGCGGCACTGTCCAGGAAGGCCAGGGGACGGCCGCGCATGGTCCGGCCGAGGATGGGGAAATCGGCCCGGATCCGGTCCAGGGGGTAGTCCGGGGCCTCGGCCCCGCTAGGCCGCAGGGGGTTCACCGTACTCATCGGATCTCCCTCAGGGTGGTATCGCCGGGCAGCCGCGCGAGCAGCAGTTCCCGGGCATGGTTCTGGAGGCGCTCGGGGCGGATAGCCGCCAGCACCTCGTCGGCGAAGGCGTAGGTCAGCAGGGCCTTGGCGTCCTCGGGGCCGATGCCCCGCGAGCGCAGATAGAACAATGCCTCGTCGTCCAGTTCCCCCACCGTCGACCCGTGAGCGCACTTGACGTCGTCGTTGTGGATCTCAAGGCGCGGGTTGGAGTGGGCCAGCGCCATGCGGTCCAGCAGCAGGTTCCGATTCTGCTGCTGGGCGTCGGTCTTGCGGGCGCCTTCGGCCACGTGCACCAGGCCGTCGTAGAAGGTCTCGGAGCGGCCCCGCAGCACGCCCTTGAACAACTGGCGACTGGTGCCGTGCTCGCACCGGTGGCGCACCCAGGTATGGTGATCCACCACCTGGCGCCCCGCCGTCAGCGCAAGGCCGTTGAGGGTGGCATCGGCGCCGGTGCCGCGCAGCTCGGCAAACGCATCCAGCCGGCCCAGGGCCGCGCCGACGGCAATGGAGTTCAGGGTGACGCTGGCCTCCTGGGCCAGTTCCAGGTGGCTGACTCCCAGGTGGCGAACGCCGCTGCCCTCTTCCTGGAAGCGCTGCAGCTCCACCGAGCTGCCCTGGCCGGCCAGCACCTCGGTCACCGGGCAGACCAGGGCGCTGCTCTGGTCGGTGCTGAGATGGACCTCCGCCAGGCGCACCGCAGCGCTCGCCTCGGCCACCACCAGGATACGGGGACACACCAGCTGGCCGTCGGCAGCAGCGCTGGTGATGAACACGATCTGCAGCGGCGCCTCCGGCATCGCCCCACGGCCCAGGTGCACCAGGGCGGGGTCCTCCAGGAAGGCGCTGTTGAGGGCCGCGAACGGATGCGCGTCGATGCCTGCCACGGAGCCCAGAGCTTGCGTCAGGCCCTGCGGTGCGTCACCGCCGTCAGCCACCTGGCTGAGCGCACCCAGGAACACGCCCCGGGTGTCCTCCCCGACCCGGCACAGCCGTGGCGCCAGGCGGCCATCCACGAACACCAGCCGTGGACCCTCGCCCAGGGACTCGAGGCGCTCCAGCAGGACCGGGGCCGGCGTGCCGGCTGCCGCCGCCGGCGGATGATGCCGTCCCGTGACCGGGGACAGGTCAAGCTTGCGCCAGGCCTCCTCCCGGGGTCCCGGGAAACCTCGGGCGGCGAATGCCTCGATACCCCGCCGGCGGAGCTCCTGCAGATGCCCGGGCCCGCCGCCCGCGCGGTTGCGGAAGTCCTCCAGGTAGGGCGACTCGCTGGCGGCCAGGGTTGCGCGCTCCGACATGGTCAGGCCG
Organism: uncultured Ectothiorhodospiraceae bacterium; assembly: GCA_964487155.1. Taxonomy (GTDB): domain Bacteria; phylum Pseudomonadota; class Gammaproteobacteria; order Nitrococcales; family Nitrococcaceae; genus CAZAQB01. The sequence goes on from CAZAQB010000061.1 coordinate 16,219, forward strand.
CCTCCTCGCCGAACAGGGCGTAGCCGGTCTCCTCCAGCTCCTCGGCGAGTTCCTTGCCGCCGGAGCGCACGATGCGCCCGCCCACCAGAACGTGCACGTGGTCGGGCACGATGTAGCTGAGCAGCCGCTGGTAGTGGGTAATCACCAGGAAGCCACGCTCGGCGCTGCGCAGGTTATTGACCCCTTCTGCCACGGTGCGCAGGGCGTCAATGTCGAGGCCCGAGTCGGTCTCGTCCAGCACCGCCAGGGCCGGCTCCAGCACCGACAGGTGGAAGATCTCGTTGCGTTTCTTCTCGCCGCCGGAGAAGCCTTCGTTGACCGGGCGCTGCAGCAGGGACTCGTCCAGTTTCACGTCCGCCGCGCGGCTGCGCACCAGCGCCAGGAACTCCATGGCGTCCAGCTCACCCTGGCCGCGGTGCTTGCGGATGGCATTCACCGCGGCCTTGAGGAAGTACACATTGCTGACCCCGGGAATTTCCACGGGGTACTGGAAGCCCAGGAACAGGCCCTCCCGGGCGCGATCCTCCGGGGCCAGCTCCAGCAGATCGGCGTCGTTATAGTGGACGCGCCCGCCGGTCACCTGGAACTTGGGATCGCCGGCCAGCACCTTGGCAAGGGTGCTCTTGCCGGAGCCATTCGGGCCCATGACGGCGTGCACTTCGCCGGGGGCGATCTCCAGGTTGATGCCGCGCAGGATCTCGGTGCCCTCCACGGCGGCGTGCAGATCCTCGATTCGAAGCAGGCTCATCGGGTCCTCCAGTACGGAAATCGGAAACAGGGCAGGCGCGGCCTCAGCCGACGCTGTCCTCCAGGGTGACCTCCAGCAGCTTCTGGGCCTCCACCGCGAACTCCATGGGCAGGGTGCGGAAGACCTCCTTGCAGAAGCCGTTGACGATCAGCGAGACGGCGTCCTCTGGGGAGATGCCGCGCTGGGTGCAGTAGAACAGCTGGTCCTCGCTGATCTTCGAGGTGGTGGCCTCGTGCTCCACCTGGGCCGAGGGGTTCTGCACATCGATGTACGGGAAGGTGTGGGCGCCGCACTGGTCGCCCATCAGCATGGAGTCGCACTGGGAGTAGTTGCGCGCCCCCTCCGCCTTGGGCGTGATGCGCACCAGCCCCCGGTAGCTCTGCTCGCCGCGGCCGGCGGAGATGCCCTTGGAGACGATAGTGCTGCGGGTGTTGCGCCCCATGTGGATCATCTTGGTGCCGGTGTCCGCCTGCTGGCGGCCCCTCGTCACGGCCACCGAGTAGAACTCGCCCACGGAGTCGTCGCCACGCAGCACGCAGCTGGGGTACTTCCAGGTGATGGCCGAGCCGGTTTCCACCTGGGTCCAGGAAATCTTAGAGTTCTTGCCGGCGCAGAGGCCCCGCTTGGTGACGAAGTTGTAGATACCGCCTTTGCCCTCTTCGTCGCCAGCGAACCAGTTCTGCACCGTGGAGTAGTTGATGGTGGCGTCATCCAGGGCCACCAGTTCCACAATGGCGGCGTGGAGCTGATTGCTGTCGTACATGGGGGCGGTGCAGCCTTCCAGGTAAGTCACGGAGCTGCCTTCCTCCGCCACAATCAGGGTGCGCTCGAACTGGCCCGACTCCCCATTGTTGATGCGGAAGTAGGTGGACAGGTCCATGGGGCACTTCGTGTTTTTGGGGATGTAAACGAAAGACCCATCGCTGAACACCGCCGAGTTCAGGGCGGCAAAGTAGTTATCGCCAATGGGTACCACCGTCCCCAGGTATTTCTCCACCAGGTCGGGGTGGTCTTTCAGCGCTTCGGAGATGGAGCAAAAAATGATGCCTTCTTCTGCCAGCTTCTCCTTGTAAGTAGTGGCGACGGAGACACTGTCAAAAATCGCGTCTACCGCGACGTTGGCCAGTCGCTTCTGCTCAGAGAGGGGAATCCCCAGCTTCTCGAAAGTATCCAGCAGCTCAGGGTCCACCTCATCCAGACTGCCCAACTTCTCCTGGTCCTTTTTCTTGGGAGCTGAGTAGTAAATGATGTTCTGGAAGTCGATGGGCGGGTACTTGACGTTCGGCCAAGCTGGTTCCTCCATCGTCAGCCACTTGCGGTAGGCCTTGAGGCGAAACTCCAGCATGAACTCCGGCTCGTTTTTCTTGGCCGAAATCATGCGAATAACGTCCTCATTAAGGCCACGAGGAATCACGTCGGCTTCAATATCAGTCTTAAAGCCGTACTTGTAGGGTTGGCTAACCAGGGACTGAACGGACGTACTCATAAATGGGACTCTCTGAACGTGCTGCTAGCGAACGGGTTTAACGGGTTTAGTATTTGCTGGTCTCGGAGCGGATCTCGTCGAAGGAGATGTCCTGTTTATCTCCAGAGAAGGGGTTATCCTCGGTGAGGAACAACATACAGTGGCACTCTTTGCGCTCCTGCATGGGAACACAGGGGCAGTTCCAGTAAATGGATTTAACCTCGGCCTCCTTGTCCTCGTAATGGCGACAGGGGCACAGGGGAGAACCGTAGTCGTCTTTGTGCTTGGCCAGGCCTTCGATCACAACCGCGGTAACGCCAGGGTCGGCGCAGAAGTAAGTGCCGGTACGCTTGGCGTAACTCTGCGCGAAGTTGCGCATCATTTCTAGGTTCTTGTCGGAAGCCTGGGTTGTTTTGTTATCAGTCATTACAGATGGTGTGTGGCGAGACAGCCCACTAATTCTATACAATTAAAGCAACATTTAAGTTGTCTAACTAATCTTAGACTAGTTTAGCAACAATGATGTTGTCAAAGTGGATCGTTAACAATTGGATCCATTTTCCTGGTCCTAAGGGTAGATTTTGAGAGGCTATCCAATCATCTCCTCCTCTCTGACCCAGGCCAGGTTAATATCGCTGGATTGCTAGAAACGCATCCACTTCTGTAGTATCTGACGCCATGTGGGCCAACGCAATGACTTCTGTGCAGCAACCCTCTACAAAAGATGACATTCTGGTTTACCTGCTGAAGCAGGGAGAAGCAACGGCTCAAGCTTTGGCAGCTCATCTTGAAGTTAGCGCCCAGGCCATTCGCCGTCATCTGAAAGATTTAGAAAACGAAGAGCTGATTGAGCACCACACTTCCCAGGAGGGCATGGG
>CAZAQB010000062.1:0-18828 GCA_964487155.1 uncultured Ectothiorhodospiraceae bacterium
AAGGGCACCCGCATCGGCGTCTCCATCTGCTACGAGGTGACCTTCGGCGACGAGGTGGCCGCCGCCCTGCCGCAGGCGGAACTGCTGCTGAACGTCTCCAACGACGGCTGGTTCGGGGATTCCCTGGCGCCCCACCAGCACCTGGAGATGGCCCGCATGCGCGCCCTGGAGACTGGCCGGCCCATGCTGCGGGCCACCAATACCGGCATCAGCGCCCTCATCGACCATCGGGGCCGGGTGCTGGAGCGCAGCCCCCTGTTCGAGCCGGCGGCCCTGGAGGGGAAGGTCCAACCGCGCCGGGGGACCACCCCCTACGTGGCGTGGACCGACTGGCCGGTGGTGGGAGTGACCTTCGCCGGCTTGCTGGGGGTCGCAGCCGCGGCGATGCGCCGGGGCACCCCGTAGCTCACGTTGCGCGTAGCGCTACGTGACGTCTTGGCTCAACGAAGACGGCGGGTTTCGCTCCGCTCTACCCACCCTACACGCGGGCATCGGCGCAGCTCCGCCTCAGTCAGGGGACGCCGGATGCGGCGCTTCGCGCCTTATCCGGCCTACGCGGCCTCGGCCGCACCCCGGGGCCTGGGCGAAGCGCGTAGGCCGGATAAGCGAAGCGCATCCGGCGTCTTCGGGGTGTGACGGCACGCGGGGTCACCCCGCCCCGGACTCGTCCGCGGATACCGGCCGGCGGTACACCGTGCCGTGACACCGGGGGCAGGGCGGGATGCGTCCGGGCTTGCTGTACTGCAGGGTTTCGCCGCAGCCGTCGCAGACCAGGGCCCCGGGGCCGGCGATCTCGCCGGTGTGGTACTCGGCGGCCCGCTGCAGCTGGTGCTGGAGCTCGATCCACTCCAGACGGGTGCGGTCGGCGACGCTGGCGAAGCGATCCCAGACCCAGTTCTCCACCAGCTGCAGGTCCATCTGCAGCCAGCCGCTCAGGTCGTCGTCGGTGGTGGCGGAGTACTGGGCCGCCTCCTCCACGTCGCGCTGCAGGTAGCCGGCGATGCGGTCGGCTTCTTCCCGGGTCAGCTCACCCAGTTCCACGGTCTTGTCCCTGGCGGCCTCGAGGGCGTCACGCAGCCGCGTACGTCCCTGCTCGCCGGCCTGTTCCATGAAGGCCCGCAGCCGGTCCAGCATGCGCTCGTAACCGCGTACGTGGTGGTCCTGGTCCCGGGACTTGTCCTCGGTCATGATGGCTCTCCGCCTGGTGGGGGTTGGCGCGCGCGCCGGCTGCACTCTCCATTCTGGCCCAGCCGCCCGCCGGCACCAACTACCCTGGAGCGCCTCGCGTGGCATGCGCTATGCTCCGCAGTCCGCCGGCCCCTGGGGCCGCGCTCCTCTTCCTTTCCGACAGACATAGCGAAGACCATGGACCAGAACTACAGCCCCGAGGCGGTGGAAACCGAGGCCCAGCACTACTGGGCCGAGCAGGGCAGCTTCCAGGTCAACGAGGATCCGGAGCGGGAGAAGTTCTACTGCCTGTGCATGTTTCCCTACCCCAGCGGCCGGCTGCACATGGGCCATGTGCGCAACTACACCATCGGCGACGTGGTGACCCGCTACCAGCGCATGCGCGGGCGCAACGTGCTCCAGCCCATGGGCTGGGACGCCTTCGGCCTGCCGGCGGAGAACGCCGCCATGCAGAACCGGGTGCCGCCGGGGCGCTGGACCCGCGAGAACATCGCCTACATGAAGGGCCAGCTCCAGCGGCTGGGTTTCGGCTACGACTGGAGCCGCGAGCTGGCCACCTGCGACCCCGACTATTACCGCTGGGAGCAGTGGCTGTTCACCCGGCTGTTCCGCAAGGGGCTCGCCTACAAGAAGTCCGCCGAGGTGAACTGGGATCCCGTCGACCAGACCGTGCTGGCCAACGAGCAGGTCATAGACGGCCGCGGCTGGCGCTCCGGGGCGCCGGTGGAGCGCCGCGAGATCCCCCAGTGGTTCATCCGCATCACCGCCTACGCCGAGGAGCTGCTGGCCGACCTGGACCGCCTGCCGGGCTGGCCGGAGGCGGTGAAGACCATGCAGCGCAACTGGATCGGCCGCTCCGAGGGCCTGGAGCTGGACTTTCCCCTGGCCGGCGGCGGCGAGCCGCTGCGCGTCTACACCACCCGGCCGGACACCATCTTCGGCGCTACCTTCATGGCGGTGGCCGCCAACCACCCGCTGGCCCTGGCCCGGGCCGAGGACGACCCGGAGGTGGCTGCCTTCGTGGAGAGGTGCCGCCGGGGCGGCACCTCCGAGGCGGAGCTTGAGCTGATGGAAAAGCGCGGCCTGCCCCTGGGGGTGGACGCCGTGAACCCGCTCTCCGGCGAGCGTATCCCGGTGTACGTTGCCAACTTCGTGCTGATGACCTACGGCACCGGCGCCATCATGGCGGTGCCGGCCCACGACGAGCGCGACCACGCCTTCGCCGTCAAGTACGGCCTGCCCATCCGCCAGTCGGTAGGCCCCGCCGACGCCAGCCCCGTGGACGTCCAGGCCGAGGCCTGGGTGGCCAGGCAGGACCTGGTGACCGTGGACTCCGGCGAGTTCACCGGCCTGGATTTCCGCATGGCCTTTGACCGCATCGCGGAATTTGTGGAGTCGCGGGGCATCGGCCGGCGCACGGTGAACTACCGGCTGCGGGATTGGCTGGTCTCCCGGCAGCGCTACTGGGGCTGCCCGGTGCCCATCATCAACTGCCCGGACTGCGGGGCGGTGCCGGTGCCGGATGAGGATCTGCCGGTGGTGCTGCCCGAGGACGTGGCCGTGGAGGGCGCCGGCTCGCCGCTGGCGCGCATGCCGGAGTTCTACCGCACCGTCTGCCCGGAGTGCGGCGGCCCGGCGGAGCGGGAGACCGATACCTTCGACACCTTCTTCGAGTCCTCCTGGTACTTCGCCCGCTTCGCCTGCCCGGGGTCGGACCAGGCGATGCTGGATGGGCGCGCCGAGTACTGGCTGCCGGTGGACCAGTACATCGGCGGCATCGAGCATGCCATCCTGCACCTGCTCTACGCCCGCTTCTTCCAGAAGCTGATGCGCGACGAGGGCCTGTCCGGCGTGGACGAGCCGTTCACCAACCTGCTCACGCAGGGCATGGTGGTGGCCCAGACCTTCTACCGGGACGAACCCGGCGGCCGGCGGCGCTGGTTCGCCCCCGCCGAGGTGGAGGTTGACCGCGACGAGCGCGGCGCCATCATCGCTGCCCGGGCCCTCGCCGACGGCGCCCCGGTGGCTCTGGGTGGTGTCGAGAAGATGTCCAAGTCCAAGAACAACGGCGTCGACCCCCAGGCCATGATCGAGCGCTACGGGGCGGACACGGTGCGCCTGTACATGATGTTCACCGCGCCGCCGGACCAGGCCCTGGAGTGGAACGACACCGCCGTGGAGGGGGCCTACCGCTTCCTGCGCCGGCTCTGGAACCTGGTGCACCGCCACCTGGAGGCCGCAGGCGAGGTGCCGGCCCTGGAGGCCGGCGCCCTGGACGCCCAGCAGCGCGAGCTTCGCCGCAAGGTCCACGAGACCCTGGCCAAGGCCGGCGACGACATCGGCCGGCGCTTCACCTTCAATACCGCCATTGCCGCCGCCATGGAGCTGTGCAACGCCCTGGGCCGGTTCCAGGACGACACGCCCCGGGGCCGGGCGGTCATGCAGGAGGCCCTGGAGGCCGTGGTGCTGATCCTGGCCCCCATCGCCCCCCACATCACCCACCGGTTGTGGTGCGAGCTGGGCCACGCCGCCGCCGCGCTGGACGCCCCCTGGCCGGAGCCGGACCCGGCCGCCCTGGAGCGCGACCAGTTGGAACTGGTGGTGCAGGTCAACGGCAAGCTGCGCGGGCGCATCAATGTGGCGGCCGGCGCAGCGGAAGACGACATCCGCAACGCCGCCCTGGCCGACGAGAACGTGCGCCGTTTCACCGAGGGCAAGACCCTGCAGCGGGTGGTGGTGGTGCCCGGCCGGCTGGTGAACGTGGTGGCGCGGTGATGCGCCTGCTGCGGGCGGCTCTGCTGGCGCTGCTGGCGCTGTCCATGGCCGGCTGCGGCTGGCACCTGCGCGGCAGCGGCGCCAGTGCCCAGGGCCTGGACGGCGCCGCCATCGCCCTGGCCTCGCGCATTCCCGATCCGGCCCTGGAGCGCCGGGTGACCCGCGAGCTGCAGACCTATGGCGCCCGGGTGGTGGCCGCCGAGGCCCCGGCGGATGCGACGGTGGAGCTGCTGGGCGAGTCCCTCGGGCAGCGGGTGTCCTCGGTCACCGCCGGCGCCGACGTGCGCCAGTACGACCTCACCTACACCCTGCGCTACCGGGTGCGCACGCCGGAGGACGCCGAGGCCGGCGACGGGCGCTCGGTGATCGCCACCCGCACCTATCAGGCCGACCCCAACGATCCGCTGGTGAACCAGTCGCGCCGGGAGCGGGCCAGCGATGAACTGCGCACCGAGGCGGTGGGCCAGCTGGCCGCCCGCATCGGCGCTGCGCTGCGCTGATGGCCCAGTTGCGCCCGGGCGACCTGAAGGGGTCTCTGGCCCGCGGGCTGGCCCCGGTCTACCTGGTGGCCGGCGATGAGCCGCTGTTGCTGGAGGAGGCGCTGGACGCCATCCGCGCCGCCGCCCGCGCCGCCGGCTGCGAAGAGCGCGAGGTGCTCCACGCCGACGGCAGCTTCGACTGGGGCCGGCTGGCCGGCAGCGGCGCCAGCCTGTCGCTGTTCTCCCAGCGCCGCCTGCTGGAGCTGCGCCTGCCCGGCAGCAAGCCCGGCGTGGAAGGCGGCAAGGCGCTGGCGCAGTGGTGCGCGGCGCCGCCGGACGACGTGGTGCTGGTCGTCGCAGCCGGGCGCCTTGACTCCAGGGCCCGCAACAGCGCCTGGGTGAAGGCGCTCGCCCGGGCCGGTCACTTCCTCTACGCCTGGCCGGTGGAGGGTTCGGATCTGCCCCGCTGGATCACCGCCCGGGCCGCCGCCGCCGGGCTGCGCCTGGATCGTGACGCCGCGGCGCTGCTGGCGGCGCGCTCCGAGGGCAACCTGCTGGCCGCCGCCCAGGAGGTGGACAAGCTGGTGCTGCAAAACGGCGAGGGCAGCGCCGACGTCGAGCTGGTGCAGCGGGCGGTGGCCGACAATGCCCGCTTCGGTGTATTCGACCTCAGCCAGGCGGTGCTGGAGGGCCGCGGCCGCCGGGCGGTGCGGGTACTGGACGCCCTGCGCCAGGAGGGCACCGAGCCCCCCGTCGTGCTGTGGGGCCTGGCCCGGGAGCTGCGTGCCGCCGCCCGCCTCGCGGCGGGGGAGGCCGGCGCCGCCGGCCCCGGCCCTCCGCGCCGCAACCAGGCACTGTCCCGGGCCGCCGGCCGCGCGCCGGTCGGCCGCTGGCGCGACCTGCTGCGCGCCGCCGCCCGTGTCGACCGGGTGCTGAAGGGCGCCGAGCCCGGCAGCCCCTGGGACGAATTGGTAAACTTGGCCCTCGAAATCGCCGCCGCCGCCGGCGGCGCCGCGGCCCCCAGACCAGGAGTTCCGCCCGCCCCATGACTGCCCAGGCCCAGGATCCCGCCGGCGCCGACGTGCGCGACTACATGCACACCCTCGGTACCCGGGCGCGCAGCGCCGCCCGGGCTGTGGCCCGCTCCGACACTGGCGTGCGCAATGCCGCCCTGGAGGCCATCGCCGCGGCCATCGAGGCCGGCCAGGCGGCGCTCGCCGAGGCCAACGCCGCGGATCTCGCCGCCGGGCGCAGCGCCGGGCTGGACGATGCGCTGATGGATCGCCTGGAGCTGACGCCCGCGCGCATCGCGGCCATGGCCGAGGGCCTGCGCCAGATCGCCGGCCTGCCGGACCCGGTGGGTCAAGTGAGCGATCTCGCCTACCGCCCGTCGGGCATCCAGGTGGGCCGCATGCGGGTGCCCCTGGGGGTGGTGGGCATCATCTACGAGTCCCGCCCGAACGTCACGGCGGATGCCGCCGGCCTGTGCCTGAAGTCCGGCAACGCGGCCATCCTGCGGGGCGGCTCCGAGGCCATCCGCTCCAACCGGGCCGTCGCCGCCTGCGTGGCCCGGGGCCTGGCCGCCGCCGGCTTGCCGGAGACTGCGGTGCAGGTGGTGGAGACCACCGACCGGGCGGCGGTGGGGGAACTGATCACCATGAACGGCCAGGTGGACGTGCTGGTGCCGCGGGGCGGCAAGAGCCTCATCGAGCGCATCACCCGTGAGGCCACGGTGCCCATGATCAAGCACCTGGACGGGGTCTGCCACGTCTACATCGACGACCTGGCCGATCCGGACAAGGCCCTGGCGGTGGCGGTCAACGCCAAGACCCAGCGCCTGGGCACCTGCAACACCATGGAGACCCTGCTGCTGGCCGAGGGCATTGCCGAGCGCCTGCTGCCGGAGCTCGCCCGGCGCCTCACCGACGCCGGCGTCGAGCTGCGCGGCTGCCAGCGCAGCCGCGCTCTGGTGCCCGTCATGGGCGCTGCCACCGAGGCCGACTGGGCCGAGGAATACCTCGCCGCCATCCTGGCGGTGCGGGTGGTGGCGGATCTCGACGCCGCCATCGAGCATATCGAGACCTGGGGGTCCCACCACACCGACGCCATCGTCACCGAGAGCTGGACCCGGGCGCGGCGTTTTCTGCGCGAGGTGGACTCCAGCTCGGTGATGGTCAACGCCTCCACCCGCTTCGCCGACGGCTTCGAGTACGGCCTGGGCGCGGAGATCGGCATCAGCACCGACAAGCTCCACGCCCGTGGCCCGGTGGGCCTGGAAGGGCTGACCACCGTCAAGTACGTGGTGTTCGGCGACGGGCATGTGCGCTCGTGAGCGATTCGGCGGTCGCCGGCGGTGCCCCGGTGGGGCTGCTGGGGGGCACCTTCGATCCCATCCACCTGGGACATCTGCGCTGTGCCCTGGAGTTGCTGGAGGGCCTCGCCCTCGCGGAGCTGCGCCTGGTGCCGGGCCGCGTCCCGCCCCACCGGCTGCCGCCGCGGGCCCCGGCTGCCCTGCGCCTGGCGCTGGTGCAGCGCGCCGTGGCCGGCGTGCCCGGGTTGCGGGCCGACGACCGGGAATTGCGCCGGGACGGCCCGTCCTACACCGTGGATACCCTGGCGGAGGTGCGCGCCGAGCTCGGCAGCCGGCCGCTGTGCTTCGTGCTGGGCAGCGACGCCTTCCTGGGGCTGCCCACCTGGCACCGCTGGCGCGAGCTCACCGACCACGCCCACCTGGTGGTCATGGAGCGCCCGGGCAGCGGCGCCCAGGCCTGCCGCGAGCTGGCGCAGTGGCTGGCGCCGCGCCGCGCCCGGGCGGCCGGGCAGCTGCGCCGGGAGCCGGCCGGGCGCGTGCTGTTTTTTCCCGTAACGTCACTGGACATTTCCGCCTCGGTTCTGCGCCGGCGCCTCGCCCTCGGGCAGTCCGGGCGCTGGCTGCTGCCCGAGGCGGTGTGGAGCGAGATCGCCGCCGGCCACGTGTACGGGTATCCTCAGGTGGAGTGATGTCCGCCGCAGCCGTGCCGGGCCGTTCGCACCGGGCGCGGCAGGCTGCGGGGACCAGGTCGGACCGCCGGCGTCGGCGGAGGAGGTAGCACGCGCTTGCAATCCCAACAGACCGAGTCACCGGAGCGGCTGCGCGATCTGGCGGTGGCCGCCCTGGAAGACGTGAAGGGGCAGAACCTGGTGGTGCTGGACGTGCGCGGCCGCACCTCCATAACCGACTTCATGGTGCTTGCCACCGGCAACACCCGCCGCCAGGTCAAGGCCCTGGCCGACAACGTGGTGGAGGCCGCGCGGGACGCCGGCTACAAGCCGCTGGGCGTGGAGGGCGCCGAGGCCGCGGAGTGGATCCTGGTGGACCTGGGCGATGTGCTGGTGCACGTGATGCAGCCCGAGGTGCGCGAGTTCTACCGGCTGGAGAACGTCTGGGCCATGGATGACGCCGAGGAAGAGGCCCCGGAACGGGCTCGCCACGGCGCCTGAGCGGGCCGCGGATGCTGCCCTGAGCGGCCATGCAGCTGCACCTGATCGCCGTCGGCGAGCGCATGCCCGGCTGGATCGCCCAAGGCTTCGCCGAGTACGCCGGCCGGCTGCCGGCGCACCTGCCTCTGCGGCTCATGGAGCTGCCCCTGGCCCGGCGCGGGCGCCGGGACGAGCCCCAGCGCTGCCGGCGCGATGAGGGCGAACGGCTGCTGGCGGCGCTGCCGCCCCGGGCCCGGATGCTGGCCCTGGACGCCGGCGGCCGGCAGTGGTCCACGCAGGAGCTGGCGGCGCAGCTGGAGGGCTGGCTGCAGGACGGCCGCGACCTGGCGTTCGTGGTGGGCGGGCCGGACGGCCTGTGCGGCGAGTGCCGGGCGCGGGCGGAGTACTGCTGGTCGCTGTCCCGGCTCACCCTGCCGCACATGCTGGTGCGGGTGGTGCTGGCCGAGCAACTCTACCGTGCCTGGACCGTCCTGCAGAATCATCCGTATCATCGGTGAAGAGTTTCCGGCGCCGGGGGGCTGATCAGTGGCCCGGGACGCGCCGGACCCGCCGCCCCGCCATCGAGGGGAAGCCATGTCAGCGCAACACCAGCCCCATATCTTCCTGGCCTCCGAGTCGCCGCGGCGCCGGCAGCTGCTGGGCCAGATCGGCGTCGCGTTCGAGCCGGTCCGCCAGGATGTCCAGGAATTCCCGAATCCCGGCGAGAGCCCCGAGGTGTTCGTCATTCGGCTGGCCCTGGACAAGGCCCGGGCCGGCCTCGCCGGCCGCCCGGGGGAATCCCGGCTGCCGGTGCTGGGAGCCGACACCATCGTCGTGGTGGACGACCGGGTGCTGGGCAAGCCGGCCGACGAGGCGGAGTTCCTCGGCTTCATGGAGGAGCTCTCCGGCCGCGCCCACCGGGTGCTCACCGGCGTCGCCCTGGTGGACGGCGAACGCGAGGCCACCCGGCTGTCGGTATCCAATGTGACCCTGCGCGATGTCGACGCGGCCGAGCGGCGGGCCTACTGGCGCAGTGGCGAGCCCGCCGACAAGGCGGGCGGCTACGCCATTCAGGGACGCGGCGCGGTGTTCGTGGAATCCCTGGAAGGCAGCTATTCCGGAGTCATGGGGCTGCCCCTGTTCGAGACCTCGGATCTGCTCGCTGAATTCGACATCGATTACCAGCGTTGCTGGTAACGCCGTTGGTCCAGGAAATCCTGATCAACGTCACCCCCCGGGAAACCCGGGTGGCGGTGGTGGAAAACGGTGTGGTGCAGGAGGTCACGGTGGAGCGCTCGCGCCGCCGCGGCTTGGTGGGCAGCGTCTACAAGGGTGTGGTCTCCCGGGTGCTGCCGGGCATGCAGGCCGCCTTCATCGATGTGGGCCTGGAGCGCACCGCCTTTCTGCACGCATCCGATATCGCCCTTCCCGAGGAGATGGCCGCCGAGCTGGGCCATGGGCGGCGCAGCCCGCCGGATATCGTCCGCCTGCTGAAAGAGCAGGAAGCGGTGCTGGTGCAGGTGGTCAAGGATCCCATCGGCAGCAAGGGCGCCCGCCTCACCACCCACATCACCGTCCCGTCGCGCTACATGGTGCTGCTTCCCGGCAGCTCCAGCGTCGGCGTTTCCAACCGCATCGAGAGCGAGGCCGAGCGGGAACGCCTGCGCGCCCTGGGACAGAGCTTTCTGGAGTCGCCGGACGACTGCGGTGCCGGCTGCGGGTTCATCATGCGCACCGCCGCCGAGGGCGCCTCCGAGGAGGCCCTGATCCGGGACCGGGACTTCCTCTGCCGGCTGTGGCGCTCGGTGCAGGCCCGGGGCGCCAGCGCTCAGCCCGGGACTTTGGTGCACGGGGATCTGCCCCTGGTGCTGCGCTGCCTGCGGGATCTGGCCTCCGAGGACACCGAGCGGGTACGTATCGACTCCCGGGAGAACCACCAGAAGGTGCTGCGCTTCTGCGAGGAATTCCTGCCGGGCCTGTCCGGGCGCATCGAGCACTACGCCGGCGAGCGCCCCATCTTCGATCTCTACGGCATCGAGGACGAGATCCAGAAGGCTCTGAACCGCAAGGTCACGCTGAAGTCCGGCGGTTACCTGATCATCGACCAGACCGAGGCGATGACCACCATCGACGTCAATACCGGTGGATACGTAGGGCATCGCAACCTGGAAGAGACCATCTTCAAGACCAACCTGGAGGCGGCCCAGGCCATTGCGCGGCAGCTGCGCCTGCGCAACCTGGGCGGCATCATCATCATCGACTTCATCGACATGGAGGAGGAGGAGCACAAGCGCCAGGTGCTGCGGGCCCTGGAGAAGGCCCTGGAGCGGGACCACGCCAAGAGCCAGATCGGCGGCGTATCCGCCCTGGGACTGGTGGAGATGACCCGCAAACGCACCCGGGAGAGTCTGGAACGAATCCTCTGCGAGCCGTGTCCGACCTGCGAGGGCCGTGGCACCCTGAAGACCGCGGAGACGGTCTGCTACGAGATCGCCCGGGAGATCCTCCGGGAGGTGCGCCAGTTCGAGGTGCAGCGGCTGCTGGTGCTGGCCTCTCAGGAGGTGGTGGACCTGATGCTCGGTGACGAGAGCGACGGCTTCGCCGAGCTGGAGGAGTTTATCGGCCGGCCCATCGAGTGCCAGGCGGAGCCGCTCTATACACAGGAGCAGTTCGACGTCGTGCTCATGTAGGGAGGCGCCGATTGCCGCCGCTGGCCACGGGGAATGGTCGGCGGGTTCCTGAGACGGCGCCCGGTGCAAGCCGGACGTCAAGGCCGGGCGCCCTCGGCGCCCGTGCCGGGAGATCGTTGAGTCGGGCGGCAGGGGTGACCGCCCCCGGAGTGTCCATTTGAATTCCAGGACCTGGTATCGGGCGGGCACCGCCGCGGTGGCTGCAGGGACCGCGCTGACGGTGCTGCTGGCGCTGTCGATGACCGCTGCCCGGGTGCTGGTGAACCAGGTTCCGGAACTCCGCGGCGAGGCGGAGCAGCGGCTGTCGCGGCTGCTGCAGCGGCCGGTGAGCGTCGGTGCCCTGGAGGCCCGCCTGTCGGGTTTCAGCCCCACGATCGTGCTGGAGCAGGTGCGCCTGGCCGCCCACGAGGGCGCGGCGCCGCTGGCCGCCGATGGCCTCGCCATCCGTTTCGATCCGTGGGCCTCGCTGTGGCACCGTGAATTGCGCATCGCCGCACTGACCCTCAACCGTCCGGCGCTGACCCTGGTTCGCGACCGGGCAGGCGGCCTGCGCTTCCAGGAAGGCTCCGGCCCCGGCGGCGGTCCCGCCCTGCCGGTGGAGGTGCAGGTGGCGGCGGGCCGCATCACTATCGAAGACCACCTGGGCGAGCGCAGCTTCGTCCTGGAGCAGGTGGACGCGCGCTTCCGGCGGCAGGCGGACCGCTACCAACTCGCCCTGGAGTTCCAGCCGGCCGAGACCCTGGCGCGCCGGGTCGCGTTCCGGGCCGACTGGCAGGGCGCCATCGACCAGCTGCCCACGGGCTCCGGGCGTCTCTACCTGAAGGCCGAGGGCGCGCGGCTGAAATCGCTCGCCGCCCTGCTGCCGGAGCGCCACCGCCCAGCGCTGGATGGCGGGACCGGCGCCCTGGAGCTATGGCTGACGCTGGACCGGGGCCGGCCGGTGCGCGCCGCCGGCGAACTGGCGCTGGAGGATCTCCAGGCCGGTGCGGCCGCGTCCCTGCCGGTGCGGCTCGCCGGGCGCTTCGATTGGCAGGCGGGGGCCGAGGGCTGGCGGCTGGATGTGGACCGGCTGGAGGGCGCGGGCGCCGGGGATTCCCGCACCCGGGTGTCCCTGGTGCGCAACAGCGGCCCGGCCGGGGAGCGCTGGCGTGCCGGTGCCGGCGAGCTGGCCCTGGACCCGCTGTCCGCCCTGCTGAAGCGGCTGCCTCCGGCGCTGGCGCAGGGACTGCCCCGGCCACTGCCGGGCGTCAGCGGCCGGCTGAGAGCGTTGTCCCTGGATCTGTTGCGCGGCGCCGGGCCGGCCCGCTACCGGGTCCAGGCCGACTTCGCCGATCTGGCCCTGGCCGGCTACGGGCTGCCGGAACTGGCCGGTCTCAGCGGCAGCCTGCTGGCCACGGAGCGGGGCGGCCAGGCCCGGCTCAGGGGGGAGCAGGTGCGTCTCCACTGGCCGGACCTGTTCCGGGCTCCCCTCGACTTCCAGCAGCTGGTGATGCGCGACGCCAGCTGGTGGCGGGACCCGGCCAGCGGCGCGTTGCGCCTGGCGGTGCCGGAACTGGCCGTGCGCGATGGCGACACCCGCCTGCGCGGGCGGGGACGCTGGCATCGGGACGCCGCAGGCCGGGATCTGCTCAGTCTGCGCGCCACCCTGGCCGACGGCGATGCCGCCCGAGTGCCCGATTACCTGCCAGCCCACCTGCTGCGCCCGCAGCTGGTGGGCTGGCTGGACCAGGCTTTCCCCGGCGGGCGTGTGGAGTCCGCCGCCGTGCTGTTCCACGGCCGGCCGGCGGATTTTCCGTTCCGGCGGGGTGAAGGCGTGTTCGACGTCCAGGCCCGGGTGGCCGGCCTCACCCTGGCCTACCAGCCCGGCTGGCCGCCGGTGCGGCAGTTGGACGGCCGGCTGCGGTTCCGGAACCAGCGCATGGACATCCAGGTGCAGCGCGGCCGGGTCTACGGCGCCCAGGTGCGGCGCATGGAGGCCCACATCCCCGACCTGATGCGCGCCGAACTGGCGCTGCAAGGCACCCTCGCGGGGCCTGGAGCCGATATGCTCCGGTTCCTGCGCGACTCTCCGCTGCTGCACCGCAATTCCCGGCTGCTGGACGGTGTCAGCCTGTCCGGACGGCCGGTGCTCAACCTGGATCTGATGGTTCCCTTCTCCGGCGCCGAGACACGGGTGGAGGGCCGGCTGGTGCTGGACGGTTCAGCCCTGGAGGCCCGGCAATTGGGCCTGCGGGTTAGCGACCTGCAGGGCACGGTCGGATTCGACCGGCGTGGCCTGGAGGCGCAGCGGCTGCGCGGCCGGTTTGCCGGCCGTCCGGCGGAGTTCCGCATCGCCACCGGGCAGGATGCCGGCGTGGCACGGATATTCGTCGAGGGGCATGTGGTGGCCGGGCTGGACGACCTGGGGGACCCCAGGCTGGGGGCCCGCTTCCCGGGTGCGGCGCCCTGGTTGGTGCAGGTGGAGGCGCCCGCCTTCGAGGACTCCGACGGCCGCACCCGAGTGCACCTTGCGACCCGGCTGGACGGCATTGCCGTGGACCTGCCGCCGCCTCTGGCCAAGCCGGCGGACGAACCCCGGGACCTGGCAGTGTCCTTCCCGGTAAGCGATGGCCGGCTGGGTGTGGTGGACATCCACTACGGAACCGATATCCGGGGCCTGGCGGCCGTCGGCGAGACGGGCGGTCTGCGGCGCCTCGCTCTGCACTTCGGCCCGGGCGAACCGGTGCTGCCCGAGAAACCGGGCATCGGGCTGTCTGGCCGCCTGGAGCGGTTCGATCTGGGAAGCCTGGCCTGGGGTGGCGACGGTGGGCCGGGCGCGCAGGAAAACGGCGTGCCCGAACTGCGGCGCGTGGATCTCTCCGTCGGCGAACTGCGCGCCGGCCAGACCCTGGCTCGGGAACTCAGCCTGCAGGGTGAGCGGGGTCCGCAGGAGTGGCGGCTGAGCATTGGCGGCGAGGGCCATGCCGGGCAGCTGCGCATCCCCCTGGGCGGTGGCGGGGAGCCGGTGCATGGCCGCTTCCAGCGCCTCGACCTGGTAGGGCTGCCCTCGGCCGGGCGCGAACGCGGCGGGGCTCGTGGCGCGGCCACCGTCCCCGACTGGCCGCCGGTGGACATCACTGTCGAGCGCCTCGACTGGCGGGGCCGGGACATCGGCCGGCTCCGGGCGCAGGTCGTGCGCACCGCCGAGGGCCGCCGGCTGGAGCAGCTGGAGCTGGACCACGAACTCCTCCGGCTGCGCGCCAGCGGCGGCTGGCGGCAGCGCCCGGAGGGCACCACCAGCCGCATCAATCTGGAACTCGCCAGCACCGACAGCGGCGCGGCCCTGGCGCTGTTCGGCTATCCGGGCGTGCTGGCGGGGGGGCAGGCCAGTGGTGAGGCCCGCCTCAGCTGGCCGGGCGGGCCCGGTGACCTGGACCCGGGGCGCCTCGATGGTGAGCTGGACTTCACGCTGCTGGATGGCGCCATCCCGGAACTGGAACCCGGGGCGGGACGCATGCTGGGCATGCTCAGCGTCGCCCGCCTGCCCCGGCGGTTGCTCGGCGACTTCAGCGAACTCACCAGCGAGGGCCTGGCCTATGATCGGTTCCAAGGGAGTTTCCGCCTTGAAGACGGCGTCGCCCGCACCGATGTCATGGTGCTGGAGGGGCCGTCGGCGCGGCTGGACTTCGACGGCTCCGTGGATCTGGCGGCCGAAGCACTGGACATGAGCGTGGCGGTCACCCCGCGGCTGTCAGTTACCCTGCCGCTGATCGGGGGACTGGCCGGCGGCCCCGTGGGAGCGCTGGCCGCCTTGGCCACCCAGGCCCTGCTCGGCGGCGGAATAAATGCCGTGACCCGGGTGCGCTACCAGATCACCGGCGACTGGGACGACCCCACGGTGGAACGCCGCTCCGCGGAGCGGCCCGCCGGGAATGGAGGAGACCTCGATCTTGAAATCCGGTAAGTTGCAGGTGGCTGCGGTGCAGATGGTCTCCGGGCAGTCGGTGGCCGACAACCTGGCCCAGGCGCGGGGGCTGCTGGAGCAGGCGGCGGCGGCGGACGTGCGTCTCGCCGTGCTGCCGGAGAATTTCGGTTTTCTGGGACCCACTGAAGCAGCCAAGCTGGCGGTGGCCGAAGCCGACGGCGACGGGCCCATGCAGGCGTTCCTGGCGGAGCAGGCACGCCGCCTGGGCTTGTGGCTGGTGGGCGGCACGCTGCCCCTGCGCGGTGAGACTCCGGAGCGGGTGCGGGCGGCCTGCCTGGTGTACTCGCCGGAGGGCCGCCGGGTGGCCCGCTACGACAAGATGCACCTGTTCGACGTCGAGGTGGGCGAGGGCGAGTCCTACCGGGAGTCCGCCAGCCTGGAGCCCGGCGGCGAGCCGGTGGTGGTGGAGACCGGCGCCGGCCGGGTCGGACTCTCGGTCTGTTACGATCTGCGCTTCCCCGAGCTTTACCGTGCCCTGGTGGCCCGGGGCGCCGAACTGCTGGTGGTGCCCTCGGCCTTCACCGCCACCACCGGCGCGGCCCACTGGGAGATCCTGCTGCGCGCCCGGGCGGTGGAGAACCTCTGCCACGTGGTGGCCCCGAACCAGGGAGGACACCATCCCGGAGGCCGTGAGACCTACGGCCACAGCATGGTGGTCGACCCCTGGGGCCGCCTCCAGGCCCAGTGGGACACCGGACCCGGTCTTGCCCAGGCCGCGGTCACCGCGGCCAGCCGCGACGCGCTGAGGCGGCGCTTCCCGGTACTGGAGCATCGCCGCATCAACCGGGAGGCCACGGTGAGCGTGGCCCCCGCGGGAGGTATGCATGAAGCAGGACACGAGTAGCACGGACAACCTGGATCTGGCGCGCCAGGCCCTCCTGGCCCCGGCGGAGATCGGCGAGGCGGAGCTGGAAACCCTGCTCGGCCGGCTGATGGCCCCCTCCGTGGACGCCGCGGACCTGTACTTCCAGGTGCGCCGGCACGAGTCCTGGGTGCTGGAGGACGGCATCGTCAAGGAGGGCTCCCGAAACCTCGACCAGGGGGCCGGCGTGCGCGCCATCAGCGGCGAGCGCAGCGGCTTCGCCTACTCCGACGAGATCGTCATGCCGGCCCTGCTGGAGGCCTCCAGTGCGGCCCGCTCCATCGCCCGCAGCGGCGCCCAGGGCGGTCTCAAGGCCTGGTCCTCGTCCCAGGTGCCGCGGCTCTACGAGCCCATGAACCCCCTGGACACCCTCAGCGCCGAGGACAAGGTGGAACTGCTGCAGCGGCTGGACGCCGAGGCCCGGCGCCAGGACCCGCGGGTGGACCAGGTGATGGTCAGCCTGGTGGGGGTGCACGACCTGGTGCTGGTGGCCGGCAGCGACGGCCGGCTGGCCGCCGACGTGCGGCCCCTGGTGCGGCTCAACGTCACGGTGCTGGCCGGCGACGGTGACCGCCGCGAGAGCGGCACCAGCGGCGGCGGCGGGCGCTTCGGCTATACCTGCTTCCTGGACCAGGATCGCTGCCTCACCTACGCCCGGGAGGCGGTGCGCCAGGCGGTGCTCAACCTGGATGCCGTGGACGCCCCGGCGGGCACCATGCCGGTGGTGCTGGGCCCGGGCTGGCCCGGCGTGCTGCTCCACGAAGCCATCGGCCACGGGCTGGAGGGGGACTTCAACCGCAAGGGCACCTCGGCGTTTGCGGGGCGGCTCGGCGAGCGGGTCGCCTCGCCGCTGTGCACGGTGGTGGACGACGGCACCCTGGAGGGCCGCCGCGGATCCCTGAACGTGGACGACGAGGGCACGCCCACCCAGTGCAACACCCTGATCGAGAAGGGCGTGCTCCGGGGCTACCTGCAGGACCGGCACAACGCCCGGCTGATGGGCGTGCCCGCCACCGGCAACGGCCGGCGTGAGTCCTACGCCCACCTGCCGATGCCGCGCATGACCAACACCTACATGCTGGCCGGGCCCCACGACCCGGCGGAGATCATCGCCTCGGTGGACCGGGGTCTGTACGCGGTCAACTTCGGCGGCGGCCAGGTGGACATCACCTCCGGCAAGTTCGTGTTCTCGGCCAGCGAGGCCTACCTGATCGAGAACGGCCGCGTCACCCGCCCGGTGAAGGGCGCCACCCTGATCGGCAACGGCCCCGACGTGCTCACCCGGGTGAGCATGGTGGGCAACGACATGAAGCTGGACTCGGGCATCGGCGTGTGCGGCAAGGATGGCCAGAGCGTGCCAGTGGGCGTGGGCCAGCCCACCCTCAAGGTGGACTCCCTGACCGTGGGCGGCACCGAGGTCTGAGGCGCCCCACAGCCACAGCAATCGAGATGGAGAGACCATGACACAGTCCCTGCAGGAGATCCGGCCCGCGTCCGCGGCGCTGCCGACGCCGGCGGAGCTGGAGGCCACCGTGGCCCAGGCGCTGGAGGCCGCCGCCGCCCGGGGGGCCTCCGGCTGCGAGGCGGGGGTTTCCTCCAGCAAGGGGCTCTCGGTACGGGTGCGCAAGGGCGAGGTGGAGACCCTGGAGCACATGCGCGACCGGGGCCTGGCAGTGACCGTCTACTTCGGCCAGCGCAAGGGCTCCGCCAGCACCGCGGACCTGAGTTCGCGCGCGGTGGCCGAGACCGTCGCGGCGGCCTGCGACATCGCCCGCCATACCGCCGAAGATCCGTGCGCCGGGCTTCCCGACCCGGAATGGCTGGCCCGGGACATTCCCGACCTGGACCTGGACCACCCCTGGGAACTGCCCCCGGAAGAGGCCATCGAGCGGGCCCGGGCCTGCGAGGCGGCGGCCCTGGCGGTGGACTCCCGGCTGACCAACTCCGAGGGCGCCGAGTTGAGCACCCACCGCTCGGTGCGCTGCCAGGGCAACAGCCTGGGTTTCATGGGCGGCTTTACCGCCACCGACCACGGCCTGAGCTGCGTCGTGCTGGGGCGCGAAGGCGACGACATGCAGCGCGACTACTGGTACACCTCGGCCCGGGACCCCGCCAGTTTAGAGGCGGCGGAGGCGGTGGGCCGCCGGGCCGGCGAGCGCACCATCGCCCGGCTGGGGGCGCGCCGGCTGGGGACCGCCACGGTGCCGGTGATCTACGCTCCGGAAGTGGCCCGGGGACTGCTCGGCCACTTCGTCTCCGCCATTCGCGGCAGCGCCCTGTACCGGCGGGCGTCCTTCCTGGTGGACAGCGTCGACGAACAGATCTTCCCGGAATTCCTCACCCTGGACGAGGATCCCCACCTGCCGGCGGGTCCCGCCAGCGCGCCCTTCGACGGCGAGGGCGTGGCCACGCGGGCGCGGCGCCTGGTGGACACCGGCGTGCTGCAGGGCTACCTGCTGAGCACCTATTCCGGGCGCAAGCTGGGCCTGCCCAGCACCGGCCACGCCGGCGGCGTCCACAATCTGCTGGTCTCGCCGGGCGAGCGGGATTTCGAGGGCCTGCTGCGCGAGATGGGCCGCGGGCTGGTGGTCACCTCGCTGATGGGCCAGGGGGTGAACCCGGTGACCGGCGACTACTCCCGGGGTGCCAGCGGCTTCTGGGTGGAGGACGGCGCCATCGCCTACCCGGTGCAGGAGATCACCATTGCGGGTAACCTGCGGCGCATGTTCCAGGACATCCAGGCCGTGGGCCGGGACGTGGATCCGCGCGGCACCATCCGCACCGGATCGCTGCTGATCGGCGCCATGACCGTGGCCGGCGAGTAGCGCCGCCGAACACTGATACCGGGCCCGCCGGCTGCCGCGGACCCGGCTGCAGGAGATGCTTGCATGAACGTGAGAGACCTTCTGGGCGACTGGCAGCGCTCGGCGGTGGAGCGCCGTACCCCGCGCCACTACAGCGTGCAGCTGCCGGTGCACGACGCCGCCAAGATCGCCGCCCTGGCCGAGATGTATCCCGGCCGCTCGGAGCGGGACATCATCACCGACCTGCTGTCCGCCGCCCTGGACGAGGTGGAGGCGGCCTTCCCCTACGTGCAGGGCCAGCGGGTGGTGGCCGAGGACGAGCATGGCGATCCCATCTACGAGGACACCGGCCTGACTCCCCGTTTCCAGAGCCTGGCCCGCAAGCACCTGGACCGGCTGCAGCGGGAGCTGGGGGATTGAGAGCTTACATCGGGGCCGCCGCGGTAGTGGCGCCCGCCGGGGCTCTGCCTGGGGCCCTGGGAGCTGGACTGAGTGAAAAGGACTGAGGACTGAGTGGGAGAGGGGGCTTGACAGGCGCCTGGCCCGGGTCACGCTCAGTCCTCAGTCCTCAGTCCTCAGTCCTCAGTCCTCAGTCCTCAGTCCTCAG
>CAZAQB010000063.1:0-4998 GCA_964487155.1 uncultured Ectothiorhodospiraceae bacterium
TGCCGGCCGCGACCGTGCTGGCCGGGCGCGGGCTGGTGGACCATTACGTCTGAGGGGGCTTCGGCGCGGGGGATGCTGAGCTGGCGGCGCCCTGGGCTCCCGGTCGTACCCTGGAAACCGGGACTGAGTGAAACGGACTGAGGACTGAGTGGGGCGGGCCGCCCCGACCCCAGTGCCGGTCGGAGGGCGTAGGGTGGGCAGAGCGCAGCGAAGCCCACCGTTCCCGCGAAGTACCGGGTACTGCTACTGAGTACGCTCGGCGCCTTGCCATGGTCCCATTAGCCGGCCGTAGCCCCAGGTTGCGAAGAAACGTGGGGTCGACACCTCAGGCGCCGGGGCGGCATCTTCCGGGCCCGGTGACAAGCCCAACCCGCGGCATCCACCCCACCGCCCTTAGTGGGAACGCCGGATGCGCTTCGCTTATCCGGCCTACGCCCGTCGCCAACGGTGCGGCCGAGGCCCGCGTAGGCCGGATAAGGCGCAATGCGCCGCATCCGGCGCCCCCCCCCGAATTAACCGATCAACCGATCACCGAGTCACCCCCCGCGCCCGCCCCACGCCGGCATCCCGTCACCCGGTTCGCGGCCGAGGCGCTGCGGCGTCGGCTTTCCGTCGCGCCCCCCCGGAACATGTCCGCTCGGCTGGCCGCCTGCCGCCGTTCGCGCCCGTTGGCACGAGCATTGCTGTCTCCTGATTCAGACCTTTCTGAAGCATGGGAGCGCCAGAGATGGCCCAAATCAGTTCCCCCCGCCGCCAGGCGGGCCTCTCCACGGTGGTGGTGATCGCGCTGGTGCTGGCGGTGGTGCTGCTGATGGCCGGCGGCACCGTCGGCGTGCTGTTCGCCACCGGGGTGATGGGAAGCCCGCCGGACGCCGCGGCGGAGCAGACCGCCGAGGTGGCGGAGGAGCCGCCGCCGGCGCCGCCGGTCTACCTGCCCCTGGAACCGGTGATCGTGGTCAACCTGCGCGGCGAGGGGTCCACCTCCTACCTGCAGGCCGGTGTGGAGATCATGGCCCGCGGCCAGGAAGTCATCACCGCCGTGCAGGAGCACATGCCGGTGGTGCGCAACAATCTGCTGCTGCTGCTAGGCAGCCAGACCTACGACGACATCGACGACCGTCAGGGCAAGGACCGGCTCCGGGAGCGGGCCCGGGAGGAGATCAACCGGGTGCTCGCCGAGCAGGGCCTTGAGGGCGAGGTGGAGGCGGTGTACTTCACCTCCTTCGTGCTGCAGTAGCCGGAGAGCCGCGCCGTGAGCGACCAGGACATCCTCAGCCAGGACGAGATCGACGCCCTCCTCCACGGGGTGGAGGGCGGGTCGGTCGACACCGAGACCGACGACTATGCCCCGCCCGGCGGAATCTCGCTGTACGACTTCAACAGCCAGGAGCGCATCATCCGGGGCCGCATGCCGACCCTGGAGATGGTCAACGAGCGCTTCGCCCGGCTGCTGCGCATCGGGCTGTTCAACATGCTGCGCAAGGCCCCCGAGGTGTCCGTGGGCGGCGTCGACCTGCTCAAGTTCGGCGAGTACATCCACACCCTGTACGTGCCCACCAGCCTCAACATGATGCGGGTGCCGCCGCTGCGCGGCACCGGGCTGACAGTGCTGGACCCGAAGCTGGTGTTCGTGCTGGTGGACAACTTCTTCGGCGGCGACGGGCGCTACCACTCCAAGATCGAGGGGCGCGAGTTCACCGCCACCGAGACCCGCATCATCCGCCGGGTGCTGAACCAGGTGTTCAGCGACCTGCAGGAGGCCTGGCGACCGGTGCTGCCGGTGGAGTTCCAGTTCCACCACATGGAGGTGAACCCCCAGTTCGCCAACATCGTCTCGCCCAGCGAGGCGGTGGTGATCAGCCGCTTCCACGTCGAGCTTGAAGGCGGCGGCGGCGAGCTGCACGTAACGCTGCCCTACACCATGATCGAGCCCATCCGCGACATGCTCGACGCCGGGGTGCAGAGCGACCGCAACGAAGTGGACGAACGCTGGCTGCGCTCGGTGCGCCGCGAGACGCGCAACGCCCAGGTGGAGCTGGCCTCCACCCTCTGCGAGATCAACATCGGCCTGCGCGACCTGCTGCGCATGAAGCCCGGCGACGTGATCCCCATCCCCACCCCCGAGAGCGTGGTGGTGGAGGCCGAGGGGGTGCCGGTGCTGCGCGGCCGGCTGGGCCAGTCCGACGGCAAGGTGGCGGTGAAGGTGGATGAGCCGATCCGCTCCCCGGAACCGCAATCCTTCTTCCAGTTGAGGAGATAACCATGAGCGAGAACACGACCTCTTCCGGGGGCGGCGGGGACGACTGGGAGGCCGCCCTGGCCGAGCAGTCCGGCGCCGAGGCGGGCGGCGCCGCCCGGGCCCCCCTGGACGAACTGCAGGCGGACCCGGCGGCGGGCAGCCAGGACGAGGACGTCAACCTGGACGTCATCCTGGACATCCCGGTGACCCTGTCGCTGGAGATCGGCCGCACCCGCATCGCCATCCGCAACCTGCTGCAGCTCAACCAGGGATCGGTGGTGGAGCTCGACCGGCTGGCCGGCGAGCCCATGGACGTGCTGGTCAACGGCACCCTGGTGGCCCACGGCGAGGTGGTGGTGGTGAACGACCGCTTCGGCATCCGGCTCACCGACGTGGTGAGCCCCAGCGAGCGCATCCGGAAGCTGCGCTGAGATGGGCCGGAGCGTCTCCACGCTGACCGCCCTGGGGCTGGCCGCCCTGTCCGGGCCGCTGCTGGCCGCAGAGCCGGCGAGCCCCGGCGCTGGCGCCGGCGAGCTGCTGCGGGTGGTGCTGGGCCTGGGCCTGGTGGTGGCGGTGATCGCCGCCCTGGCCTGGGGGCTGCGGCGCATGGGCGGCCCCGGGGGCGGCGGCAGTGGCCGGCTGCGGGTGCTGGCCGGGGTCGCAGTGGGCACCCGGGAGCGGGTGGTGCTGCTGCAGGCCGGCGACACCCAGCTGCTGCTGGGGGTGGCGCCGGGCCGGGTGCAGACCCTGCACGTGCTGGATGAGCCCCTCGCCGCAGGCGTCGCAGCGGACGCCGAGAGCACGGCCGGCGGCGGCTTCGCCGAGCGCCTGCGCCAGGCCATGGCGAGGCCACGCTCATGATCCGCCTGCTCGTGTTCGTGCTGCTGGCCCTGGCGGCCCCGCTGGCGTTCGGCCAGACGCCGGGGCTGGAGGCGGTGACCGTGCAGGACACCGCCGGCGGCCAGACCTACAGCCTCAGCATCCAGGCGCTGGCGGTGATGACGGTGTTGAGCCTGCTGCCGGCGGCGCTGCTCACCATGACCTCCTTCACCCGCATCATCATCGTGCTGGCCATCCTGCGCCAGGCGCTCGGTACCGCCAGCACGCCGTCCAACCAGGTGCTGCTGGGCCTCGCCCTGTTCCTCAGCCTGTTCGTCATGGCGCCGGTGATGACCGAGATCCACGGCGCCGCGGTGGAGCCTTACATGGCGGGGGAGGTGAACCTCACCGACGCCCTGGGGCAGGCGGCATCGCCCCTGCGCCAGTTCATGCTGGCCCAGACCCGGGAGGAGGATGTCGGCCTGTTCCTGGGCATCTCGGGCAAGGGCCCGGTGGAGACGGTGGACGACGTGCCGCTGTCGGTGCTGGTGCCGGCGTTCATGACCAGCGAGCTGAAGACCGCCTTCCAGATCGGCTTCATCATCTTCCTGCCGTTCCTGGTGATCGATCTGGTGGTGGCCAGCACGCTGATGTCCATGGGCATGCTGATGCTCTCGCCGATGATCATCTCGCTGCCGTTCAAGATCATGCTGTTCGTGCTGGTGGACGGCTGGTCCCTGATCATGGGGACGCTCGCCTCCAGCTTCTACCCGACCTGAGGGGGAGGCTTACATGTCGCCGGAAATGGCCATCGAACTGGGCCGCGACGCCCTCACCACGGCGGTCATGCTGGCCGCGCCCATCCTGCTCTCGGCGCTGGGCGCCGGGTTGCTGATCGGCATGTTCCAGGCCGCCACCCAGATCAATGAACAGACCCTGAGCTTCGTGCCCAAGCTGGCGGTGATGGCGATCACCATCATGATCGTGGCGCCGTGGATGGTGAGCGTGCTGGTGGACTTCTCCGAGGGACTGATCCGGGGGATTCCCGCCATGATCCGCCACGGCGGCCCGTGACCGTCACCGCCGCCGAGGTGGGGGCCTGGCTGGGCGCCTTCCTCTGGCCCTTCATGCGCGTCGGCGCGCTGTTCCTCAGCGCGCCGCTGTTCGGCAACACGCTGTTGCCGGTGCGGGTGCGGGTGTTCGCCGGGGCGGCGCTCACTGTGGCGGTGATGCCGGCGGTGGGGCCGGTGCCGGCCCTCGATCCGCTGTCGCTGGAGGCGCTGCTGGTGGCGGCGCAGCAGGTGCTGATCGGCGTGGCCATGGGGCTGCTGCTGTCGCTGGCCTTCCAGGCGGTGACCATTGCGGGCGAGGCCATGTCGCTGAACATGGGCCTGGGCTTCGCTACCATGGCGGATCCCCAGAGCGGGGTCTCCACCCCGGTGCTGGGCCAGTTCCTGCTGATCCTCTCCACCCTGCTGTTCCTCAGCATCGGCGGCCACCTGCTGCTGGTGGAGGTGCTGGCGGAGAGCTTCCGCAGCCTGCCGGTGGACCAGGCCGGCCTCACCCGCCAGGACTTCATCGATATCGCCTTCTGGGGCGCGCGCATGTTCGCCGGCGGCGTGCTCATCGCCCTGCCGGCCATCGCCGTGCTGCTCACCGCCCAGATGCTGCTCGGCGTGATGACCCGCGCCGCCCCGCAGATGAACATCTTCTCCGTCGGCTTTCCCATCACCATCCTGCTGGGCCTGGTGAGCCTGCTGGTGCTGGTGATCCCCTCCCTGACCCCCCGCATGACGGAACTCTGGCGCGAGGCCTTCGCCGTGGTGCGCCGGATTCTCGGCGGCTGAGGCCTGGCCTTTGGTGCGGTCGGTATAGAGCCGCGGATGAACGCAGATGAACACGGATGTTGATGGGTGGGTTTGGCCGGCTCCCACACAGGG
>CAZAQB010000063.1:5098-18796 GCA_964487155.1 uncultured Ectothiorhodospiraceae bacterium
CCAACTGAGACCGGAGTCACGCCGTGGCCGAAGAGAACCAGGACGGGCAGGAGAAGACCGAAGAGCCGACTCCCAAGCGCCGGCGGGAAGCGCGGGAGGAGGGCCAGGTCCCGCGCTCGCGTGAGCTGACCACGCTGCTGGTGATGGTGGGATCGGCCGGCACCCTGCTGGCGCTGGGGGAGGGCATGGCCACCGGGCTGGCCCGAACCCTGGAGAGTGCCTTTCAGGCCGACCGGGAGCTGATCTTCGATCCCAAGGCGCCGCTGCAGCTGCTCGGCGGCTCGCTGTGGCGGGTGGTGGTGGTGGTGGGGCCGTTCGCGGTGATCATGCTGGTGCTCACCGTGGCGGCCTCCTCGGCTCTCGGCGGCGTGTCGTTCAGCGTCAAGGCGCTGGCGCCCAAGTTCGAGAAGCTCAATCCGTTGAAGGGCCTGAAGCGCATCTTCGGCGTCAACGGCCTGATGGAGCTGGCCAAGGCCCTGGTCAAGGTGATCATCGTCGGCGCCATCGGCGGCACGCTGTTCTGGCTCTCCTGGGGCCGCTTCGAGGCCATCGCCGCCGCCCCGCTGGAGTCGGGCATGGCGCTGGCCTCCGACGTGTTCTTCTACACCTTCCTGGCGGTGTCCGCGGTGCTGATCATCCCCGCCGCCGCCGACGTGCCCTACCAGCTCTGGGAGCACACCCGCAAGCTGCGCATGACCCACCAGGAGCTCAAGGAGGAGTTCAAGCAGACCGAGGGCCGCCCGGAGGTGAAGTCCCGCATCCGGGGCCTGCAGCAGCGCATGGCCCAGGGCCGGATGATGGAGAAGGTGCCGGAGGCGGACGTGGTGGTCACCAACCCGACCCATTTCGCGGTGGCGCTGAAGTACGACCAGCTGCGCATGGGCGCACCCCGGATCGTGGCCAAGGGCACCGACCGGGTGGCCGCGCGCATCCGCGAACTGGCCGCCGAGCATCGGGTGGCGCTGTTCGAGGCGCCGCCCCTGGCACGGGCCTTGTATCACCACGGCGCACTGGACCAGGAGATTCCCGCGGGACTCTACCTGGCCGTGGCCCAGGTGCTGGCCTACGTCTACCAGCTGCGCGGTCCCCGCCCGGCGGGCCAGCAGGGCCCGGCCCGGCCGGCCCCGGAGGTGCCGGAGGAGTTCCAGGTCCGTCCCCGCGGACGCCGAGCCAGGAGATAGCATCCGATGAGCGCAGCACTGCTGAAGAACTGGCGGGCCATCGGCGTCGGCGGCCTGGGCACCCCCGCCCTGGTGGTGGCGCTGCTGGGCATGATGGTGGTGCCCCTGCCGCCGCTGGGCCTGGACCTGCTGTTCACCTTCAATATCGCGCTCAGCCTGGTGATCCTGCTGGTCTCGGTGTATACGCTGCGGCCGCTCGATTTTCAGGTGTTCCCCACCATCCTGCTGGTGGCCACCCTGCTGCGCCTGGCCCTGAACGTGGCCTCCACCCGGGTGGTGCTGCTCAACGGCCACGAGGGCACCGGCGCCGCCGGACAGGTGATCGAGGCGTTCGGCGAGTTCGTCATTGGCGGCAACTATGCCGTCGGCCTGGTGGTGTTCAGCATCCTGGTGATCATCAACTTCGTGGTGGTCACCAAGGGCGCCGGGCGCATCTCGGAGGTGTCCGCGCGCTTCACCCTGGACGCCCTGCCGGGCAAGCAGATGGCCATCGACGCCGACCTCAACGCCGGCCTGATCGACCAGGACGAGGCCCGCACCCGGCGCGCCGAGGTTTCCCAGGAAGCGGACTTCTACGGCTCCATGGACGGTGCCAGCAAGTTCGTCAAGGGCGATGCCATCGCCGGCATCCTGATCCTGTTCATCAATATCATCGGCGGCCTGGCGGTGGGCATGGCCCAGCACGACATGGCCATGGGCGATGCCGTGCGCAACTACACCCTGCTCACCATCGGCGACGGGCTGGTGGCGCAGATCCCATCCCTGGTGCTGTCGACCGCCACCGCCATCCTGGTGACCCGCATTTCCGCCGCCCAGGACATGGGCCGGGCGGTGCTGAGCCAACTGTTCGCCAACCCCCGCGCGCTGATGCTCAGCGGTGCCATCGTCACCGGCCTGGGCCTGGTTCCGGGCATGCCGAATCTCACTTTCCTGCTGCTCGGCGGCCTGTGCCTGGGCGCCGCCTGGTGGGGCGGCCGCCGCAACCGGGAGGCCGCGGCGCGGGACGCCGAGCCCCAGGTGGTGCGGGAGGCGCCCGCGGCGGGGGCGGAGCAGCGCGAGCTGACCTGGGATGACGTGCCGCCGGTGGACATGATCAGCCTGGAGGTGGGCTACGGCCTGATCCCCCTGGTGGACCGCAACCAGGGTGGCCAGCTGCTCACCCAGATCAAGGGCGTGCGCAAGAAGATGTCCCAGGACCTGGGCTTCCTCATCCAGCCGGTGCACATCCGCGACAACCTGGACCTGGCCCCCAACACCTACCGCATCAGCCTGCTGGGCGTGCCGGTGGCGGAGGCCGAGGTGCAGCCGGGCCGGGAACTGGCCATCAATCCCGGCTCGGTGCAGGGCAAGGTGCAGGGCACCACCACCCGCGACCCGGCGTTCGGCCTGGAGGCGGTCTGGATCGACAGCGGCCGCCGCGATCACGCCCAGGCCCTGGGCTACACGGTGGTGGACGCCAGCACCGTGGTGGCGACCCACCTCTCGCAGATCCTCCAGAACCATGCCCACCAGCTTCTGGGCCACGAGGAGGCCCAGAAGCTGCTGGACCTGCTGTCCCGCAACCAGCCCAAGCTGGTGGAGGAACTGGTGCCCGGCACGCTGCCGCTGTCGGTGGTGGTGAAGGTGCTGCAGAGCCTGCTGGAGGAACGCATCCCGGTGCGGGACATGCGCACCATCGTCGAGACCCTGGCGAGCCAGGGCAGCCGCACCCAGGATGCCGCGGCGCTCACCAACGCCGTGCGCGAGGCCCTGGGCCGGATGATCGTGCAGAACATCGCCGGCCTCTCCCACGAGATGCCGGTGCTCACCCTGGATCCCCAGCTGGAACAGATATTGCTGGACAGTATCCAGGGCACCGGCGATGGCGCCGCCGGCCTGGAGCCGAGCCTCACGGAGCGCCTGCAGCGCTCGATGATCGACTCCGCCCGGCGCCAGGAATCCGCCGGCCAGCCGGCGGTGCTGATCTGCTCGCCGCCCTTGAGGGGCTGGCTCTATCGCCTGGCCCGGCACAGCGTGCCGAACCTGAGCGTGCTCTCCTACAACGAGATCCCGGACGACCGCCAGGTCCGGGTGGTAGCCAGCATTGGCGCCCAGCAGGCGGCCTGAGGCCGGCGGACCGGATGCAGTAGACGGGGGATTGGACCATGAGAATCAAGCGGGTATTCGCCGCCGATATGCGCCAGGCAATGCACAAGGTGCGCGAGGAGCACGGCCCCGAGGCGGTGATCCTCTCCAGCCGCAAGGTGGAGGGCGGCGTGGAAGTGATCTCCGCCCTCGACTACGACGAGCAGGCGGTGCTGGCCGCCGCCCGGGGTGGCGACCCGCAGAAGCCGCGCCCGGCCGCGGCGGCACCGACCCGGGACGCCCCGGCCCGGGGCTTCGCGGATACCATGGCTCAGCTGGGGACCAGGGCCCCCGAGGCCAGGCCGGCGGCGCCGCGGCCGGCACAGCCCGGCCCGCCGACCACCGGCGGCCGGCTGGACGTCATGGTGGACGACGGCGACGAGGCCGTGGAGCTGCGCTTCGACGAGCCCGCCACGGCGCCGCAGCCGGCTGCCGCCCAGCCCGCCGAGCCGGCGCCGGCGGCCGCCCGCCGCGAGGACACCGCCAGCCGCATCCAGTGGACCCAGGAGCCCGCCATCCGCGAGATGCGCGAGGAGATCCGGGTGCTGCGCAGCCTGTTCCAGGACCAGATGGGCCTGCTGCAGTGGCAGCAGGACAGCCGCCGCAACCCGGTGCGAGCCACTCTGCTGCGGCGGCTCACGGAGCTGGGGCTGGCCGGCGACGTGGCCCGCAAGCTGGCGGACCATGTCAGCGAGACCGAGGAGCCGGAGCGGGCCTTCCGGGAAGCCATGGATGCGGTGCGCCGCCATCTGCGCACCACCGCCGACGACATCGTCGAGGGCGGCGGCATCGTGGCGGTGGTGGGGCCCACCGGCGTCGGAAAAACGACGACCGTCGCCAAACTGGCGGCCCGCTACGCGCTGCGCCACGGCCGCCGGCGGGTGGCCCTGGTGACCACCGACAACTTCCGCATCGGCGGCCAGGAGCAACTCCGTAACTTCGCCCGCATCCTCAACGTGCCGGTGCACACCGCCGGCGACGCCGGCGAGCTGGCCGCCGTGCTCGACGAGCTCTCCGACCGCGGCCTGGTGCTCATCGACACCGCCGGCATGAGCCACCGGGACATGCGCCTGGCCGCCCAGTTCGACACCCTGGCCAGCGCCGGGCGGGCCATCGCCAGCTATCTGGTGGTTTCGGCCAGCACCCAGGTGGCGGCACTTTCCGAAATTGTGCGCGCGTTCAAGGGCGTTCATCCGGCGGCCTGTATCCTGAGCAAGGTCGACGAGACCACCAGCCTGGGACCCGCCCTGAGCGCGGTGCTGCGCCACCGGCTCCCGGTGGCCTACCTGGGCACCGGCCAGCAGGTGCCGGAGGATCTCCAGCCGGCCCGGGCGGACGCCCTGGTGGAGCAGGCAGAAGAACTCGCACGACACTACGCCCAGCCCGCAGACGACGAAGAACTGGCGCTGGGTTTCGGGGGGACGGCTCATGGGCGCGGGTAGCGCGACGGCCGATCAGGCAGCGGGGCTTAGACGAATGAACCAACCGAAACCGGTCAAGGTGATCGCGGTCGCCAGTGGCAAGGGCGGCGTCGGCAAGACCAACCTGTCCGTGAACCTGGGCACGGCACTGGCCCAGGGTGGGCGCCGGGTGCTGCTGATGGATGCCGACCTGGGGCTCGCCAACGTGGACGTGATGCTGGGCCTCTCGCCCCGGCGCAACCTCTCCCACGTGATCGCCGGCGAGGCCACCCTGGAGGAGGTCATCATGCAGGCGCCCGAAGGCCTCGGCATCATCCCCGCCGCCTCCGGCATCCAGCGCATGGCCGAGCTCGCCCCGGCGGAGCACGCCGGGCTGATCCGCTGCTTCAGTGAACTGAGCCAGGACCTGGAATACCTCATCGTGGACACCGCGGCGGGGATCTCCGACAGCGTCATGAGCTTCTCGCGGGCCGCCCGGGAGGTGCTGGTGGTGGTCTGTGACGAGCCCTCGTCCATCACCGACGCCTACGCGCTGATCAAGGTGCTGAACCGGGACTACCGGGTGCAGCGTTTCCACGTGGTGGCGAACCGGGTGCGGGGTCCGCGGGAGGGCCAGGAGCTGTTCGCCAAGCTGGCCAAGGTCACCGGCCGCTTCCTGGACCTGACCCTGGACTTCGCCGGCGCCATTCCCGAGGACGACGCCCTGCGCCGCGCGGTGCAGCGCCAGCGCGCGGTGGTGAGCCTCTATCCCGGCAGCCCGGCGGGCAAGGCCTTCATGGACCTGGCCCGGCGGGTGGACCGCTGGCCGCTGCCGGCGGGCGCCGAAGGCCACCTGGAGTTCTTCGTGGAGCGCATCATCCAGTACCGGGCCGACGCCCAGGGGGTGCTCTGATGAACGGCCATGCCATGTACGAGCAGGTGCGCGCGACGGGAGGCGACGACCTGGTGCTTGCCCATGCGCCGCTGGTCAAGCGCATCGCCCACCACCTGGTGAGCCGCCTGCCCCCCAGCGTCCAGGTCGAGGACCTGATCCAGGCGGGCATGATCGGCCTGCTGGAGGCCTCCCGGCACTATGACGCCGGCCAGGGGGCCAGCTTCCAGACCTATGCCGGCATCCGCATCCGCGGCGCCATGCTCGACGAGATCCGGCGCCTGGACTGGACGCCGCGCTCGGTGCACCGCAAGGCCCGGGACGTCTCCGAGGCCATCCACCAGCTGGAGAACCACCTGGGGCGGGAGCCCCGGGACACCGAGGTGGCCGGCCACCTCGGCATGAGCCTCGACGCCTACCACGACGTGCTGCGCGATGCGGCCACCGCCAAGGTGTTCAGCATCGACTACGCCGACCCGGAGCGGGGCGAGGCGCCGGAGCCGGCCGGAGACGAACCGCCGCCGCTGTCGCGGGTCGAGGACGAAGGCTTCCACGACGCCCTGGCCGGCGCCATCCGCGCCCTGCCCGAGCGCGAGCAGCTGGTGATGTCGCTGTACTACGACGACGAGCTGAACCTGCGCGAAATCGGCGAGGTGCTGGGGGTGACCGAGTCCCGGATCAGCCAGATCCACGGCCGCATCATGCTAAAGCTCCGGGGCCATCTTGCCGATTGGGTAACCGAGTGATCAGCGCGTCTCTTAACCCCGGAGCGATCCGCCGGAGCCAGCCGTGAACGTCGACAAGCAAATGAAGATCCTCGTGGTGGACGACTTCTCCACCATGCGGCGCATCATCCGCAACCTGCTGCGCGACCTCGGGTTCGAGAACACCCACGAGGCCGACGACGGCAACACCGCGCTGCCCATCCTGCGCCGGGGCGGTTTCGATTTCCTGATCACCGACTGGAACATGCCGGGCATGGACGGCCTGCAGCTGCTGGAGCAGGTGCGCAACGACGACGAGCTCCGGAGCCTGCCGGTGCTGATGGTCACCGCCGAGGCCCGGCGCGAGCAGATCGTCACTGCCGCCCAGGCCGGGGTCAACGGCTACATCGTCAAGCCGTTCACCGCCAACACCCTCAAGGAGAAGATCGACAAGGTCTTCGAGCGCCTGGCGGCAGCGGGGTGAACGGCGATGACTGACGCGGCCGAAGTGAGAATCGCCAATCCCGAGCTGACCCTGGGGCTCGCGCAGCGGCTGGTAGCGGCCCTGGAAGACGGCGACGCCGGCGAGGCCAGGACGCTCATCGACGAGCTGACCGCGATCCGCGAGACCGAGCTGTTCCGGGAACTGGGCAACCTGACCCGGGAGCTGCACGATGCCCTGAAGACCTTCCAGATGGACCCGCGCATCAGCGACGTGGTCACCCACGAGTTCCCCGACGCCCGCACCCGCCTCACCCACGTCATCGACATGACCGAGCAGGCGGCCCATCGCACGCTGAACGCCATCGACGCCAGCCTGCCGCTGGTGGGCGGGCTCACCGAGCGGGCCATGAGCCTGGCCGAGCAGTGGGACCGGCTGCGGCGCCGCGAGCTCTCCGCCGAGGAGTTCCGGTCCCTGTCCCGCCAGATCGGCGACTACCTGCAACGGGTCGGGGAGGACGGCGCCCAGGTCCAGCAGGCGCTGTCCGACGCCCTCATGGCCCAGGGCTACCAGGACCTCACCGGCCAGATCATCCGCCGGGTGATCACCCTGGTGCAGGAAGTGGAGGCGAGCCTGGTGGGCCTGATGCGGGTGTCCGGGCCGCGTATGGCTCCAGAACCCCGCCCGGCGGCCGATAGCGATGAGGACGCGGGGCGCAAGGTTCAGGGGCCCTCCATCCAGGGCATGGACGAGGGGGTGGTGCACGGCCAGGACGAGGTGGACGACCTCCTCTCCAGCCTGGGCTTCTGAAGCGCCTCCAAGCCGCCCTCCCGGCGCGTGCGCCGGGCGGCACCAAGGTCTGAGCAGGGGCAGGGGGAAACATGAGCATCGACGCCCAGGACGACATCCTCAGCGACTTCATGGTGGAGTCGAGGGAAATCCTCGAGGCCCTCGGCGAGCAGCTGGTGGAGCTGGAGCAGCGGCCCGACGACACTGGCCTGCTGAACGCCGTGTTTCGCAGCTTCCACACCATCAAGGGCGGTGCCGGCTTCCTCAACCTGGATGCCCTGGTGGACATCTGCCACGCCACCGAGGACATCTTCAACCTGCTGCGCCAGCGCGAGAAGCAGGTCAGCGAGCCGCTCATGGACCAGGTGCTGCGGGTCCTGGACGAGCTGAACCGCATGTTCGCGGCCCTGGAAGAGGGCCAGCAGCCCACCCCCGCCCCGGCAGCCCTGATCGCTGCCCTGCATGCTCTCAATGTGCCTGATGCCGGCGCGCCGCCTGCCGAGGCCGCGCCGGCAGCGCCCGCCGCCGCCGGCGACGCCGGGCCCCCCGAGGGCGACGTCAGCGACGCCGAGTTCGATGCGCTGATGGCCGCTCTGGACGGCGACGAGGCCAGCCCTGGCGCCGCGCCGGCGCAGACCGGGGCGGCTGGCGCAGAGCCTGAGGCCGGCGCGGCTGCGCCGCCGGCGGCCGCCTCCGACGACGAGATCACCGAACAGGAATTCGACGCCCTGCTGGATGAGCTCTACGGCAAGGGCGGAGTGCCCACCGCCGGGGCGCCGACGGCGCCGGAACCGGCCTCCGCGCCCGAGGCCAGGGCCGCGGCGGCTGCGCCGCCGGCCGCCGAGCCCAGCCAGGCCGCCGAGGCGGTGGCCCGCGCCACCAACGCCCGGGCGGAGACCACGGTGCGCGTGGATACCGCCAAGCTGGACGACATCATGAACCTGGTGGGCGAGCTGGTGCTGGTCCGCAACCGGCTCAGCACCCTGGGTGGCGACCTGGGCGAGGAGCGCCTGGGCCAGGCGGTGGGCAACCTGGAACTGGTCACCGCGGACCTCCAGGCGGCGGTGATGAAGACCCGCATGCAGCCCATCCGCAAGGTGTTCGGCCGTTTTCCCCGGCTGGTGCGGGACCTGGGGCGCAGCCTCAACCGGGAGGTGGAACTTACCACCCGGGGCGAGGACACCGATCTGGACAAGAACCTGGTGGAAGCCCTGGCCGACCCCCTGGTGCACCTGGTGCGCAACGCCGTGGACCATGGTGTGGAGAGCCCCGAGGAGCGGCTCGCCGCCGGCAAGCCCCGGGCCGGCCAGGTGACCCTGTCGGCAGAGCAGGAAGGCGACCACATCCTCATCAGCATCGCCGACGACGGCCGGGGCATGGACCCCGAGGCCCTGCGCCGCCACGCCGTCAACAAGGGGGTGCTGGAAGAGGAAGCCGCCCGGCGCCTCACCGAGCAGGAATGCTTCGGGCTGATCTTCCAGGCCGGCTTCTCCACCAAGAAGGAGATCTCCGACGTCTCCGGCCGCGGCGTGGGCATGGATGTGGTGAAGACCCGCATCGCCCAGCTGAACGGCTCGGTGGAGGTGGCCTCCCGGCTCGGCGAGGGCAGCACCATCCGCATCAAGGTGCCGCTGACCCTCGCCATCCTGCCCACCCTGATGGTGCGGGTGCGCGGGCGCAAGTTCGCCCTGCCCATGTCCGTGGTGCGGGAGATATTCGAGCTCAACGACGCCCGCTCCAACGTGGTGGACGGCCGGCGCACGGTGATGGTCCGGGAGCGGGCCCTGCCGCTGTTCGTGCTGGGCCGCTGGGTGCAGCAACTGGCGGGCCTGGGCGAGGACGCAGGGGGCGCCGATGGCGCCGACGGCCGGGGCCAGGTGGTCACCGTCACCATCGGCCACCAGAGCGTGGGATTCCTGGTGGACGAAGTCATCGGCCTGGAGGAAGTGGTAATCAAGCCCCTCGGGGCCATGCTCCACGGCCTCCCGGGGCTGGCCGGCTCCACCATCACCGGTGATGGGCGCATTGCCCTGATCGTGGACATCCCCAGCCTGCTCAAGCGCTACGGCGGCAGCCTTTAGAGAACGCCATGGTTCGGGTGCTGATCGTCGACGATTCGGGCTTCTTCAGGCGGCGCATACGCGAACTGCTGGGGTCCGACCCTGGGCTGCAGGTGGTCGGCGAGGCCGCCGACGGCCGCCAGGCGGTGGAGGCCGTGGAGCAGCTCCATCCAGACGTGGTGACCATGGACGTGGAGATGCCGGTCATGGACGGCATCGCCGCCTGCCGGGAGATCATGCGCCGCCGGCGCACGCCGATCCTGATGTTTTCCTCCCTCACCCACGAGGGCGCCCGGGCTACCCTGGACGCGCTGGAGGCCGGGGCGGTGGATTTTCTGCCCAAGCGCTTCTCCGAGATCGCCCGGGACTCTGAGGAGGCCCGGCGGCGGCTGTGCGAGAAAGTGCGGGCGGTGGGCCGCGGCCGCTCCGGGATGATCGCCACCGCCCGGCCGCGGCCGGCAGCTCCCGCGCCGGCGCCCCGGCAGGGGCCCGCCCCGGCGCCGGGGCGCTTCCGGCTGGTGGTGATCGGCACCTCCACCGGCGGCCCGGTGGCCCTGCAGCGGGTGCTGACCCGCCTGCCGGCGAACTTCCCGCTGCCGCTGCTGCTGGTCCAGCACATGCCCGGCAGCTTCACCCGGGCCTTCGCCGAGCGCCTGAACGGCCTGTGCGCCATCGAAGTGCGCGAGGCCGCCCAGGGTGATCCGTTGCGGCCCGGCCTGGCCCTGCTCGCCCCCGGCGGCCACCAGATCGGGCTGCGCAACGGCGGCGGCCGGCTGCTCGCCCATGTCTTCGACCTGGGGGAAGAGCAGATCTACCGGCCCAGCGTCGATATCGCCTTCCACGAAGCCGCCCGGGTGTACGGCGGCCGGGTGCTGGCGGTGGTGATGACCGGCATGGGGGCCGATGGCTGCGAAGGCGCCGCGGCGCTGAAGGCGGCCGGCTCGGAGGTCTGGGCCCAGGACGAGGCCAGCAGCGTGATCTGGGGAATGCCCGGAGCGGTGGCCCGGGCCGGCCACAGCGACCGGCAGCTGTCACTGGACGAGATCGGCCCGGCCCTGGCCAGGCTGAGCTGACCATGGTCGCCCCACGCCGACCCGGCCGGGTGTGGAGCGTCGCCAACCAGAAGGGTGGCGTCGGCAAGACCACCACGGCGGTCAGCCTGGGCGGGCTGGTGGCGCTGCAGGGCGGCCGCGCCCTGCTGGTGGATCTCGACCCCCACGGCTCCCTGACCAGCTACTTCGGCCATGACCCGGAAACCGTGGCCGGGTCCGTCTACGACCTGTTCCGGGACCCCGGCACCGATCCGCGGATGCTGCTGCGGGAAACCGGCGTGGAAGGCCTGGGGCTGCTGCCGGCGGGCACCGCCCAGGCCACCCTGGACCGCCAGCTGGGCGGGCGCGAGGGCATGGGGCTGGTGATCCGGCGCGCCCTGGAGGCCCTGGCCGACGACTGCGACGTGGTGTTCCTGGACTGCCCGCCCATGCTGGGGGTGCTGATGGTGAACGCCCTGGCGGCCTGCGATGAGCTGTTGATCCCGGTGCAGACCGAGTTCCTGGCCCTGAAGGGCCTGGAGCGCATGCTCCACACTCTGGCCATGGTGCAGCGCTCCCGGGGCATGGTGGTGCCCTACCGGGTGGTCCCCACCATGTACGACCAGCGCACCCGGGCCTGCCGGGAGGCCCTGGCGGAGATCCGCCGCAGCCACGGCGCCCAGGCATGGGACGACGCCATACCCGAGGACACCCAGTTCCGCGACGCCAGCAAGAGCGGCCGCCCGCTGACCGTGCTGCGGCCCTGGGAGCGGGGCAGCCAGGCCTACCGGCGCCTGCTGGACAGCCTCTGGGCCGC
The DNA here is from genome assembly GCA_964487155.1 of uncultured Ectothiorhodospiraceae bacterium. Lineage (GTDB taxonomy): Bacteria > Pseudomonadota > Gammaproteobacteria > Nitrococcales > Nitrococcaceae > CAZAQB01. The sequence continues at coordinate 16,539 of CAZAQB010000063.1, forward strand.
GCCCGCGGCCCGGCAGGTGGCCGGTCATGGCTGAGACGGTGGCGGTCAAGCCGCTGCCCGCCGCCCGGGATGCCCTGCAGGGCTACCTGGACGGCCTGCTGCGGGAGGCCGCCCCTGCGCCGCCCCCGGCAGCGCCCCGGCGCGAGGCGCCGCCACCCGCTACCGCCCAGCCGGCGGCGCCCGAGGGCGCCGTCGAGGCGCTGCCCGGGCGTGCCGCCGGCGGCACACCGGAATGGGCCCAGGAGGGTTTCCAGGCGCTGCTGTTCAACGTCGGGCCGCTGCGCCTGGCGGTGCCCCTGGTGCGGCTGCACGGGGTGCTGCCCTGGCCTGCGACCATCGCCGCCATGCCCGGCCAGCCGTCCTGGAGCCTGGGCCTGATGCGCCACCGCGAGCGCAACGTTCGGGTGGTGGACACCGCGAGCCTGGTAGGTGTGCCCACCGGCGCCGGCCAGCGCCCGCCGCCGGCCAATGTGCTCATTGTCGGCGACGGCGGCTGGGGGCTTGCCGCCGACGCCATTGGCGAGGTGCTGCGGCTGGAACCCGCGGAGGTGAAGTGGCGCAGCGCCCAGGGCCGCCGGCCATGGCTGGCGGGCACGCTGCTGGAGCGGTTGTGCGCACTGCTGGATACGGACGCTTTCGCCGGCATGCTGGCCACGGGGCCGGCGGTCGGGCAGGCGAGCGCCCGCAACGGGAGAGGCTCACAGACTATCGAGGCCGGCGGAGGCCGCCGGACATAAGGGGAGTGAATGCGATGACTGCAGAGAAGACCCTGGCGGCGCAGAGCGACGTCAGCCAGTGGGTGACGTTCATAGTGGACGGCGAAACCTATGGCGTGAACGTCATGCAGGTGCAGGAAGTGCTGCCCCTGTCGGAGATTGCGCCGGTGCCCGGCGCACCGCCCTTTGTGCTGGGCATCATCAACCTGCGGGGCAACGTGGTGACCGTGGTGGACACCCGCATGCGCTTCGGCCTGCCGCCCCGCGAGGCGGATGACGACAGCCGCATCGTGGTGGTGGAGACCAACGACCAGGTGGCCGGCATCCTGGTGGACGGCGTGGCCGAGGTGACCTACGTCCGCGACGATCAAGTGGACACCGCGCCGAACGTCGGCAACGACGAGTCCGCCCGTTATATCCAGGGCGTGGTGAGCCGGGAAAAGGATCTGCTCATCCTGGTGGACGTGAATCGACTGCTGACCCGGGACGAGTGGCAGGAACTGGCCGCCCTGTAGGCCGCCTGTTGCTCCCCCCGCCCGTGGCGGGAGAGGGACGGCTGCGGGAGGTTGTAGGTCGGTTGCTCCCGGCAACCGACAGGCGGGGGACGCCGCCACCGCAGGCGCAGATGTCGGCTGCCAGGAGCAGCCGACCTACCGGCTGCAGGCAGCCCAGGGTCGCTCTTACACCCCTCTCCCCTCGCGGGAGAGGGGCTGGGGGAGAGGGGGAATGACCGACCCCGGCGACCGGCGCCAGCCGGGCGGCCGCCAACCCAATGGCGAGCCGGAGCGGGTATGTGATCGGCTTGTGCCGACCAGGGACGTAAAATGAGCGCTCAAAGAGGCCAGGATGAAGTGTTCGCGGCAGCGCTAGCGCGCAGCCGCCTATAATGGCGGGCGAGCCATGGCCGACCTGGACCGGGTAGAACCCACCCACGCGCCGCCGGGGCTGCGCCCCCGGGACCGTGCCCCGGATCGCCGGCGGCGCGATCCGGAGCCGCCGCGCCAGCCGCGCCCTGACGACCTCACCGACGACGCCGCGGCGCCCGGAGACGATACCGCCCCCCTGGTGGACGACTACGCTTGAGATGATCCCGATCTGGATAGGCTTTGCCGCCGCCCTGGGCCTGGGAGCCCTGGCGCTGGCCGTGGTGCTGTGGCGCCGCGTCGCGACCCTGCAGGCCCGCGTCGACGCCGCCGAGGCCCGCCTGGGCCAGGTCGGCGAGTACTTCAGCGGCCTGACTGCCGGCGCCGTCGGCCAGGGCCGGCGCCTGGCCCAGGTGGACCAGGACCTGGCGCGGCTGCGCGACCGCCTGGAGCAGGTGGCCACCCACGAGCCCGGCGGCGCCGCCTTCGAGCAGGCCATCCGCATGGCCCGCAACGGCAACCCCCCCGAGGAGATCATGTCCGCCTGCGGCCTGAGCCGCATGGAAGCGGACTTGGTGGTGACCCTGCATCGGGACGGTACAGGGGACTGATGCGGGGAGAGTCAGCCACAGATGAACGCTGATGGACGCAGATCAAGGCCATGTTTACGCCCCTTTGA
>CAZAQB010000064.1:0-18715 GCA_964487155.1 uncultured Ectothiorhodospiraceae bacterium
GCGGCGGATTCGGCCGCATGGCCTTTTGCCGGCCGCCGGCCGCCCCCATCATCAGGAGTTGGCACCAACAGCCTGAGCAGGAGCAGACGTGGAGCCACTGCACGGAACGACGATACTGGCGGTGCGCCGCGGCCGGCGGGTCGCCGTGGGCGGCGACGGCCAGGTGAGCCTCGGCGACACCATCATGAAGGGCAATGCCCGCAAGGTGCGGCGGTTGCACGAAGGTCGCGTGCTGGCGGGCTTCGCCGGCGCCACCGCCGACGCCTTCACCCTGTTCGAGCGCTTCGAGGGGCAGCTGGAGCGCCACCGGGGCAACCTCACCCGGGCCGCCGTCGAGATGGCCAAGGACTGGCGCTCCGACCGGGTGCTGCGGCGCCTGGAGGCGCTGCTGGTGGTGGCCGACCCTGAGGCGCTGCTGATGCTCTCCGGCAACGGCGACGTCATTGAGCCGGAGACCGACCTGCTGGCGGTGGGATCCGGCGGTTCCTACGCCCGGGCGGCGGCCACGGCACTGCTGGAGAACACCGATCTGGAGCCCCGGGAGGTGGTGGAGCGCGCCCTGGGCATTGCCGCCGACATCTGCATCTACACCAACCACCAGCTCACCATCGAAGAGCTCTCCGCCGACGCCTGACCGGGGTCAAACCCACTCACACCATGGTTTCCGTCATGACGCCACGCGAAATCGTCCACGAACTGGACAAGCACATCATCGGCCAGGGCGCGGCCAAGCGCGCCGTGGCCATTGCCCTGCGCAATCGCTGGCGGCGCATGCAGGTGGCAACCGACCTGCGGGCCGAGATCACGCCCAAGAACATCCTCATGATCGGCCCCACCGGCGTCGGCAAGACCGAGATCGCCCGCCGGCTGGCCAAGCTGGCCGGGGCGCCGTTCATCAAGGTGGAGGCCACCAAGTTCACCGAGGTGGGCTACGTGGGCCGGGACGTGGAGTCCATCATCCGCGACCTGGTGGAGAACGCCGTGTCCCTGGTGCGCCAGGAGGCCATGCGCAAGGTCACCAGCGCCGCCGAGGACGCCGCCGAGGACCGGGTGCTGGACGCCCTGCTGCCGCGCGCCCGGGGCACCGGCACCGAAGACCCGAGTGCCGACTCCACCCGCCAGAAGCTGCGCGCCAAGCTGCGCCAGGGCGACCTGGACGAGCGGGAGATCGAAATCCAGGTGCAGGCCATGCCCTCGGGCGTGGAGATCATGGCACCGCCGGGCATGGAAGACATGACCAGCCAGCTGCGCTCCATGTTCCAGAACCTGGCCGGCGATCGCACCCGCACCCGCCACCTCAAGGTCCGCGACGCCCTGCGGGTGCTGCGCGAGGAAGAGGCCGCGCGGCTGGTGAACGACGAGGAGGTCAAGCAGGCCGCCGTCGAGGCCGTGGAGCAGAACGGCATCGTGTTCCTCGACGAGATCGACAAGGTCTGCCGCCGCGGCGAGCACCAGAGCGGCGGCGACGTCTCCCGGGAGGGCGTCCAGCGTGACCTGCTGCCGCTGGTGGAGGGCTGCACCGTGTCCACCAAATACGGCATGGTGGACACCAGCCATATCCTGTTCATCGCCTCCGGCGCCTTCCACGTCGCCAAGCCCTCCGACCTGATCCCCGAGCTGCAGGGGCGGCTGCCCATCCGGGTGGAACTGGAAGCCCTGTCGGTGGAGGACTTCGTGCGCATCCTCACCGAGCCGGACGCCTCCCTGGTGCGCCAGTACCAGGCCCTGCTGGCCACCGAGGGCCTGGAGCTTGCGTTCACCGAGGACGGCGTGGCGCGGCTCGCCGAGGTGGCCTGGCAGGTGAACGAGCGCACCGAGAACATCGGCGCCCGGCGCCTGCACACCGTCATGGAGCGCCTGCTGGAGGGCGTCTCGTACCAGGCGCCGGACCGCAGCGGCGAGTCGTTGCGGGTGGACGGCGACTACGTGGACGAGCACCTGGCGGGACTGGCCCGGGATGAGGACCTGAGCCGCTACATCCTCTGATTCCGAAGCTGGAACGGAAACCGCGAGCATGAAACGTCCGGACCGCAGTGCCCACGGGCATGTGCCCACCGAGATCCGCTTCCATCGCCGCTCGCGGCGGCTGGAAGTGAGCTTCGACGACGGCAGCCGCTTCCTGCTGCCGGCGGAGTATCTGCGGGTCTACTCGCCCTCCGCCGAGGTACGCGGCCACGGCCCCGGCCAGGAGGTGCTGCAGGTGGGCAAGGAGAACGTCAACATCGGCTCCATCGAGCCGGTGGGCCAGTACGCCCTGCAGCTGGTGTTCGACGACGGACACAGCACCGGCCTGTACTCCTGGGAGTTGCTCTACGACCTGGGCCGCAACCAGGAGCAGTACTGGCAGGACTACCTGGACGCCCTGGCCCAGGCCGGCTACCAGCGCCGCCCGCCTCAGTAGCCTTGGGCATGAATACACACACCTTCAGAGCGTCTCCAAAGCGCCAATGCAAGACGCGCTTCGCAGGTAATGGCGAGCCCTTTCCAAGAAGCGCAACGCCGCAGGGGCGCTTTGGAGACGCTCCCTTCGGGCGGGTCGGAAAAGCCTCTCGCCGGTGTTGCGCTCGCTTGAATTGGCATGGCCAGTCCTGCGCTCCCGCGCCTTGGCGAGAGGCTTTTTCGATCCCGCTGAAGGGGTGTGTATTCATGCCCAAGGCTACTAAGGGAGAGGACTCCACCCAGTGACCGACGACACCACCGACTTCGGCTTCCAGCAGGTGCCCCGGGAGGACAAGGCCCGCCGGGTGGGCGAGGTGTTCAGTTCCGTAGCCGGGCGCTACGACCTGATGAACGATCTCATGTCCCTGGGGCTGCACCGGCTCTGGAAGCGCCAGGCCCTGCATCGCATGGCGCCGCGCCCCGGCCAGCACTGGCTGGATCTGGCGGCGGGTACCGGCGACCTCAGTCGGGCGCTGCGCGGCCGGGTCGGCGAGCGCGGCCGGGTGGTGGCCGCGGACATCAGCGCCCCCATGCTGGCCCTGGGCCGGGACCGGCTCACCGATGTGGGGGTGGTGGGCAACATCGACTTCGTGTTGGCCGATGCCGAGCAGCTGCCGTTCGCCGACCGCCGCTTCGACGGGGTCTGCATCGGCTTCGGCCTGCGCAACGTCACCGACAAGGCCGCCGCCTTGCAGGAGATGGCCCGGGTCATCCGCCCCGGCGGGCGGCTGGTGGTGCTGGAGTTCTCCCAGGTCTATGTGCCGGCCCTGCGCCCGCTGTACGACGCCTACTCCCTGCACCTGCTGCCGCGGCTCGGCCAGGCGGTGGCCGACGATGCCGACAGCTACCGCTACCTGGCCGAATCCATCCGCGTCCATCCCGACCAGGAGACGCTGAAGGGCATGCTCGAAGACGCGGGCTTCGAGGACTGCGACTACGTCAACCTGAGCGCCGGTGTGGTCGCCATCCATACCGGCTTCGTCTACTGATGACAGCGCCGGAGGACGCGCCCGCCGAGGGCGGCTCGCCGCTGCTGGCCGCGGCGGAGGCGCTGCTGAACCGGCTGCTGGCCCTGGATCCGGACAGCCCGCCACGACTCGCGCCGCTGCAGGGACGGCGGTTGCGGGTGGAATTGAGCGAGCCGGAGCTGCGCTTCGACCTGCGGTTCGAGGCCGAGGGCGTGCGCCTTGACCCCCCCGGGGAGGGCGTTCGGGCCGATGCCCGCTTCGCCGCCGCGGTGCCCGCCCTGGCGGGGCTCGCCCTGTCCGGAGGCGCCGCCCCGGCGCGGGTGGCCCTGGAAGGGGACGTCACCATGGTCCAGCAGGTGCGCAACCTGTTCCAGGGCCTGGATCCGGACTGGGAGGACCTGCTCTCCCGCTTCCTGGGGGATGTGGCCGCCCGCCGCCTGGGGGAGGCGGCCCGGGGCCTCGACCGCTACGGCCGGGAGACCGCCGATACCCTGCTGCGGGATCTGGGCGAGTACCTCACCGAAGAGCGCCGGGAACTGCCGGCTGCCGCCGAGGTGGCCGCCTTCGTGGACGATGTGGACCGGCTGCGCGAGGACGTGGACCGCCTCGCCGCGCGGCTGGCCCGGCTGGCACGGGGCACGGCGTGAACGGAGGCCGGGCATGATCGTACGCCCGGGGCTGCTGCTGCGGCTGGCCGCCATCAACCTGGTGCTGATCCGCCACGGTCTGGACGAGGTGATCCTCGCCACCCACCTGTTCCGCCCGCTGCGGTTCCTGGGCTACCTGATGCCTTGGCGCTGGTTCCGGCGCCGCCAGCTGCCCCGGGCGGTGCGCATCCGCCAGGCCCTGGAGGACCTGGGGCCGATCTTCGTGAAGTTCGGGCAGATCCTCTCCACGCGCCGCGACCTGCTGCCGCCGGATATTGTTGAGGAGCTGGCCGGGCTGCAGGACCGGGTGCCCCCGTTCGCCGGCAGCGAGGCCCGGCAACTGGTCGCCCGGGCCCTGGGAGAGCCGGTGGAGTCGCTGTTCGCGCAGTTTGACGAGCGCCCGCTGGCTTCCGCCTCCATTGCCCAGGTGCACCCCGCTGTCCTCCACGACGGCCGGGAAGTGATCGTCAAGGTGGTGCGCCCCGGTATCGACCGGGTCATCGACCGGGACCTGGAGCTGCTCTACACGGTGGCGGAGCTGGCCCACCGCTACTGGCCCGAGGGCCACCGGCTTCGCCCCCGGGAGGTGGTCTCGGAGTTCGACAAGACCATCCACGACGAGCTGGACCTGATGCGCGAGGCGGCCAACGCCTCCCAGCTGCGGCGCAACTTCGAGGGCTCCGTACTGCTCTACGTGCCGGATATCCACTGGCCGGGGGTGCGGGCCAAGGTGATGGTTGCCGAGCGCATCCGCGGCATCCCGATCAGCGACGTGGCCGCCCTGCGGGCCGCCGGAGTGGATATGAAGGTGCTGGCGGAGCGGGGTGTGGAGATTTTCTTCACCCAGGTATTCCGGGACAGCTTCTTCCACGCCGACATGCATCCCGGCAACATCTTCGTCGATGCCAGCAACCCCGCCGAGCCCCGCTACCTGGCGGTGGACTTCGGCATCATGGGCACCCTCAACCCGGTGGACCACCGCTACCTGGCGGAGAACTTCGTCGCCTTCTTCAACCGCGACTACCGCCGCGTGGCGGAACTGCATGTGGAGTCCGGCTGGGTGCCCCCAGGCACCCGGGTGGACGAGTTCGAGGCCGCCATCCGCACCGTCTGCGAGCCCATCTTCGAGCGCCCGCTGGGGGAGATCTCCTTCGGCGCCCTGCTGCTGCGGCTGTTCCAGACCGGGCGGCGCTTCCACATGGAGGTGCAGCCCCAGCTGGTGCTGCTGCAGAAGACCCTGCTGAGCATCGAGGGCCTGGGCCGCCAGCTCTACCCGGACCTGGACCTGTGGACTACCGCCAAGCCCTTCCTGGAGCGCTGGATGCGCGAGCAGCTGGGCTACCAGGCCCTGATGCGCAACCTGCGCCGGGAGCTGCCCAAGTGGGGGGGCGAGCTGCCCCTGCTGCCGGGGCGTGTGGCCCGCACCCTGGAGCAGGTGGAGGCCGCACGGGCGGCGCTCGACCAGCACAGCCGGGAACTGCGCGCCCTGCGCCAGACCCAGCACCGCAACGGCCAGCGGGCCTTCGCCACCTCCGTGGGGGGCGCTCTGGTGATCTCCGCTTTCGTCATTGCCGGGCTCGACGGCCGGGCGCCGACCATGGTGGCCGGGGCGCCGCTCACCAGCTGGGTGCTGGGCGGCCTGGGGGCGGTGCTGTGGCTGTCCGCCTGGCCGCGGGAGTAGTTGATGGGTTGATTAGGTAACTCGTTAATTCGTTGATCCGGCGGCGCTGCACGGCGCCCCCTGATTAACGAATCAACTAATCAATTGCCACCTGCACTTCCTCCCCGCGCCGATCCCCACTGGCCCGCAGCGCCACGATCCGGCTGGCCGGCACCAGGTCGATGCCCGCCAGGGCGAGCCGCGGCAGTTCTGCCTCCAGCACCTCCAGGGTCTCCGGGTAGGGGTGGCCGATGGCCACCGCGCTGCCCTGCCGGCGGGCCCGCTGCGCCGCCACCCAGAGCTGGGCCCGGATGGCCTCGGGATCGCGCACGTTGTCCAGGAAGACGTCCCGCCGGGTGGTGGCTACGCCCACCTCCCGGGCCATGCGCTCGGCCACTGTCCGTGGCGAGGTGCGGCTGTCAAGGAAGTAGAGCCCAGGCGCGGCCTCCCGCAGGGCTGTTGCCACCCAGGTCATGTGCCCCGGATGACGGGTGAGCAGGCTGCCCATGTGATTGTTCATGCCCGCCGCGTGGGGCAGGGCCCGCAGATTGGCCCGCAGGGTGCGCACCATGGCCGTGCGCGTCATGTCCAGGGTGATCGCCCCCGGGCCCAGGGCCTGCCCGGCCACGGATTGCATGGGCTGATGCAGGATCACTTCCTTGCCGGTGCGGTGGGCCAACTCGGCCAGGGCGGGGGCGTGGGGCGTGCCGGGAAGGAAGGCGCAGGTCACCGGGCCGGGCAGGGTTACCGTGCGACGCCCCTCGGCCAGACGGTTACCCAGGTCGTCGATCACCACCGCCAGGCGCGGCTGGGCCGCCGCAGAGGCCGAGGCCAGGACCAGCCCCAGCGCCAGGCCCAGAAGGCTACCGGCGCTGGTCAAGGATGTGCAGTCCCTTCAGCAGGTTCAGGGCCTCCGCCAGGGCATAGTCGGTGCGGGCCAGATCGCCGTTGTCGGCCGTGGACAGGCCTTCCTCGGGCGCGCCGGCACCCTCCCCGTTCTGCAGGTGTCCGGAGAGATCCGCCTCCTTCACCGACGTGACGCCACCGCCCTCGGCCTCCGCCAGGCGCAGGTTCTCGAGGCGCACATCGGGCTCGATGCCCTCGGCCTGGATGGATCGGCCGGACGGGGTGTAATAGCGGGCAGTGGTGAGCTTCACCGCCGCCTCCCCGCGCAGCGGCAGGATGGTCTGGACCGAGCCCTTGCCGAAGGTGGGCTGACCCATGATTACCGCGCGCTGATGGTCCTGCAGGGCGCCGGCGACGATCTCCGAGGCGGAGGCGGAACCGCCGTTCACCAGCACCACCAGAGGGGCGCCGTTGAGGGCGTCGTTGGGGGTGGCGGAGAAGTCCATCTCGGAGCGCTCGATGCGGCCCTTGGTGTACACCACCTGGCCCTCGGTGAGGAAGACGTCGACCACGTCCACGGCCGCGTTCAGCACGCCGCCGGGATTGTTGCGCAGGTCCAGCACCAGTCCCTTGAGCTCGCCGTCGCTTGCTTCCCGGAGAGCCTCCAGGGCCTGGAGGACGTCCTCGCCGGTGCCTGACTGGAAGTGGCTGATGCGCAGGTAGCCGAAGCCGGGCTCCAGGCTGCGCTGCTTGACGCTCGTCACCTTGATGACGTCCCGGGTGATGGTGATCTCGAAGGGCTGGTCGCGGCCGTCCCGCACCACCGTGAGGGTAATGTCGCTGCCCGGCTCGCCGCGCATCAGGGTGACCGCCTCGCTGAGCGTCATGCCCTTCACCGGCTTGCCGTCCAGGCGGATGATCAGGTCGCCGGAGCGCACGCCCGCCCGGGCGGCGGGGGTGTCGTCGATGGGGGCGATCACCTTGACGAAGCCGTTCTCCATGCCGACCTCGATGCCGAGGCCGCCGAACTCGCCGCGGGTGCCCACCTGCAGGTCCTGGTATTCCTCCGGACCCAGGTACGAGGAATGGGGATCCAGGCCCGAGAGCATGCCGCGCACGGCGTTCTCCAGCAGGGTCTGGTCGTCCACCTCTTCCACGTAGTCCCGCTTGATGCGGGCGAACACCTCGGTGAACAGGCGCAGGTCTTCCAGGGGAAGATCGGCCTGGGGCTGCTCCCGCTGGGCCAGGACGTCGTGCCCGGTGGCGCCGAGGAATCCCAGCGCGGTGCCGAGGAACAGGGCATAAAGGGTCTTGCTCAATCGCATGGGGTCTCGTCGCCTCCTGCCGGGCGGCCGGCCGCCGGTCGCAGTGCTGTTCGTCTCTGGTTTCGGGATCACCGGACATGCCGGCGGGTTCCGTCACCCGTGGCCGTCACCCAGCCAGGCCACTGGGTCCTGGGGCTGGCCGCCGGCCCGCACTTCGAAGTAAAGGCCCGGCCCGGCGCGGCCGCCGCTGGCCCCGACCGCCGCCACTTCCTCGCCGGCCTCGACCCACTCTCCGGGTTCTTTGTACAGGGACTGGTTGTATCCGTACAGCGACATGAAGCCGCTGCCATGGTCAATGATGAGCAGCAGCCCCATGCCGCGCAACCAGTCCGCGAACACCACGCGGCCAGCCGCGACGGACTGGACCGGCGTGCCTTCGGGCGCCTCGATGAGCAGTCCCTGCCAGCGGATGCCGCCGCTGCGGGGGCTGCCGAAGCCCGCGGCCACGCGGCCCTGCAGCGGCCAGGGGAGCCGCCCCCGGCGTTCGCCGAAGGCCAGCGCCTCGCCGGGCGCTTCGGGAATGTCCGCCAGCGCGTCCCGCAGGTCCTGCACCAGGCCCCGCAGCCGGTCGGCGTCACTGCGCAGCTCGGCCAGTTCGCGGTCGCGGTCGGCGAGGCGCTCGCGTAGCTGGGCCAGCAACCCCGCCCGCTGCTCCCGGGCGGCGTCCAGTTCGGCGCGCCGCTGTCGCTGCTGGCCGCGCAGTTCCTCCAGGGTGGCGAGTTCCCTGTCCAGCTCCAGGCGCAGGCGGCGCAATGCCTCCAGCTCCTCCACGGCGCTGCGGATACGCTCTGCGCGGGCGCCGCTCAGGTACTGGTAGTAGACCAGCAGGCGGTCCAGCCGGGCGGGATCTTCCTGGCTCAGGACCATGCGCAGATACTCGGTGCGGCCGGCCCGATGGGCGGCGCGTACCTGGCGCGCCAGGAAGTCACGGTGGCGCTCCAGGTCGGCGCTGCGGGCCTCGATGCGCCGGCGCAGCTGTGCTACCTGCTGGCGCTGGCCGCGGATGTCGGATTCCAGGCCGCGCAGCTTGTCGGCCACCTGGCCCAGGCGCCGCTCCACCGAGGCCAGTTCCGAGCGCAGGTCCGCCTCCTGGCGGCGCTCCTCCTCGAGGTCCGTGCTGATGCGCTGGATGCGCTGCTGGACCTGCTCCAGGCGCCGCGCGCTGTCGGAGTAGTCCTGGGCCGGCAGGGGGGTGGCGGCCGCGGCCAACAGCAGGGCCAGCCGCGCGGAATGCAGGGCCGAGGATCGCACGGAGCCGGTTTTCTCCGACGGGCCGGTGAGTATAATGCGCCGGGCTAGGCGTCTGCGCCGCGATGCGGTTGCCCATGGCGAAGACTCCTAGCTTACCAACGTTCTCGGCCATGCGCCGCCCTGCGGGCGCGCCGGGATCCATCCGCGAAGCATCCCGGCTGCACTGCCTGCTATGGACCGACTGATCGAGTTTGCCGCCAACCATCCGTTGCTGGTCATGGCCCTGGTGGGCGTGGTGGCTGCCATCGTGGTCAACGAGGTGCTGAACCTGCGCACCGCCGGCCAGCAGCTGGATCCCGGGGAGGCCACCCTGCTCTACAACCGGGAGAACGCCCAGTTCGTGGACGTGCGCGGCGAGAACGCGTTCGTCACGCGCCACCTGCCCGGGGCCGTGAATCTGCCGCTGGCCCACCTTGCCAAGCGCCGCGAGCAGTTGAAACTCAAGCCCGGCCAGCCGGTGATCGTCTACTGCGACACCGGGCGCTCGGCTTCCCGGGCGCTGGGCGAGCTGCGCAAGAGCGGCGTGGAGCCGGTCTATCAGCTGCGCGGCGGCCTGGCCGCCTGGCAGGACGCCGGCCTGCCCACCGAGGGCCGGGGCTGAGGGCCCGCCGCCGGCGCGCACCCCGGCTCCAGTTCCAGACCGCATTCCGGCGCGCGGCGCCGGACCCACAACCGAACGGGGGAACCCATGGCAGAGGACAACGCCAAGCCGGACGGCCCGGCGGCCGCCAGCCAGCAGCAGTTCGCCATCCAGAAACTCTACCTGCGGGACTGCTCCTTCGAGGCACCCGGGGCGCCGGAGGTTTTCGGCCAGGCCTGGAAGCCGGAGACCAACGTCGAACTCAATGCCGGCAACCGGCCGCTCAACGACGGCCTGGTGGAAGTCGTGCTGACGGTCACCGTCACCGCCAAGCAGGGCGAGCGCACCGCCTACCTGTGCGAGGTGCACCAGGCCGGCGTGTTCACCATCCAGGGCTTCGACGACAGCACCTTCCAGGGGCTGGTGGGAAGCTACTGCCCGGGGCTGCTGTTCCCCTATGCCCGGGAGGCCATCAGCGACCTCACCGGCAAGGGCGGTTTCCCGCCGCTGGTGCTGGCGCCCATCAACTTCGACGCGCTGTATGCCCAGGAGCGCTCCCGCCGCGGCGAGCAGGCCGCCGACCCCGGGGCGGAGGAGACCGGCAAGGCGCCCCACTGAGGCCATGGCGGTGCGGGCCGCGTCGCAGCCTGGCGGGCTGGCGGTCCTGGGAGCCGGCTCCTGGGGCACGGCGCTGGCCCTGGTGTTGGCCCGCAACGGCCGGCAGGTGCGGCTCTGGGGCCACGACCCGGAGCACATGCAGGCCCTGGCAGTCCAGCGCGAGAACCGCCGCCATCTGGCGGGCCACGCCTTCCCGCCGTCGCTGCAGCCCGTGACCGATTTGGACGCGGCCGTCCACGCCGTGACGGAGGTGCTGGTGGTGGTGCCCAGCGCCGGCTTCCGGGATCTGCTGCGCCAGCTCGTTCCCCTGCTCGGTGCCGACACCCGGCTGGCCTGGGCCACCAAGGGCCTTGACGTGGACTCCGGCGGGCTGCTCTCCCACACCGCCGACGAGCTGTTGCCGGGCCGGTCCCAGGCGGTGCTCTCCGGGCCGAGCTTCGCCGGCGAGGTGGCCCGGGGCCTGCCCACCGCAGTGACCGTGGCGTCCCGGGATGGGCGTTTTGCCGAGGATCTGGGACTGGCCTTCCACAGCCCCCGGTTCCGGGTCTACACCAGCGACGACCCGGTCGGCGTCCAACTCGGCGGTGCCGTGAAGAACGTGCTGGCGGTGGCCACCGGCATGGCGGACGGCATGGGCATGGGCGCCAATGCCCGGGCCGGCCTGGTGACCCGGGGCCTGGCGGAACTGGCGCGGCTCACCGAGGCCCTGGGCGGCCGGCGGCGAACCGTGATGGGGCTCGCCGGGATCGGCGATCTGATCCTCACCTGCACCGACGACCAGTCGCGCAACCGCCGCCTGGGGCTGGCCCTGGGGGCCGGCCGGGGCCTGTCAGAGGCGGTCCGGTCCATCGGCCAGACTGTGGAGGGCGTGCGCACCGCCGCCGAGGTGCGCCGCCTGGCCCTGCGGCTGCACGTGGACATGCCCATCTGCGAGCAGGTCCACTACGCCCTGGCGGGTTACCTGACGCCCCGGGAGGCCGCCGCCCGGCTGATGCAGCGGGCGCCCAGGGCGGAATTCGAGGGGGGCGGTTTCGGCGACTGACCGGCCGCCGCCCCCCGGGGTCAGTGGGCCAGTGTGGGGTAGTGGTGGAAGACGAAGCGGTCCAGGATCGCCCGGGTGTCGGGGTCGGTGTGCTCGAATTCGATTCCCAGGGTCTGGCGCCGGCTGCCGCGCTGGCGCTGTACCCGCACCACCCGTCCCTCGATGTGGGCCTGGTCGCCGGTGGCGAGCCGCAGCGTCATGCAGACGTGCTCGTCGGCCTTCAGCGGGCCGCCGGAGTCCGTCTCCAGGGCCAGGCCGCTGGCGGAGATGTTGCGCACGTTGGCGTCGGTGAGGCGGCCACTGGTCTCGGCGAGCTCCACCTCGCCCCGGGCCGGCGCCACCCGCAGGGCACGCTCCCGGGCGTGGCGCTCCACGATCCTGGGATAGCCGACCCGCAGGCGCAACGGGGCCCCCGCCGGCGGCTGCTCCAGGCTCAGGTCAAAGCGGAACAGAAAGCCGTCCTGCTCTGCGCTGAGGCTCAACCGCTGGGCGCCCAGCAGCCGCGCCAGCACCTCGGCGTCGGATCCCGCAGGGTCCAGCAGCAGCATGCGCTCGTCGCCCGGCGCCTGGGAAACTCCCTGGATGCCGAACAGCTGCTGCAGGTAGGCCAGTTCTTCGGGGGTCAGATGACTCGCCATGGGCTCCCCTTGCACGGCTGCTCGGGCGGCATCACACCACCATAGGCAGGGCGATGCCGGTGAACTGTGAAGTGCTTCCCGGTATTGACCGCTCCACCACCGCCTCCCATTCTAACGCGGCTTCTGGGGAGTAGCGCCCATGTGGATCGGCAAGATCATCGGCGGCCTGTTCGGTTACCTGGCGGGGGGCTTCATCGGCCTGCTGCTGGGGCTGCTGGTGGGCCACTGGTTCGACCGCGGGCTCGCCAGGGCGGCGCTCGGCGGGCTCGGCATCGGCCGGCTCGGGGAGCTGCGGGAGGCCTTCTTCCAGGTCAGCTTCGCGGTCATGGGCCACGTGGCCAAGGCGGACGGCCGGGTCAGCCCGGCGGAAATCGCAGCCGCCGAGGCGGCCATGGCGCAGATGAACCTGGGCGCGGAGCAGCGCGAGGAGGCCATCCGCCACTTCAACCGCGGCAAGGCGGATGACTTCGATCTGGAGCAGGAAGTGGAGCGGCTGCGCCAGGCCACCGGCGGGCGCGGCCCGCTGCCGCGGATTTTCCTGGAGATCCAGATCCAGGCCGCCCTGGCCGACGGCCAGGTGGACCCGGCGGAGCGCGACGCCCTGCTGCGGGTTGCCCGGGCCCTGGGCCTGGGGGAGCAGGACTACGCCCGGCTGGAGGCATTCCTGGCCGGCGGGCAGCGCCGGGCCCGGGCCGCCAGCGGCGGCGGCGGCGACGTGCTGGCGGAGGCCTACCAGGAGCTGGGGGTGTCCGCCTCGGCCAGCGACGCCGAGGTCAAGAAGGCCTACCGCCGGCTGATGAGCGAGCATCACCCCGACAAGCTCGCCGCCCGGGGCCTGCCCGAGGAAATGCGCCGGGTGGCCGAGGAGCGCACCCGGGAGATCCGCGCCGCCTACGACACGGTGCGCGAAGCCCGGGGCATGAAGTGACCGGGGCCGGAGTTCGGCGCCTCAGCCGTCGCGCAGCCGGTAGCGCATGCTCGCCTCGCCCGCCGCCGGCACGGCCAGCTGCCAGACCAGGCGGTTGGCCGCCGGCCGGCGCGGTTCGGCGCTGGCCGAGACCAGCTGGGCTCCCGGCGGCACCGGCTCCACCACCTCCACGATGACCGCCTCCTCCCGGGAGTTGTGCAGGGTCACCTCCCAGGCCGCCTCCCAGCCCCGCTCGCCGCGGCGCTGGTAGGCGCTCTGGCGGCGCTCGGCGCGCAGGTCGAAGGCCTGCCCCAGGGTCAGCTCCACCGGCGCGCCGCCGGGGGTATGAGACAGGCGGTCTTCGCCGAGAAACCAGGGGGTGCCCTGGTGCTCGCCGTACACCCGGACCGACCCGCCGGGCAACGCGTCCGCCGCGGCTGTGCCGTTGGGAAACACCAGCGCCACCCGCACCGGCAGCGGCGTGTCGCCTGCGCCGCCGGGCCGCACCGTGGACCCGGCCTCGACCCGGTAACGCCGCTCAACGCCCTCGAAGCGGCGCGCCAGCAGACGGTAGCGGCGCCGCTCGCCGTCCTCCAGGGAGACCGGCTGATCCAGCGTGTAGACGTGGTACTCGAATGCCGGGCGCGCCTCGGGCAGCGCGTCCGCCATGGCGGCCCGGGCCTGCAGGACCTCGATGCCCCCGGAGGAGCCGCTCGGCCGGTTCACCGCGCCCGCCACCAGCCGCACGCTGGCATCGGGGAGGGACATGCCGCTGGCGTTGGCCAGCGTGGCGTAGCCGGTCAGCTCCAGGCGCTCGCCCTCCAGCTGGCCGGCGTAGTCCACGCCCCAGTCCAGCCCCTCGCTGAGATAGGTGAGCTCGGCGCGGCGGCTGCCACTGCGTTCAGTGACCGCCACCGCCGTCAGCGCGCCGGGCACCCCCAGCTCCGGCCAGGGTGGTGGAAAGGCGAGCCGCCAGGGAGCGTCCGGCCCCAGTACTTCCAGGCGCTCGTCCACCAGCACCAGAGGCGGCTCGCCAGCCCCCACCAGCAGGGCGCTGCGCTCGGCCGCGCCGGAGCCGTCCGCCGGCAGCAGGCTCACCCGGCGCCCCAGGTAGTGGCGGCGCAGGGCTTCCAGGCTGAGCGGCTGCGCCGGTAGCAGCAGCTCGCTGACGCTGGCCTCCGGGCTGAGATCCAGCACCAGGGAGTCGGCGACCAGCGCGGGGCTGATGTCCTCCACACGCAGCGGGTTGCGGCCCGCCAGCAGGGCCAGTTCGCGCACGTCCCGCACCAGGGCCACGGCGTCGGCGTACACGGTGAGCTCCAGGGCGCTGCGCTCGCCGGCGGTCGATGTGATGGTGCCCGCCTCGCCGGCCAGGGGCCGGCCGGCGATCTCCGGCGGCGCCTCGGGGGCGGAGGCCGGCGTGGCGGCGGAGGCGGCCGCCGGCGCCAGCGCCAGGATGGCGGCGAGGGGCGTGGCGAGAGTTCGCATCTACAGTTGCTCCAGTTCGTGGCCGCGGCGGCGCAGGCGCTCCACCAGTCCGTCGGGCCCCACCATGTGGGCGGCGCCCAGCAGGATGAAGTGGCGCCGGCCGTCGGCGAGCAGGGTGTCCAGACGGGCGGCCATGGTCTGGTTGCGGCGCCTCAGCAGGGCCTCCCGGGCGCCCGCCAGTTTGGCGGGGAACTCCTCGTCCAGGTAGGCGGCCAGAGCCGCGGTGTCCCCCTGGCGCCAGGCGGAGATCAGCGGCGCCACCAGCGGCTCGCCCGAGCTTACCTGCCGGGCCAGCTGCACGAGCAGGGCCTGCTGGACCTCAGGGGCCAGCCCGGAGAGCATCTCCAGCTGGGAGCGCAGGCCTTCCAGCTCGATCAGCGGCCGGCTGCCGGCCCGGTCGACCAGCTTCATCTCCATGCCCAGGCCGTGGCGCAGTCCTTCCCGCTCGGCGGCGGCCATGGTCAGGGCCGAGAAGGCCAGCCAGGGCCGCTGGGGGAGCAGCAGCGGTGCGGGCAGTCCCAGCGCCTCGGCGGCGCCGGCCACCTCCTGCCAGCGGTTCTCTCCCAGGCTGGCACGAAGGCTGCCGCCGTCGCCGTACAGCCCGCGGCTGATGGCCAACTCGCCGATGGCGGCGCTGGAGAGCTGGCGGGGATCGGCCTCCACCACCAGGGTGTCGGTGCGCTCCCAGGCCCGGCGAATGCTCTCCGGCAACGGGTACATGTCGGGCCTGCCCAGGTGAATGGAGCCCACCAGGTAGGAGGCGGCGGCGCCCTCGCCGATGCGCCAGACCAGGCCCCGGTCGGTGCCGGCGCCGGCGGCGGGTCCGGCCAGCAGCAGGGCCAGCAGCAGCCAGCAGACAACATGCCCAGGTTTCACGATTGCTCTCCTCCAGGGAACGTGGCTGTCACAGCCCGGTGAGCCATACCAGGGCCGGCACCAGCAGGGCCGTGAGCAGGGCGTTGAGGCCCATGCCCAGGCCCGAGAAGGCCCCCGCCTGGGAACTGATCTGGAAGGCGCGGGCGGTGCCGATGCCGTGGGCCGCTACGCCGATGGCCAGGCCCTGCACCGCCGGGTCCCGCAGCCGGACCAGACCCAGCAGCGGTACCGCCAGCACGGCTCCGGTGATGCCGGTGGCAATGACCAGCACCGCGGTCAGCGACGGCAGTCCCCCCACCTGCTCCGCCACGCCCATCGCTACCGGCGTGGTGATGGACTTGGGCAGCAGCGACATCAGGCTCTGGCGCGAAAGGCCCAGCAGCCAGCCCAGCGCCAGGGCCGAGCCCACCGCGGTGACCGAGCCGGCCACCAGCCCGCCCAGCACCGGCAGCCACAGCTGGCGCAGCCGCGGCGCCTGCCGGTACAGCGGGACCGCGAGGGCGACGGTGGCCGGTCCCAGCAGGAAATGCACGAACTGGGCGCCGTCGAAATACCGGGAGTACGGGGTGCCGCTCGCCAGCAGCACCGCCACCAGAACCGCCACCGCCAGCAGCACCGGGTTCAGCAGCGCCGCCTCCCCCGCCGCCCGGTGCAGGGCGCTGCCTCCCAGGTAGGCGGCCAGCGTGGCGGTGAGCCACAGCAGCGGCGAGCTGGACAGATAGACCCAGATGTCGACGATCTGTTCCATGGCGCTGGGCTAGAGCCGCCGCCGCATGAGGGCAGTCATGGCCCAGGCGCCGGCCAGCACCGCCGCGGCGGTGCTCACCAACACGGTGACCGCCAGCGCCAGGCCCTCGGATCCCAGGCGCTCGCCGTGGGTCATCAGACCCACCCCGGCCGGCACAAACAGCAGCCCCAGGTGGCGCAGCAGGGCTTCAGCGGTCAGCTCCAGCCCCTCGGAGGGGCCCCGCCGCAGCGCCAGGACCGCCACCAGTGCCGTCATGCCCAGCACCGGGCCGGGTACGGGCAGCGCCAGGGTCCGCGCGGCCAGTTCTCCCAGCATCTGGCAGGTCAGCAGCAGCAGCAGGTTCTCCAGCACGCTCGCAGGCCTCCGCCAGGAAGTCGCAGGGGAAGTGGGCCCGGCCGGCCAGCCGGTCCGGGGCTGCTCAAAGCGTAGCCAGCTTTATGGGGCGCTGACCAGGGGCGAGGCATGCGGCGTGGCCGCTGCTAGCATGAACACATGCTCAGGAGAACCGGGCGGTCACGCGGCAGCTGATGGAGGACTGAGCGTGTGAGTACTGGAAAACCTGCCATGGCGGTCCACGGCGGCGTCGGCGAGCTCACCCCGGCGGGCCTTGAGGAGGCGCGCCGGGGCTGTGCCGCCGCAGCCGGCGCCGGCTGGGAGGTGCTGGCCTCCGGCGGCGGGGCACTGGATGCCGTCGAGGCGGCCGTGCGGGCACTGGAAGACAATCCGGTGTTCAACGCCGGCTACGGTTCGGTGCTGCAGGGCGACGGCCGGGTTCGCACCGATGCGGCGCTGATGCACGGTCCCGACCGGCAGGCCGGTGCCGTCGCCTCGGTCACCGGGGTGCGGTACACGCTTTCCCTGGCGCGCCGGGTGCTGGAGGACAGCCGCCACGTGCTGCTGGTGGGGCCAGGGGCGGAGGCCTTCGCGGAGCGCTCGGGCATCGTCCGCCAGCCGCCCGAGGCGCTGGTGGCGCCGGCCCAGGGAGAGCGCTGGCAGCGCCACCACGGCACCGTCGGCTGCGTCGCGCTGGACGCGCGCGGGCGGCTGGCCGCGGGCACTTCCACTGGCGGCACCTTCGGCGCCCTGCCGGGCCGGGTGGGGGACTCGCCCCTGGTGGGGGCCGGCACCTGGGCGGACCGGCGGGTGGCGGTGTCCTGCACCGGCCGTGGGGAATCCATCATGCGTGCCGCCCTGGCGGTGGGCGTGGCCTGGCGGCAGCGCGACGCCGAATTGAAGAAGGCGGCCGCCGCGGCCCTGGCGGAGCTGGACGCCGAGGTGGGCGGCAAGGCGGGGCTGATCGCGGTGGACGCGGCGGGCCGGCTGGTACACCTCCACAATGACGTGCACATGCCGGTGGCTTTGGCGGACGGGGCCGGGCTCCGGGTGGAGGTGTGAGCTTGGGGGCCGCCCATGGCGGCGCCAACCGGGCGCTATCCGGGACCAGTACCCGGTATCCAAATCGCATGCCGGGATTGCGCTGCGCTGCATCCCAGCCTACCCGCTTAAGGGGAGTTTACGAAAAGAGGGACTCCGAAGCAGGGGGCTGGGGTTCCGCCCGAACCGACCGTAGCCCGCCGTAGGGCAGGTTGCGAAGAAACCTGCCATCGGGCGGTGGCATGGGCGGCGCGAGTCGGCCCGGGCACGGGCCCGGGGATTGACTGACACGTCGGCGTTTGATGCGCCGGCCCCCACGTTTCTTCGCAACGTGGGTCTAGCCAGGCCTTACCCTGCCCTCCGGCCCCGGTTCAGCAGGACCGCCTTGGCCCGGTTCACCCGCGCCGCCAGTTCCCCGGAGCCTCCGCGGTCGGGATGCAGGCGCTGCATGAGGCGGCGGTGGGCGTCGACGATGGCCTGTTCATCGGCGCCGGGTTCCAGGCCGAGCACGGCGTAGGCCTCTTCGGGGGTCATGGGGCCGCCGCCGGAGGATCCGTTCCCGTCTCTACGCCGTCCGATATAGGCCTGCAGCAGGGCGGCGGCTTCCGGGTCTTCCTCCTGGCAGCGGGCCGCCAGTTCCTCAAGCTGCTCGCGGGTGAGCTGGCTCAAACGGCGGCCGGCCAGCGGACCCTGCAGCACTTCGCCGTCCATGGCGCCGGCGGTGTCGTCCCGGAAGAAGCGGACCCAGGTGCCGGCGCTCGCGGCCCGGGCCTGCCGTCCCCGCAGCCACTGCAGCATCGGCCACAGGCCCAGCAGCGGCCGCAGCCGCGCCAGCAGGGCGCCGGCACCGCCGACGGCGGCCGCGATCCAGTGCAGCCGGCCGGTCACCACCAGCAGCACCAGGGCCGCCAGGCCGCCGTAGAGCAGCAGCTTGGGCAGGCGCCGGCGCACCGCTGCCCGGGCCTCCTCGGAGAGCATCAGCACGGCGACGGCGACCACCGCCGCCAGCACCAGCAACTGACTCATGGGAACCGTCCCGCCGTCATGGGCCGGAGATTACCAGCGATCAGCGCAGGCCGTGCAGACGGGGGCGGAACGGCCCGGGGGCGCGTCCGGTTAGCCACGGATGAACACGGATGGACTTGGATGGATGGAGCGCAGCGTCCGCGGCCCCGTTTCGCGACAGCAGCGAGACGCCTTCCCGAGCATCCCGTCAATCGGTGTTCATCTGTGGCCGATAACCGGCGGCGCAGTGCTAGCCCGAAGATTTCACAAATTTGCACCGATCTCGCTTGTCTCTTGGCCCCA
>CAZAQB010000065.1:0-18496 GCA_964487155.1 uncultured Ectothiorhodospiraceae bacterium
TGAGGACTGAGGACTGAGGACTGAGGACTGAGGACTGAGGACTGAGCAGAGCGTGCCCCCGCCCCGGCACCCGTCAAGCCCCGTCTTCAACTCAGTCCGCAGTCCTCAGTCCTTGTCACTCTTTCGGGTACTGGGTACTGGAGCGGCATCGGGCACGGTGGACCCTGGGCAAAGCCTTAACCTGACTTCGTCGCCCTGGAAACGCCGGATGCGCTTCGCTTATCCGGCCTACGCGGGTCTTGGCCCGGGGCTGGGGATTTGGCGTAGTCGGCGGTCCGCAATACCCGGTAGCCCGCGAAGACGGTGGGTTTCGCATGCTCAGCCCCCCTACGACCGTCACCCGGCCTTCGGGGCAGAGGTAGGCTGGGATGGAGCGCAGCGTAATCCCAGCATCAACCAGGACGGTGGGTTTCGCTTCGCTCCACCCACCCTACGCCCCCGCCCGGCGCCGCGCCGGCTGCCCACTCAGTCCTCAGTCCTTTCCACTCACTCCGTCCCATTCACCTGACAACGACGAAGATCCCATGCTCTTCGACACCGACCGTGACAGCCTGCGCCGCTTCTACGTGGACGCCTGGACCAAGGCCCAGGCAGGCGGCCCCCTGACACCCATGGAGGCCCAGGTGGCCGACGTGGTGGCGGAACACCCGGAGTACCAGGCGGTGCTGAAGCATCCCGACCGGGCGGTTGGCCGCGAGTACCTGCCGGAGCAGGGAGAGACCAATCCGTTCCTGCACATGGGCCTGCACCTGGCCCTGCGCGAGCAGGTGGCCACCGACCGGCCCGCCGGGGTGGCCGCGGTCCACCGCCTCCTCAGCCAACGCCTGGGCGGCGCCCACGACGCGGAGCACGCCATGATGGAATGCCTGGCCGAGGCCCTCTGGCAGGCCCAGCGCGACGCCCGCCCGCCGGACGAGGCCGCCTACCTGGCGGCGCTGCAACGGCTGGCCGGCAAGGGGAAGGATTAGCCGCGCCTGAAGACGCCGGATGCGGCGCTGCGCGCCTTATCCGGCCTACGAGGGCTACCGGCCTGCCCGGCGCCCTGGCGAAGCCCGCGCAGGGTGGGTGGAGCGAAGCGAAACCCACCGTCTTCGCGGGGTACCGGGTATTGCGGACCGCCTACGCCAAATCCCCAGCCGCGGGCCAAGAGCCGCGTAGGCCGGATAAGCGAAGCGCATCCGGCGTTTCCAGGGCGGCGAAGTCAG
Source organism: uncultured Ectothiorhodospiraceae bacterium (assembly GCA_964487155.1). Taxonomy (GTDB): domain Bacteria; phylum Pseudomonadota; class Gammaproteobacteria; order Nitrococcales; family Nitrococcaceae; genus CAZAQB01. Next base: position 1,206 of record CAZAQB010000065.1, read on the forward strand.
GTCAAGGCTTTGCCGAGGATCCACCGTGCCCGATGCGGCTCCAGTATCCAGTACCCTGAGTCCGCGCTCCGGACCGGTTCGTTAACCATTCCACCAAGTGCACGTCAGTCGCCCGCATCCCCCTCCCCCCAGAGCTGCTGCAGGCGCAACTCTCCCTCGGGGTAGCTGGGCTCGTCGGCGGGGATCCGGTAGTAGTCGCCGGCGTCAGCGGTGAAGATATGCGCCGCCAGGGAGAGGCCGGTGGGCTCTTCCAGGCTGCCGGCGTGGATGCTCACGTGAGCGCCGGAGTCCGGCCGCCACAGCAGGCTCGCGCCGCAGATCCCGCAGAAGCCCCGCTGGGCGCTGTCCGAGGAGCGGTACCAGCGCAGGCCCGCCTCCGCCAGGAACTCGATGTGCTCGGGCCGGGCCGCGGTGGCCGCCACGAAGTGGCCGCTGGTGCGCCGGCATTGGCGGCAGTGGCAGGCCACCACCGGGCGCAGCGGCCCGCGCACCTGGAAGCGCACCGCCCCGCAGAGACAGCCGCCCCGGACAATGGGTTGCTGGTCGCCACTCACCGCCGACCCGCCTCCCGGGCTGCCAGGAACTGGGGCCGGTGGATGGCAAAGCCCTGGCCGTAGTCGATGCCGATGCGCTCCACCACGCCCCGGATGGCCTGGTCCTCCACGTACTCGGCGATGGTGCGGATGCCCATCATCTGACCTACTTCGTTGATGGACTCCACCATGCGGTAGTCCACCGTGTCGCGGGCGATGTGGCGCACGAAGGTGCCGTCGATCTTCAGGAAATCCACCGGCAGCCGGCGCAGGTAGCCAAACGAGCTCACCCCGCTGCCGAAGTCGTCCAGGGCGAACAGGCAGCCCCGGTTCTTAAGGGCCTCGATGAAGGCCTTGGCCCGGTCCAGGTTGGCGATCACGGCGGTTTCGGTGATCTCGAAGCAGAGGCTGCCCTCCGGCACCTGCCAGTTACGGATCTGCTCCAGGCAGTACTCAAGGAAGGCCTCGTCGCTCAGCGACTGGCCGGAGAGATTGATGCTGAACACGTCGATGCCCGCCAGCTGCTGGCGATGGGCCGGATCGGCAATCGCCTCCAGGGCCAGGCGCACCACCCGCCGGTCCAGTACCGGCATGCGGCTGAAGCGCTCTCCGGCGGGGATGAAACTGCCCGGCGCGATCGATTCCCCGTCTGCGCCGAGCATGGTCAGCAGCAGTTCCGCCAGCACCGGAGCCCCCTGGCGCAGGGGCATGATGCGCTGGAAGCGCAGCCGGAAGGCGTCCTCCTCCAGGGCATCATGGATGCGGGTGGTCCAGCGCATCTGGCCCTGGTGGCGAAGCAGGTCCGGGTCCCGGGGATGAGCGACCTGGACCCGGCTGCGGCCCTGGTCCTTGGCGAGATAGCAGGCGGCATCGGCGGCCGCGAGCACGTCTGCCGGCGTCCCCCCGTCGGCGAGGGATACCAGGCCCATGCTGGCGCTCACCGTGTACGACCGGCCGTCCCAGCTGAAGCGGTAGTCGCGCAGGGCCGCAGCCAGGGCCTCGCCGCGGCGGCAGGCGTCCGCCTCGGTGGGAGCGCGCAACAGCAGGCCGAACTCGTCGCCGCCCAGGCGGGCGAGCACGTCCTCCTCGCCGAGCCGGCCCCGCAGGCGCTCGGCCACATCCTTGAGCAATTCGTCGCCGGCCAGGTGGCCGCAGGTGTCGTTGACCACCTTGAACTGGTCCAGGTCCAGGTAGCACATCACCGAGGGCTGGCCGTCCCGGGCCCGGTTGATGGCATTCCACAGCCGGATCTCGAACTCCCGGCGGTTGATCAGGCCGGTGAGGGTGTCGTGCTGGGCCTGATAGGCCATGACCCGGGCCATGCTGCGCAGCTCGGAGACGTCATGGATCACCACCACCACGCCGCGGTTGCCGCCGGTGCTGGCCCGGATCGGCGAGGCGGTGACCTCCACGGCATGCTCGTGGCGGCCCTGCCGCGGCCACAGGGCCGTCTCCTGCTCCAAGCGCAGTACGCCGCCGTGGCTGAGGCAGGCGGCCACCGGGTCGGCGGGCGCGACGGAGTCCGGATCTCCCAGGAGCAGCACCTCGCCGAGGGGCCGGCCCCGGGCCTCGTCGACTGACCAGCCGGTGAGCCGCTCCGCCACCGGATTCAGGTAGGTGATGCAACCCCCGGTGTCGGTGGTCAGGACGCCGTCGCCGATGGAATTGAGGGTGACCTGGACGTTGTCCTTCTCGGCATTCAGGTCGCCGATCAGGTCTTCGCGTTCATGGGCGAGCCGCATGGAGCGGCGCACCAGCTGCGAGGTGTGCACGGCCACCACGCTTATCCCCAGCACGGCGGCCAGCACCGCCAGCGGCATCCAGGCCGGCAGTCCGACTGCGGACCAGGCAAACCAGGCGCAGATGGCCGCCAGCACCGGCGCGGCGAATGAAACCGAGGCGGGCAGGTGGAAGCCCAGCAGCGAGAAGCCGCCAAAGGCAAGGGCGGCCAGCACCACCAGCATGAAGGTCACCTCGGGCCGGCCGGCGTCCCCGGGCAGCATGGCCACCACCGCCGCCCAGCCCAGGCCCTGCAGGCCCACCAGCACCGTAGCAGTCGTCATCCAGGGCCGCGGGGAGCTGAACCGGGCGGAGCGTCGCTGGAACTGCCAGGCGAGCAGGCAACGGGCCAGGCCCACCGCCAGGACGGCGCACAGCCAGCCGGCCACCCAGCCTGGCGGCACCATCACAGACAGGACCACGGAGAACACCAGGGCGGCCAGGCCGTTGACCCCCAGGGCGATTCCGGAGAGGCTCATCAGGCTCTGCAGTTGCTCCCGCTGCACCCGTTCGCCCAGGCCGTCGGCCTGGGGCGCGGTCTCGGCGGCAGCGGCGGCCTGGCCGCTGTCATCGGGTGGGTGGGAAGAGGCCCTGGGCGCCTCCAGCAACGCGCGCAGCAGTTGGGGAGCGCCGTCGTCCGCCGTCGGCACCTCACGCTGCCAGCCATCATCGGACGGCGCCGCCGGGGCGCCGTCCGTGTGCTGGAGCTGGACCCGGGCCTCGCTCACGGCTCCGTGCGACGGCGGGCAGCGAGCCGCAGCCGCAATGCGTTGAGGCGGATGAAGCCGGCGGCGTCCTTCTGGTTGTAGGCGCCGGCGTCATCCTCGAAGGTGGCGATGGCGCTGTCGAACAGGCTGTCTGAATCCGATTTCCGGCCCAGCACGTAGACTCCGCCCTTGTAGAGCCGCAGGCGCACCTCGCCGTTGACGCAGCCCTGGGTGTCGTCGATCAGGGCCTGCAGCGCCCGGCGCTCCGGGCTCCACCAGTAGCCGTTGTAGATCAGCTCCGCGTAGCGGGGCATCACGGAATCCTTGAGGTGGGCCGCCTCCCGGTCCAGAGTGAGGGATTCCATGGCCCGGTGCGCCTTGAGCAGGATGGTGCCGCCGGGAGTCTCGTAGCAGCCCCTGGACTTCATCCCCACATAGCGGTTCTCGACGATGTCCACGCGGCCGACGCCGTGGGCGCCTCCCAGGGCGTTCAGCCGCGCCAGCATCTCCCCGGCGCTGAGGCGCTCGCCATCCAGGCTCACCGCGTCGCCGCCCTCGAAGCCCAGCTCGATCTCCGCGCCCTGCTCCGGAGCGGCCTGGGGAGAAACCGACCAGCGCCACATGGCCTCGTCGGGCTCGCACCAGGGATCCTCCAGCTCGCCACCCTCGTAGGAAATGTGCAGCAGGTTGGCGTCGGTGGAATAGGGCGAACCCCCCTGGCGTTTGCCCTCCACGGGAATGCCGTGGCGCTCGGCGTAGTCCAGCAGCCGCTCCCGGGAGGTGAGATCCCACTCCCGCCAGGGGGCGATCACCCGGATGCCCGGCTCCAGGGCGTAGTAGCCCAGCTCGAAGCGCACCTGGTCGTTGCCCTTACCGGTGGCGCCGTGGGCCACAGCGTCGGCGCCGGTCTGACGGGCGATCTCGATCTGGCGCTTGGCGATCAGCGGCCGGGCGATGGAGGTGCCCAGCAGGTACTCGCCCTCGTAGATGGTGTTGGCCCGGAACATGGGGTAGACGAAGTCCCGGGCGAATTCCTCGCGCAGGTCATCGATGAAGATCTCACGCACGCCGAAGGCTTCGGCCTTGCGCCGGGCCGGCTCCAGTTCCTCGCCCTGGCCGAGATCGGCGGTGAAGGTCACCACCTCGCAGCCGTAGGTCTCCTCCAGCCACTTGAGGATCACCGAAGTATCCAGTCCCCCCGAATAGGCCAGCACCACCTTCTTGACTTCTGACATGAATTCCCCCGGAACATGCCCTGGCCTGCCATGCGGCCGCAGGGCGTCCACTGTTTTTACGGTTATAGACCAGCTAACCCCGTGGGCCACCAGCAAATCAATTCCGCACTCTAACAAGCTTCGTGCCGGTATTGGCAGTTCCCCGGCGCGTTTACTGTGCCCCGGGACAGCCGTCTGGCACCGCGTATCAGCCACAGATGAACACAGAGGGTTCATGGGAGCCGCGACGCGCGGCTGACTGCATGGAATCGCCGAGCCGCGCCCGCGCTGCGCACCACCCCTGCATCCCTGTTAATCAGGGTTCATCTGTGGCCCCGGGTCCGGCTAGACTCGCAGGCCAGCCCCGCCGGACACACAGCATGCCCCAGACCCTCACTATTCGGCAGCCGGACGACTGGCACCTGCATCTGCGCGACGGCGCGAGTCTCCGGCAAACGGTGGCCGCCAGCGCCCGCAGCTTTGCCCGGGCCATCGTCATGCCCAACCTGCAACCGCCGGTCACCGACCTGGACGCCGCCCTGGCCTACCGGCAGCGCATCCTGGCGGCGCTGCCGGCGGGCAGCGACTTCCAGCCGCTGATGACCCTCTACCTGACCGACACCACCGGGCCTGCCACCATCCAGGCGGCCGCGGACAGCGGCGCAGTGTTTGGCGTCAAGCTCTATCCTGCGGGGGCGACCACCCATTCCGACGCCGGCGTCACCGACCTGGCGCGCTGCACGCCGGCCCTGGAGGCCATGGCCGAGGCCGGCCTGCCGCTGCTGGTCCACGGCGAGGTGACCGACCCGCAGGTGGACATCTTCGACCGGGAGCGGGTGTTCCTGGAGCGGGTGCTCGCCCCGTTGCTGGAGCGCCATCCCCGCTTGCGGGTGGTGCTGGAGCATGTCACCAGCCGCGCCGCGGTGGAGTTCGTGCGCCAGGGCCCGGAGCGCCTGGCCGCCACGCTCACCGCCCACCACCTGCTGATCAATCGCAACCACCTGCTTGCCGGGGGGATCCGCCCCCATCACTACTGCCTGCCGGTGGCCAAGCGCGAGCACGACCGGGAGGCCCTGCTGCAAGCCGCCGTGTCCGGGCACCCGCGGTTCTTCCTGGGCACCGACAGCGCCCCCCACACCAGAACCGCGAAGGAGGCCGCCTGCGGCTGCGCCGGCATCTACACCGCCCCCCTGGCGCTGGAGCTCTACGCCCGCGCCTTCGAACAGGCAGGGGCCCTGGAGCGGCTGGACGACTTTGCCGGCCGCTTCGGCGCAGCGTTCTACGGCCTGCCACTGAACAGCGGCCGGGTCACCCTGGAGCGGGAATCCTGGACAGTGCCGGAGGCCTATCCCCTGGGGACCGAGACGGTGCGCCCCATGGCTGCCGGCGAGACCCTGGAGTGGCGCCTGCGCGGCCCCTGAGCAAAGCGCCCCAGTCAGCCCGGGACGGACCGCATCGCGCGGCAGCCCCGGTTGCGTGGAGCAGGCGCCCCCCGTAGCATGATTCACGGTGGCGGCCCGCATCGGCTGCCCCGTCCAGCCCCTCGCCCACCACCGCTCCAGCCCACGGGAGCCGCCCTTGAGCGTCGAACATAGCGGAGGCGATCAGCCTCCCCGATCCATCGCCCGCCGATTCCGGACATTTCTCCCCGTGGTGGTGGACATCGAAACCGGCGGTCTGATGGCCGCCACCGACGCCGTGCTGCAGATCGCCGCGGTGATCCTGCGCATGGACAATGTGGGACGGCTATTCCCGGCCCAGACTGTGAGCTGCCACGTGGCGCCGTTCCCGGGCGCGCGCCTGGACCCGAAGAGCCTGGAGCTGAACCGCATCGACCCCGACCACCCGCTGCGCATGGCCAAATCCGAGGAGGACGCCCTGCGCCATATCTTCCGCCCGGTGCGCCAGGAGATTCGCGAAACCGGCTGCACCCGCGCCGTGCTGGTGGGCCACAACGCCTGGTTCGACCTCGGTTTCCTGAACGCAGCGGTGCAACGGGCGGCGGTCAAGCGCAACCCGTTCCATCCGTTCAGCTGCTTCGACACCGCCACCCTGGCAGGCCTGGCGTATGGCCAGACGGTCCTGGCCCGGGCGGTGCGCGCCTCAGGGTCGGAGTGGGACGGCCGGGAGGCCCACTCCGCCATCTACGACGCGGAGAAGACGGCGGAGCTGTTCTGCGCCATCGTCAACCACTGGGACGAGCTGCACGGCTTCCCCGACTATGGCGACCCGGGCAACCTGTCCGAGAACGGCTGAGCCGGCGCGGCTCAGCCGCTGGCCTCGCCGCCGGCGGCCTCCTGCAAGAGCTTCTGCAGCTCGCCGCTCTGGTACATCTCCATCACGATGTCGCAGCCCCCCACCAACTCGCCGTTGACGTACAGCTGCGGAATGGTGGGCCAGTTGCCGAAGTCCTTGACGCCCTGCCGGACGCCCTCGTCCTCCAGCACGTTCACGTAGGCGAACTTCACGCCGCAGCCGCCCAGGGCCTGGGCGGTGCGCATGGAGAAACCGCACTGGGGAAACTGGGGCGTGCCCTTCATGTACAGCACCACGGGGTTCTCCCGCACCTGCTGGGCGATCACTTCCTGGATGTCGGACATGGATGACCTCTGCACATGGGCCCGGGGGCCCGGGTGAATTTCAGACTCTCCCGGTGGGTTATTGTCGGTACCGAGCGGCGCCCGCGCAAGACCGGCGGGCCGCGCCGCGGCAGACCGCAGGCGCAAGGCACGGGCGCCAGGGCGCCGTTGCGCTTGCTGCGGCGGCCGAACCCCGAGCCCTGCCGGCCCTGTCACCGGAATCGGCTCAAGTGCGGCAACGACAAAAATCCGCGCTTTCCTCGCTGGAAATGGCATTTCCGGGAAGATTGACGGCCGCAAACGCGGTACCCTACGCGCCCATGGACACATCACCGCTTACCGAAACCACGTTCGACTCTCTCGGCCTCACCGAATCCCTCCTGGAGGGCCTGCGCGAGGTCGGCTTCACCCACTGCACGCCCATCCAGGCAGCCACCCTGCCCATTGCGCTGCAGGGCAAGGACGTCTGCGGCCAGGCGCAGACCGGCACCGGCAAGTCCGCGGCCTTCCTGCTGGCCACCATGCACTATCTGATGGAGACACCGGTAGCCGAGGACAAGAAAGGCCCCTGGGCCATCATGCTCGCCCCCACCCGGGAACTGGCCCTGCAGATCCACCGGGACGCCGATTCCCTGGGCTACTTCACCGGCATGGAGTTCGTCGCCGTCTACGGCGGCGTGCCCTACGAGGGCCAGCGCCGGGCCCTGGAGGAAGGCGCCGACATCGTCATCGGCACCCCCGGCCGGATCATCGACTTCTACAAGCAAGGCACGCTCAAGCTCAACAACATCGAGGTGCTGGTGCTGGACGAAGCCGACCGCATGTTCGACATGGGCTTCATCCCCGACATCCGCTACCTGCTGCGGCGCATGCCGCCGCCCGAGAAGCGCATCAACATGCTGTTCTCCGCGACCCTCTCGGAGCGGGTCAAGGAACTGGCCTTCGAGCACATGAACAAGCCCGAGTCGGTGGCCGTGGAGCCGGAGCAGGTCACCGCCGAGCGGGTGCGCCAGGTGCTCTACCACGTCTCCAACGACCAGAAGATCGCCCTGCTGCTGGGTGTGCTCCAGCAGCAGGACCCGACCCGCACGCTGGTGTTCGCCAACACCAAGCGGGATGCGGAGCGCACCGCCGGCTACCTGCAGGGCAACGGTTTCGATGCCGAGGTGATCTCCGGCGACATCCCCCAGAAGACCCGGGAGCGGCTGCTGAAGCGCTTCCAGGACGGCGAACTCCCCATCCTGGTGGCCACCGACGTGGCGGCCCGGGGCCTTCACATCCCCCATGTGAGCCACGTCATCAACTACGACCTGCCCCAGGAGGCGGAAGACTACGTGCACCGCATCGGCCGCACCGCGCGGGCCGGCGAAAGCGGTGACGCCATCAGCTTCGCCTGCGAGAGCTACGTCTACTCGCTGCCGGACATCGAGCAGTTCATCGGCCAGAAGATCCCCTCGGAAATGGCCACCGAGGCGATGATGGCGCAGGAGGTCAAGCCCCCCGTGCGCCGCGAGCGGCGCCCCGGCCCGGCCGGCGGCCGCCGCGGGACTGGCGGCGGTGGCCGGCGGGGGTCCGGGCGCCGCGCCGGCGCCAGCCGGGCCTGAGCGAGGCCGCGAGTCCCCGGTATTTCCCGTAATGGGCCGACACGCCGTGATACAGGACGCCAACCCATGGAGCCCAAGGGACCGAACGCCCGCTCCCGGCTGGATCGCGAAGCCCTCAAGAGCCGCCTGCTGGACGACCTGCAGCGCGGCCGGCTGACGCTGCCCGGCCTCCCGGAACTGGCCTTGCAGGTGCGCGAGGAGATAGAACGCAGCGGCTGCACCCACGCCCGCCTGGCGCGCATCGTCCAGCGCGATCCAGCCATCGCCACCCGGGTGCTCAAGCTCGCCCAGAGCGCCGCCCGGCGCACCGGCCGGGACGTCAGCAGCCTGGAATCGGCGGTGGCCCGGCTGGGGCTCGATCACCTGCGCACCCTGGTCACCAGCCTGTGCCTGCTGCGCATGCTGAATGCGGTCCATGCCAGCCACGCCCGCCTGGTGGGAGAGGTCTACCGGCACAGCATCGAGGTGGGCACGCTGGCGCGGGTGCTGGCGGACGACCAGCCCCACCTGGATCCCGGCACCGCGATGCTGGCGGGGCTGATGCACGATATCGGCAAGCTGCCCATCGCCCGCTACCTGGATTCCGGCTCCCCTGATGCCCTGTCGGACGAAGCCATCCTGGGCCTGATGCAGGAACTGCACGCCGAAGTCGGGGCGCGCATCCTCCAGGCCTGGGACTTCCCCGCCAGTCTGGTGGCGGTGGCCCGCTGGCACGACGCCCCCTGGGCGCCGCGGAGCGGGCCGGTGGACTACCTGGACCTAGTCCAGGTGGCCAACCTGGAGGCAGGCTCGGCACAGGGCCGCGACATGGCACCGGAGGAGCGGGCCGCCCTGCCCGCCTACCGCCGGCTTGGCCTGGCTGCGCAAGGGCCACTGGCGGAGAGCCCGGCGCTGGCGCAACGCCTGCAGGAGGCGAGGGGCTGGCTCAGCGCCTGAACCGCGGCACGGCTCGGACTCCCCGCCATGAGCGAATCCCTCAGCCTGCCGCACCGCGTTCTAGCCCAAATAGTTCATGAATTTGTGCTGATATCGCGTAGGATATTGGTTTCACCAGGGACTTTTCGAAGGAGCGGCGTATCGGTGAGTACGGCCGACTGAGAGAAGATTCCTTGTGGGACCAAGAGACAAGCGAGATCGGTGCACATTCGTGAAATCTTCGGGCTAGTTCCATGAACTTTCTTGCCCACCTGCTGCTCGGCGGCGAGGATGCCGAGGCCCAGGTGGGCAGCATCCTGGGGGACTTCTTCAAGGGGAGCATCCCGCCCCAGCTGCCCCCGGCGATGGCCGAGTCGGTGCGGCTGCACCGCGCCGTGGACGCCTTCTGCGACGGCCACCCCGCCTTCCAGCGCAGCCGGCGCCGCATCGAGGGCCGGCGGCGGCGCTTCGCAGGCATCGTGGTGGATCTCAGCTACGACCACCTGCTGGCCCGCCACTGGCAGCGCTGGTGCGAGCATCCCCTGGATGACTACACGCGGCGAGTCTACGCCCGGCTACTGGCCCATCGATCCCACCAGCCCGAGGCCATGCAGCGGGTGGTCGCGGCCATGGCAGCAGGCGACTGGCTGGGCAGCTACCGGAGACTGGCCGCCGTGGCCACAGCTCTCGACCGCATCGCGCTGCGCTTCCGCCGTCCCACCGCCCTGCCTGGCGCCGTGGCTGACGTGGAGCGGGCCTATGCCGGCCTGGAGCAGGACTTCCTCGAATTCTTTCCGGCGGTGCTGGAACACAGCCGGCGGCGGCGCGCCGGCGTCCGCCGGCCGCCACTGAGCCACTCCTGAGCGCCGGCCGGACCGGCCGCGGCGTAACCCTCCCCAAGGCGCCCGCGGCCACCACGGCGTGCACTGTCCCTCAGCATTCTGGCGCGCAAACGCATAGGCTTGCTCATCGTGGGGAGCGATACCGATGGCCGGGATGGGCATCGGCCGCCGGGGATGCCGAGGTGCGGGAGGCCGCATGACGTTGGGAAGCTGGAAGGGGCTGGCGCTGCTGGCCGTAGGGCTGACAGGCGCCGTGGCCGGCGCCGCGGTTTACCTGGAGCACCGCGCCGGTGAGGCGGTGGACCACCTGGCCCGGGCCCTGCAGCCTGCGGGGCAGCTCAGTTACGGGTCGCTGGCGGTGTCCGCCCGCGGCAGCCTGACGCTGTCAGATGTGGACTGGGAACCGGCAAACACCGGCGGCCAGCTGTTCATCCGCCAGCTGCGCCTGGACTCAGGCGGCCCCCTGGCGCTGCTGGAGCTGGGACGGCAGATCCGCCGCGGCCAGTGGCCTGAGTCCCTGGACGTGACCGCCGAGGACATCCTGCTGGACACCGGCGGCCCGCTGGCGAAGCACGCCAGCGGGCCCTGGGGCCTGCTGCCCCTGGCGACTCCGGCAGACGCCCGGGGCTGCGGTGCCATCGCCCGCGTCGATGCCGCGATGCTCGCGGACATGGGCGTCTCCATGCTGTCCACCGACCTGGTGGCGCGGCTGCGCCGGGCGCCGGGCAGCCATGTGCTGCGGCTGCGCTGGCGGGCGGAAACCGGCGGGCTGAGCGGCCACCGGCTGGATCTGCGCCTGGGGGTAGACCCGCGCGACGGACCGGCCCAGCTCGCCTCCGCCCGGCTCCTGGAACTGAGCCTGCGCTACACCGACCTGGGTTTCGGCCGGTCCCGCAACCTCTACTGCGCCGGCCAGCTGGGGCTGGAACCCGAGGCCTTCGTGCGGCACCAGGTGGAAGCGGTGGCCCGCAGCCGGCAGGCCGCTCCCGGCCCGGAACTGCGCCGGGCATACGCCGAATTCCTGCGCCAGGGCGGGGAACTGCAGTGGCACTCCCGCCCCGCGGAACCGGCGCCCACTCTGGGGGAACTGGCGGCCATGGACGCCCGGCAACGGCTGGAAGCCCTGCAGCCCTCCCTCGCGATCAACGAGACGCCGGTGACGGAGCCGGCCGAGGCCTGGCTGCCGCGGCAGGCACCGGCAGCGCAACCAGCGGCGTTCGGCACGGTGCTAGGCACCCCGGCAGGGAGCCCTGGCGAGGGCGCCGCCTTCGAGCCCGTGGAAATGACCGAGCTGGCCGGCCTGGAGGGCTACACCCTGCGCCTTCGCACTCGCCAGGGCGCTCAGCTCCAGGGGGTGCTGCGGCGCGTCGGCGAGCGGGAACTGATACTCCTGCGGCGCCAATCCGGCGGCAGCGCCGAGCTGCCGGTGCAGCTGGCCGACGTCGAGGAGCTGGAGGTGTTCCGGTGAGCAGGTGATCAGTGCCGCCGGATGCGACCCGCACTCCAAGACCGACTCATCCACCGATCGACTAATTAACTATCCAACGCCCCCGCTGCGCAGGAAGTGGGCCCGGGAAGTGGCGATGGGGCGCTCCCGGTCGTCCTGCCAGGCAGCCACCGCGACGTTCGCCACCCGCTTGCCCTGGCGGCAGGTGGTGCACCGGGCGAAGGTGGTTTCCGGCTGCCCCGGGCGCAGATAGTCGATGGAGAAATCCACCACCTTGGGCAGGCGCCGGCTCTCTCCGTACCAGAGCAGGTGAATGATGGCAGCGTGTTCCATGAAGGCGCCGAGCACCCCGCCGTGCAGGGCGGGGCGCAGAGGGTTGCCGATGTTGTCCTGGCGGAACGGCAGGGAGAACAGCAGGTCGCCGTCCAGTTCCCGGAACTCCATGCCCAGCAACCGGGCGTAGGGCACCGCGGCACAGAATGCAGCCGGGTCTTGCGCGCCGCGGGCCTGCTCCAGAGTGGTCAGCAATCCCACGGCGCGGCCCCCTCCACCAGACCCGGCCCCTCGCCCGCCGCCCGCATGAAAGTGCTCATGCTGGTGGCGATGGGGTCGTCTTCCCGCTCCTGGAATACCTGGCAGCGGACAAAGCAGATGTGACCGGTGACCTTGTAGCACTCGGCGCGGGCCAGCACGTCCGCCTCCGGGCGGGCCGGATGCAGGTAGTCGATGCGCAGGTCCAGGGTAGCCACCTGCTCCGGGGTGCCGAGAGTCGCCAGCACCGCGGCTCCGCTGGTCTGATCCACCAGCGTGGTGATTACGCCGCCGTGGATCACGCCGTTGTCCGGGTTGCCCACGAGATGCTCGGCGTAGGGCAACCGGGCGAGCACCGTATTCTCCCCTACCTCCACCGGTTCCAGCCCCAGCAGCCGGCCATGGGGAATCACGGCGAAGAACTGCCGGGCCAGGGCGAGCCGCGCCTGGGGCGGGGCGCCTTGGGGGTCAGCCATGAGGGTTCTCCAGGCCGAAGGGCGTGTCAATTTAACAGGCGCGGGCCGGCAGGCGAAGCACGCCGCCGGGGTCGGCGGGCGAAACCGACGGTGCCGCCCTTGAGGATGGCCGGCCGCGGACCCAAGCTCTGGGGGGCGGTCCCGGTGGACACGGGGCGGCGCCCCGGACCAAAACAATACACGGCGAACGCACAATGGTTGGGAGGTGAGGCCGATGGCCGACGAAGAACTCATCCAGCGCATCCGCGCCGCCCTGGAGCGGGATCCCGGCGTCAATCCCCACCGGGATCCGCTGCGCGTGGTGGCGGGCGCGCCCCTGGCCCTGGAGGGCGAGGTGGAGACCATCGAAGTGAAGCGCCGGGCCATGGCCGCCGCCCGGGCGGCGGCGAACGGCACCCATGTAGCCGACCGGCTGCGGCTGCAGGTAAGCCGGGAGCGCCCGGACGACGAACTGGCCCAGGCGGTGCTGCACCACCTGATCCACGAGCCGGCATTCAACGAGACCGCCCTGGCCGAGGGGACAAAGCCGGCACCGCACCACGACGGCTCCTGGATCGGAGTCACCGCCCGCAATGGCCAGGTGCGGCTGCACGGACGCACCGGCAGCCTGTCCCACCGGCGCCTGGCCGAGGTGCTCAGCTGGTGGACCGCCGGCGTCGCGGACGTGGACAACCGCATCCACGTGGCGCCCCCGGAAGAGGACTCAGACGACGAGATCGCCGACGCCATCCGACTGGTGCTGGACAAGGAGAGCTGCCTGGACGCCGAACAGATCGGCGTCCAGGTGCGCGAGCGCAAGGTGCACCTCACCGGCCTGGTGGACACCGAGGAGGGACGCCGCATCGCCAGCTTCGACTGCTGGTACGTCGCCGGCGTGCACGACGTGGTCAACGACATCCAGCTGCCTTGATGGCGCATTTCCGGTGAGCAGGTCCCCGGGCGGTGACGCCGAGGGGGGACTGGCGGCGGCCTACGCCGGGCTGACCCTCACCGCGGCGTTCTGGGCGGGCAACGCCGTGGTGGCCCGGGCCTCGGTGGGGGACATCCCACCGCTTGCCCTGTCGTTCTGGCGCTGGGCCGTGGCGCTGCTGGTGGTGCTGCCCTTCGGCCTGCGGCCGTTGTGGCGCCAGCGGGCCATGCTGCGCCAGCACTGGCCCCGGCTCTGGGTGCTGGCGGCGCTCAGCGTGGGCGCCTTCAACACCCTGCTCTATCTGGCGGCCCAATCCACCAGCGCGCTGAATATCGCGCTGGTCAACTCCAACATGCCGATCGGGGTGGCGATCCTGGCATGGCTGGTCCTGGGCCAGCCGTTGTCGCGCCTGCGCGCCCTGGGCATCGGCTGCGCCCTGGGCGGGGTGCTGTTCATCATCACCCGCGGCGAGTGGCGCACGCTGGTGGAGCTGTCCTTTGCACCGGGCGACCTGCTGATGGTGGCGGCGATCCTCTGCTGGGGCAGCTTCTCGGTGCTGATGCGCCGCTTCGCCCTGCCGCTGCACGCGCTGACCTTTCTCACCGCGCAGATCGCGCTGGGCCTCACCGTGATTCTGCCCTTCTACCTGCTGGAGCTGGCCCTCGGCGGGGGCTTCGAGCCGCAACCCCGGGTGCTGGCGGTAATCGGCTACGTGGCGGTGTTCCCCGGGCTGCTGGCCTACGCGTTCTGGAACCACGGCGTCGCCCGGGTGGGGCCGGCCCGGGCCGCCATGTTCCTCTACCTGGTGCCGGTGTTCGCCGCCGTGCTGGCGGTGGTCTTCCTGGGGGAACGGCTGCAGCCGTTCCACGCCGTGGGCGGCGGCCTGATCCTGGTGGGCCTGTGGTTTGCCACCCGGCCGGTGCCGGCGCCAGCCGGTGCCACCGGGGGTGCCCCCTGACCGGGGACGCCCGGCGGTCCGGGGGCTGTGCGCCGGGTCCGGCCGCCGGGCCCCTCCCAGGTGCTACCATCCCGCTCCAGTGGGTGCTAGCCCGCCCTGGCAGTGCGCGGATTCCATGTACGAGAGCTATTTCGGCCTGGCGGAGAAACCCTTCGCCATCTCGCCGGATCCCCAGTACCTGTACCTGAGTCAGCGCCACCGGGAGGGGCTGGCCCACCTGCTGTTCGGCGTCCAGGAGCGCGGCGGCTTCGTGCAGCTCACCGGCGAGGTGGGCACGGGTAAGACGCTGCTGGCCCGGGCACTGATCGAGCAGCTGCCGGACAATGTCCGGCTCGCCTACGTCTACAATCCGCCCCGTACCGTGCGGGAACTGCTGGACGCGGTGTTCCAGGAGCTGGACATCGAGCCCCCCGCGCGCCGCCACAGCGTGCGCGATCTCACCGACCGGCTGAACGAATACCTGCTGCAGGGCCACGCCCGGGGCCACACCACGGTGGTGGTGGTGGATGAGGCCCAGACGCTGTCCACGGACCTGATCGAGCAGCTGCGCCTGCTCACCAACCTGGAAACCCACAAGACCAAGCTGCTGCAGATCATCATGATGGGCCAGCCGGAGCTGCAGGACCTGCTGGCCCGCCCCCAACTGCGCCAGGTGGCTCAGCGCATCACGGCCCGCTACCACCTGGAGCCGCTGGATTCCCGGGAGACCGGCGAGTACATCCGCCACCGCCTGGCGGTGGCCGGCTGCCGCCGGCCGCTGTTCAGCGCCGGCGCGGTAAGCGTGGTCCATCGGGAGTCCCGGGGTGTACCGCGGCTGATCAACGTGATCTGCGACCGCACCCTGCTGGGCGCCTACGCCGCCGGGCACAACTCCATAGACGCCCGGATCGCCCGACAGGCGGCCCGGGAGGTGGCCGGCCGCCCGCCGCCGCGGCGGCGGGCGGCCCTGGTGGCGCTGGCGGCGGCCGGGATCGCCCTGGTGGCGCTGCTGGGCTGGCCGCTGGTGAGCGGCCTGCTGGACGCCGGGCGGCTGCCCTGGGGCGAGCCGGCGGCCCCGGAGGCGGCGGCGGGCCCCTCGTCGGCGGAGGTGCGCTGAAGTGTCCTACATCCTGGATGCCCTGAAACGCTCGGAGCGGGAGCGGCGGGGACAGGGTCGGGCCAAGGATCCACTGCTGGAGGGCGCAGCTCCCTCGCCAGCCCCCTCCCGGCCGCTGTGGCCGGTGCTGCTGGGCCTGGCACTGCTGGCCAACGCCGGGGTACTAGCGGGCTACCTGCTGCTGCGCGAGCCGGCTTCGCCGCCCCCGCCCCACACCGCGGCGCCCGTGCGCCAGGCGCCCGCGGCGCAGCCCAGCCCGCCCCAAGCACCACCCCGGACCCAGGAGGCGCCCTCCCCGGCCCGCACCGAGGGGCCTGCGCAGCCGCCGGACCCCCCGCCCCCAGCCTCGGCCTCCCCTGAGCCGCCGCGCCCCGCGGCACCGGCGGATGCGGAACCGCCACCGCAGCAGGCGGCCACTCGGAGCGCCCCCGCCGCCGAGCCAAGCGCCAGCCCGGCGCCGGCGTCTCCCTCAGCACCCTGGGAGAGCCTGCCGTACCTGGAGGAGCTGCCCGCCGAATTTCGCAGCTCCGTCCCCGAGATGACCGTCGACGTGCACGTGTTCACAGACGATCCGGCACGGCGATTTATCCTGCTGGATCTGCGCCGCTACCGGGAGGGCGATCAGCTGCCCAGCGGAGCGCGGCTGCTGCACATCACCCCGGAGGGCATCGCGCTGGCGTGGCAGGGGCGCCGCTTCCGGCTCGGTACCCGATGAGTGGCCTGGGGCTCGTGGAGGGTGTGGCTCTGGGCCTGCTGCTGGCCGGTCTGGCCCTGCTGGGCTTGGGTCTGCGCCAGCTGCGCCGGCGGCGCCCGCTGCGGGCCGGGGTGGAGGGGCTCGGGGGCGGTGGGCTGCTGGCTGTCGGCCTCGCCGTGGGTGCCGCAGCACTGAACCTGCACACCTACCAGCGCCTCACCGCCGAGCGACCCCTGGCCGAGTTGCACTTCCAGGCCCTGGCGCCCCAGCGCTACCACGTGCTGCTGGAGAAGCCCGGCAGCGACGCTGGCTCCATCTACGAACTCCAGGGCGACCAGTGGCAGCTGGAAGGGCGGCTGCTGAAATGGACCGGCCCCGCGACCCTGCTGGGCCTGGATCCGCGCTTCCGGCTGGAACGGCTGCAGGGACGCTACGCGGACGCCAACCAGGCCCGGGTGCGCCGCCCCAGCGTCCACGACCTGACCCCGCCCCAGGGACTGGATCTGGGCCGACTGGCGCACAGCTACTCCGGCTGGCTGCCCCTGGTGGACGCGCTCTACGGCACCGCCACCTACCTGCCCATGGCCGACGGCGCCCGCTTTGCGGTGGCCGTGGGCGCACAGGGGCTCATCGCCCGGCCGCTGAACCGGGAGGCGGAGAAGGCGGTGGAGGGGTGGCGCTAGCGCGAGCCTGGCGACCCGGTGCTCTCTGCATGCTGGGTTTCGCACGCTCAACCCAGCCTACGAGGCTACGGGGGCGGCAAGGGAACGCGCAGGCCGGCGCGTAGGCTGGGATGGAGCGGCGGAATCACTGTTTCGTTGATCAGGTGATTGGTTGATTGGGCAGCACCCTCGCGGGTATGCATGTTCCAGAGGCCTCGGGATCTCGCGGCGACGCGGGGAGCTGCTTTTCCTGCACGCGGGCCACGGTGGGCAGAGTGAAGCGAAGCCCACCATCTTCGGTAAGATTCGATCCCCGCCTCACCGGACCGCCCGGTCCTCCTCCG